>JAIBEO010000250.1 GCA_019459185.1 Rhizobium sp. | reverse complement strand
CGCTTCCCGCGAAATGAAAGGCTCCACTGAGCGGGAAGCGACCCTCGCTTCCGCCGTGGCGACGGCGCCGGTCCCGGACTTGGGTGAAGAACCCTTTTTGCGGCCGCAGCGGCCGCCCCGGCGGCGCGATCTGGGATAATGGCGCCCCCGCCGAGGATGCCCCGCCCCGATGACGCCCCGCCCCGCCCTGGTCACCACCGCCCTTCCCTATGCCAACGGCCCCCTGCACCTGGGCCACCTGGTGGGTTACATCCAGGCCGACATCTGGGTGCGCGCGCGGCGCCTGGCCGGCGGCGAGGCCCATTTCGTCTGCGCCGACGACGCCCACGGCACGCCCATCATGCTGGCCGCCGAAAAGGCCGGCATGGCGCCCGAGGACTTCATCCGCGGCATCCAGGCCGGCCACGAGGCCGATTTCGCCGCCTTCCGGGTCGATTTCGACCACTACCACTCGACCCACTCGGACGAAAACCGCGAGCTCGCCAGCCTCATCTACACCCGCCTGCGCGACGGCAGCCACGGCGCCAGGGCCATCGCGGTACGCTCGATCCAGCAGCTCTACGATCCCGAGCGCGGCATGTTCCTGCCCGACCGCTACATCAAGGGCGAATGCCCGAACTGCGGCGCCGCCGACCAGTACGGCGACAACTGCGAGGTCTGCGGCAAGGCCTACGCCCCCACCGACCTGAAGAACCCGCGCTCGGTGGTGTCCGGCGCCACGCCCGAGCTGCGCGATTCCGAGCATTACTTCTTCGAGCTGGGCAAGTTCGAGGCCTTCCTGCGCGAATGGCTGGCCAGCGACGTCGCCCACCCGGCGGTGAAGGCCAAGCTGGCCGAATGGCTGGAAGGCGGCCTGCGCGACTGGGACATCAGCCGCGACGCGCCCTACTTCGGCTTCCCCATCCCCGGCGCGCCGGGCAAGTTCTTCTACGTCTGGCTGGACGCGCCGATCGGCTACCTGGCCTCGTTCAAGGCCCTGTGCGCGAAGACCGGCATCGACTTCGCCGCCTTCACCGACGCCGCCCGGGCCGGCGACACCGAGATGCACCACTTCCTCGGCAAGGACATCATCAACTTCCACGGCCTGTTCTGGCCGGCCATGCTGCACGGCGCCGGCTTCCGCGCGCCCACCGCGCTGCACGTCAACGGCTACCTGACGGTGAACGGCGCGAAGATGAGCAAGTCGCGCGGCACCTTCGTGATGGCCCGCACCTACCTCGACGCCGGGCTCGACCCGGAGGCGCTGCGTTACTACTTCGCGGTCAAGACCGGCGCCGGCGTGGTCGACCTCGACCTCAACCTCGAAGACTTCGTCGCGCGCGTGAACGCCGACCTGGTCGGCAAGTTCGTCAACATCGCCAGTCGCTGCGCCGGCTTCATTTCCAAGCGCTTCGACGGCCGCCTGGCCGACGCGCTGCCGGAGCCCGCCATGTACGAGCGCTTCCTCGCCGGCGTGCGCGAGGTGGCGGCCAGCTACGCCCGCGACGAGGTCGGACAGGCCATGCGCCAGGTGATGGCCCTCGCCGACGAGGCCAACCGCTACATCGACGAGCGCAAGCCTTGGGTGATCGCCAAGCAGGAAGGCGCCGACGCCGAACTGCAGGCCGTATGCAGCCAGGGCCTGAACCTGTTCCGCCTGCTGGCCGCCGCGCTCAAGCCGGTGTTGCCCGGAACGGCGGCGCGCGCCGAGGCCTTCCTGCGCGCGCCGCTGCTGCATTGGGACGACGTGGCCACGCCCCTGCTGGGCCACGCCATCGCGCCCTTCGAACCCCTGATGACCCGCATCGACCCCAAGCAGATCGAAACCATGACCGACGCCAGCAAGGAAGACCTCAAGCCAGCCGCCGCCGCTCCTACAACAGAAGCCAAGACCATTGGCATCGAGGACTTCAGCAAGCTCGACCTGCGCATCGGCAAGGTGCTCGAGTGCGGCTTCGTGGAAGGCTCCGACAAACTGCTGCGTTTCCTGCTCGACGCCGGCGAACTGGGTCAGCGGCAGATCTTCAGCGGCATCCGCGCCAGCTACGCCGAGCCGGAGAAGCTGGTGGGCCGCCACGTCGTGTTCATCGCCAACCTCGCGCCTCGCAAGATGCGCTTCGGCCTGAGCGAGGGCATGATCCTGTCGGCCGGCTTCGACGGCGGCGCGCTCGCCCTGCTGGGCGCCGGCGACGCCGCCGCGCCGGGCATGCCGGTCAGGTAAGCGCGCCATGGACGACATCGCCCTGCTGCTGGTCGGCGCGGTGTTCGTCAACAACTTCGTGCTGGTGAAGTTCCTGGGCCTGTGCCCCTTCATGGGCGTGTCGCGGCGGCTCGACGCCGCCTACGGCATGGCCCTGGCCACCGGTTTCGTGCTCACGCTGTCGGCGGCGCTGGCCTGGTGCGTGCACCACTGGCTGCTGGCGCCGCTGGGCCTGGAACACCTGCGCACCCTGGGCTTCATCCTGGTCATCGCCGCCGTGGTGCAGTTCACCGAAACGGTGATGAACCGGCAGAGCCCGCGCCTTTACCGCGTACTCGGCCTGTACCTGCCGCTGATCACCACCAACTGCGCGGTGCTGGGCGTGGCCCTGCTGAACGTGCAGGAGCGGCGCGGCCTGCTGGAAGCGACGCTGTACGGCTTCGGCGCGGCGGTCGGATTCGGCCTGGTGCTGGTGCTGTTCTCGGCCATGCGCGAACGGCTCGAGGCGGCCGACGTACCCGCCAGCTGGCGCGGCACGCCGATCGCCCTGGTCACCGCCGGCCTGATGTCGCTGGCCTTCATGGGCTTTTCCGGCATGGTGGCGGCCTGATGCTGGAAGCGGTGCTCGTGGTGGTGGCCCTGGCCGCGGCCTGCGGCGCGGTGCTGGGCTGGGCCACGGTGCGATTCCGGGTGCAAGCCGACCCGATGGTGGAGCGCATCGACGCGCTGCTGCCGCAGACCCAGTGCGGCCAGTGCGGCTACCCGGGCTGCAAGCCTTATGCCCGCGCCATCGCGACCGGCCAAGCCGACATCAACCAGTGCCCGCCCGGCGGCGAAGCCGGCGTGCGCGCCCTGGCCGAACTGCTGGGCCGCGAGCCCAAGCCGCTCAACCCCGACAACGGCGAAGCCAAGCCGGCGCTCGTGGCGCTGATCGTCGAGGAAGACTGCATCGGCTGCACCAAGTGCATCCAGGCCTGCCCGGTGGACGCCATCGTCGGCGCGCCCAAGCGCATGCACACCGTCATCGCCGACCTGTGCACGGGCTGCGAACTGTGCCTGCCGCCCTGCCCCGTGGACTGCATCGAACTGCGGCCGCCGACGCCGCGGCCGGTGCTTCAGAGCCGCTCGACGGTGTAACCCTTCGCGCGCAGCAGTTCGACCACGCCGTCCTCGCCCAGCAGGTGCATGGCGCCGACCACCACCAGGGCGTCGTCGTCCCGGCTTTCGTCGAGCAGGGCCTGCAGGCGCGGCAGCCAGGCCAGGTTGCGGCCGCGGTTGAGGCGCTCGTACAGGTCGGGGTATTCGGCCTTCATCTTCGCGGCGCTTTCGGCGTGCAGCGTTTCCGCGTCGCCGGCGCGCCAGAGCGCGTGCATGCGGTTGATTTCCTGCTCCAGCGCGCCCAGGTCCGACAGCACGTCGTCCAGCGCCTGCTCCTGCTGCGCCGCGTCCATGCCGTCGAACATCGCGATCTGCTGCGCGCCCGTTTCCAGCCCCGCCACCGCCTTGCCGCCGGCCACCGCGCGGTTGGCGAAATGTTTGTCCAGGCCCAGGGCCGGGTCCAGGCCCACGCGCTGCATTTCGGTGACCGAAATCACCAGGCTCACGAACCAGGCCTCGTGCGCCTGCAGGAAATCCAGCGCCATGCCGCGCTGCGCGGCGTGCGCCTGCAGCCGGGCCCAGGTGTCCGCCGGCAGCCTCGACTGCAGCGTGCCGCCGCCTTCGATACGCGCGGCGGCCGCCATGGCCTGGCCCAGCGCCGGGTCGCCCATTTCGGCCGGCGGGAGTTCGAACACCACCTTCTCGGCATCCTCGAAGGCCGCGTCGGTGCTGGCGGCCAACGGGTAGTCGCCTTCGCGCAGCAGGTGGAAGGAACCGAGCAGGTACAGCGAATTGTCGGCGTCGCTCACCTTCCACAGCAGCGGCTGCGGCGGCTCGGCCTGCGCGCAGCCGGGAACGGCGAGGGCCAGCAGCAAGGCGGCAATCAGGGAGTGGCGCATTCGTTGGTCCTCGGGGATTATTCGGGGAAAGGCAGCGGCTTCTTCTCGCCGGCGGCGACGGCCAGGTCGAGCCGGTTTTCCGGCGGCGGCATCGGGCAGGTCGAAAACGGCGTGTAGGCGCAGGGCGGGTTGTAGGCGCGGTTGAAGTCCAGCACCACCTTGCCGTCCGGACCGGCCGGCTGCGCGTACAGGAAGCGCGAGGCGGCGTAGGTCTGGTGGCCGCTGGTGCGGTCGGCGAACACGAAGAACAGCTGGCCGTCGCCCTCGTCGAGCGCCTCCAGGCTGTACTGCGCGCCGTCCTTCTCGAACAGCACGCGGCCGGGGTTGGGCATGGGTTCGACCATGCCCAGCATGTTGACGATGTCGATGGTCTTGCCCGGCGGGTGCGCTTCGAAGCGCGCCTCGAAGCGGAAGCCCGGGTCGATGTCGAAATAGTCGATGCCCGGGAAGCTGGTGCGGGTGCGTGCCATCGCATTGCGCACGCGCAGGGCGAAACGGCCGCCGCGCTCGATCAGCACGAAGCTGGCGTCGCCGCGGTTGAACCCGACGACCGTGGGCTTGCCCTGCGAATCGGGCACCAGCGTGACCGTGCCCTTGGCCGGTTCGCCGTCCACCGTCACTTCGGCGCCGTCGGCGATGCGCAGCGTGACCGTGCCGTCCTTGCGCACGTCCAGCATGCCCACCTGCGGCGGGCCCAGGGCCAGGCGGGTGCCGTTGTCCTGCGCCGAACCGATGTAGGTGGCGCCCGGGCTCAGCCAGTGCAGGCCCACCAGCGACAGGAACCCATCGGGCCGCAGCAGGCGCTCCTGGCGCTCGTGCCGCCAGTCGCGCACCTCGCGTTCGTAGGCCAGCCTGGCCTCGCGGGCGGCCTTGGCCGCGGCGGCGGCGTCGGCGGCTTCCTGTTCGGCGGAACCCCCGCAGCCGGCCAGCAGCAACGCCAGGAAAGGCAGCAACAACACGCGCATCAGCGTCCCCTCAGGAAGAGTCGGTCGAGTTCGGCCTTGCTCAGCTGCACCCAGGTGGGGCGGCCGTGGTTGCACTGGCCGCTGCGCTCGGTGGCTTCCATGTCGCGCAGCAGCGCATTCATCTCGGGCAGCGTCAGCCGGCGGTTGGCGCGCACCGAGGTGTGGCAGGCCAGCGTGGACAGCAGTTCGTTGCGCGCTTCCTCGAGCCGGCGGCTGGCGCCGTGCTCGCGCAGGTCCGACAGCACGTCCAGCGCCAGCGCGCGCGGGTCCAGGTCGGCCAGCAGCGTCGGCACGCTGCGGATGCTCAGCGCCTGAGGCCCGGCGCGGCGCAGTTCGAAGCCGTAGGCGGCCAGCGCCTCGGCGTGCTGCTCGGCGGCGTCGGCCTCGCGTTCGCTCACCGCCAGCGCCACCGGCACCAGCAGCGGCTGGGTGCGGATGCCCTCGCCATCGAGCGCGGCCTTCAGGCGTTCGTAGGTGATGCGTTCGTGCGCGGCGTGCATGTCCACCAGCACCAGGCCCTGGGCGTTTTCGGCCAGGATGAAGACGCCATGCAGCTGCGCCAGCGCGAAACCCAGCGGCGGCGCCTCGGCTTCGTTGGCGGCCGGCAGCGGCGCGGGCATGGCCGGCCCGCCGCCGCCGCGCGAACCGTAGAGCGCGGCATAGGCCGGCATCGCCTCGCGCACCGGCAGGCCCAGGCCCGACTGCTGCGGCGCCCATGCCGAAGGCGAAGCCGCGGATGGGGCCATCGTGTCGCCCGCCGCGGCCGGCACGAACCCCGCGCCCACCGCTTCCTGCGCCAGTGTGCCGCCGGCGCGGGTGGAGGACAGCGCGGCGTGCAGCGTGCGGTAGATGAATTCGTGCACCAGCCGCTGCTCGCGGAAGCGCACCTCGTGTTTGGCCGGGTGCACGTTCACGTCGACGCCGCGCGGGTCGCATTCCAGGAACAGCACGAAGGCCGGGTGACGGCCATGGAACAGCACGTCGGCATAGGCCTGGCGCACCGCGTGCGCTACGGTGCGGTCGCGCACGGCGCGGCCGTTGACGTAGAAATACTGCTGGTCGGCGCTGGAGCGCGAGGCGGTCGGCAGGCCCACCCAGCCGTGCAGGCGCAGGCCGGCGGCGGCATGTTCCACTTCCAGGCACTGGCGGGTGAATTCTTCGCCCAGGGCTTCGGCCACGCGGCGCAGGCGTTCGCCGCCGTCGCGCACCGGCTTGTAGTGGCGCGACAGCCGGCCGTTGTGGCTCAGGCGCAGCTCCACGTCGGGGCGCGCCAGCGCCAGCGAACGCAGCCATTCCTCGACGTGGCCCAGCTCGGTGCGTTCGGCGCGCAGGAACTTGCGCCGCGCCGGCACGTTGAAGAACAGGTCGCGCACCTCGACCGTGGTGCCCTCGGGGTGCGGGTGCGGCGCCGGCGCGCCGACGCGGCCGCCGTCCACTTCCAGGCGCGCGCCGTGGCCCTCGCCGCGCGCACGCGCGCTGATGGCGAAACGGCTCACCGAGGCGATCGACGGCAGCGCCTCGCCGCGGAAGCCCAGCGTGGCGACTTCCTCGAGGTCTTCGATGGAGGCGATCTTGCTGGTGGCGTGGCGCGAGATGGCCAGCGGCAGCTCGTGCGGCGGGATGCCGCCGCCGTCGTCGCGGATGCGCACCAGGCGGATGCCGCCTTCCTCGAGGTCGATGTCCACCCGGGTGGCGCCGGCGTCAAGCGCGTTCTCCACCAGTTCCTTGACCACCGAAGCAGGCCGTTCGACCACCTCGCCGGCGGCGATCTGGTTGACCAGGGTGTCGGGAAGCTGCTGGATCGGCACGTATCGCGGTCTCGGAAGGTCCGAGGGCGATGATAGCAGCGGCGGCGCGGCTTACTCGGGCAGGCCGGCCATGGCGCCGGCCATGGGGATGGTCAGGCGCTCGCCGACCTTCACGGTGTCGCCCTTGAGGCGGTTGGCGGCGCGGATCGAGTTCATCGGCACGCCGTGGCGGGCGGCGATGAGGCTCAGGGTTTCGCCGCGGCTGACCACGTGCTGGCGGCTGCCGCCCAGGGTGCCCTGGCGGGCGGCGTACCAGGTGCCCGGGGGCGCCTGGTTGGCGAAGTAGTTGCGCACGCCGCCGACGATGGCGCTGGTCATGCGGCTGCGATAGGCGGGGTCGCTCAGGCGCGCTTCTTCGCCCGGGTTGGAGATGAAGCCGGTCTCGACCAGCATCGAGGGCACGTCGGGCGAACGCAGCACCACGAAGTTGGCGCGCTCGATCTGCGGCTTGTGCGCCTTGCCCACGCCCTTGAGCGAGGCCAGCACTTCGCCGGCGACGTCGTCGGAGACGCGCATGGTGGCGTTCTGCGAGAGGTCGAGCAGCACGGCGGCGAGGTTCTTGTCGCGCGCGTCGAGCTCGACGCCGCCCACGAGGTCGGCGGCGTTCTCCTGGTCGGCCAGCCAGCGCGCAGCCTCCGACGAGGCGCCGCGCAGCGAAAGCACGTACACGGACGCGCCGTTCGCGGCGCGGTTGTGCGCGGCGTCGGCGTGGATGGAGATGAACAGGTCGGCCTGCGCCTCGCGCGCGCGCTGGTAGCGCTGGTGCAGCGGGATGAAGACGTCGCCGTCGCGCACCAGGTAGGCCTGCATGCCCGGGTCGGCGTTCACCTGCTTGGCGAGCTCGCGCGCCATGGCCAGGGTGATGTCCTTCTCGAACTTGCGGGTGGGGCCGATGGCGCCCGGATCCTTGCCGCCGTGGCCGGCGTCGATGGCGACGATGAGCTTGCGCTCGCCCTTGCCGATCACGTCCTCGACGGTGCGCGCGGGCGCCGGCTTGCCGGCCACCGCGGGCGCACTGCCCAGCAGTTCCACCACCAGGCGCGCGGAGTCACCTTCGCGCTCGAGGCGGCTGCGCGGCTGCACGCCGCGGCCGAGGTCGAACACCACGCGCAGGTCGCCTTCGGCCGGCTTGCCGGTGCGCACGCCGGACACCACGCCGTTGGGCGCGGGCGCCTTGAAACCGCCGGCCAGCGAGGAGCGCGACAGGTCGAGCACCAGGCGGTCGGGGTTGGCCAGGGTGAAAAGCTTGTAGTCCGCCGGGCCCGAGAGCTCAAGCACCGCTCGGGTGCCGTCCTCGCCTTCGACCAGGCTCAGGCCGCGCAGTTGGGCGGCCTGCGCCGACGCGGCGGACAGGCCGGCGAAGGCGGCGAGGGACAGGGCAAGGGCGGAAATCCGGCGCATACGGCGGATTGAAGCACCGGGCCTGGGGAAAAGCAAGGGTTTTCCCTTTGGAATCCGATACCTGCCGGACCTTCCTAGGATTTGGGTCAGAAGATGCCCGGAAAGCCCCTCAAATCCGGGTTCGGGCCAGCCAGGCCTCGCCCGCCGGGCTGGTGGCCTCCAGCCGGGCACGGCGGCCCCGGCCTTCCACGGCCAGGCGAACCCACAGGTCGGGGGGCGGCAGCCCGCCCTGGCCACGGTCGGGCCATTCCACCAGCCACAGCGCGGCCTCGGCGGCCAGTTCGTCCAGGCCCAGGAAATCGAGCTCGGCGGCGCCGGCCAGGCGGTAGAGGTCGAGGTGCGCCGCCTCGCCGGCCGGCAGCGGGTAACGCTCGACCAGGGTGTAGGTGGGGCTCTTGATGGCGCCGCGCACGCCCAGCGCGCGCAGCCAGGCGCGCGCCAGGCTGGACTTGCCGGCGCCCAGGTCACCCTCCAGGAACACGACGGCGCGTGTCGGCTGGGCGGCGGCCAGCGCCGCGGCCAGGGCTTCGGTGGCGGCGAGATCGGGCAGGAAAGCTTCGCGCGCGCTCATTCGGGATTCGCCAGCTTGCGCAGGTAGGGAAACAGGTCGGAGGGCAGCAGACCGCGTTCACCGCCGATGCGCGCGGCCTGGTCACCGGCGGCGGCGTGCAGCAGCGCGCCGGCCACCGCCGCTTCGAAGGCCGGCAGGCGCTGCGCGTGCAGGGCGGCGATCACGCCCGACAGCACGTCGCCCATGCCGCCGGTGGCCATGCCGGGGTTGCCGGCACCAATCACCACCGGCACTTCCCCGGGCGCGGCCACCACGGTGCCGGCGCCCTTGAGCACCACCACGCAGTCGAAGCGCCGCGCCAGCGCCGTGGC
The DNA here is from genome assembly GCA_019459185.1 of Rhizobium sp. GTDB lineage: Bacteria > Pseudomonadota > Gammaproteobacteria > Xanthomonadales > Xanthomonadaceae > Arenimonas. The sequence continues at coordinate 7,758 of JAIBEO010000250.1, read as the reverse complement.
GGCGGCGAAACGGTCGGCCTGCACCCCGGCGCTGGTAATGCCAAGCAGCCGGCCAGCTTCGCCCGGGTGCGGCGTGAGGATGGCCTGCGGCAGCGGCTGGGGCGCGGCGGCGAGCAGGTTCAGGCCGTCGGCGTCGAGCACCAGCGGCTTGCCGCTGGCAAGCGCGGCGGCATACAGCGCACGGCCCCAGTCGCCCTGCCCTAGGCCCGGGCCCACGGCCAGCACGGTGGCGCGTTCGAGCAGCGGCGCCAGCGCGGCGGCGTCTTCGACGGCGTGCGTCATCGCCTCGGGCCGCGCGGCCACCAGCGCCGCCACGCCGGCGCTGCGCGTGGCCACGCTGGCCAGGCCCACGCCGGTGCGCAGTGCGGCTTCCGCGCACAGCCGCACCGCGCCGCCCATGCCCACTTCGCCGCCGATGCACAGCACGTGGCCGTGTTCGCCCTTGTGGGCGTTGGCGTGGCGCGGCGCCAGCCAGCGCGACAGGCCGTCGGGGCGGATCAGCCAGGCGGCCGGCGGATCGTCGGAAAGGCGCGAAAGCGCCAGGCCCAGCGCATCCACCCGCACTTCGCCGTCGAAATCGCGGGCCATGCCGGTGTAGAGGCCACGTTTGGCGGCGATGAAGCTCAGGGTCACGTCGGCGCGCACCACCGCGCCGTCGGCGTGGCCGGTGTCGGCGTCCAGGCCCGAGGGCACGTCCAGCGCCAGCACCGGCACGTGGCTGGCGTTGATGCGTTCGATCATGGCGCGCGCAGCGTCGGACGGCGGGCGCGCCAGGCCGATGCCGTACAGCGCGTCCACCCAGACGTCGGTTTCGGGCAGAAGGCCGTCGAAGGTCTCGACCCGGCCGCCGGCGGTGCGCCAGTCGGCCAGGGCCTGGCGCGCTTCCTTCGCGCGCGGGGCGGTGCCGGGCGGCGCCAGCACCACCACGGTGAAACCGTCGGCTTTCGCCAGCCGGGCCAACACGTAACCGTCGCCGCCGTTGTTGCCCGGCCCGCAGGCCACGCCGATGCGGCGGGCCTGCGGCCAGCGTTCGCGCAGCAGGCGCCAGGCGGCTTCGCCGGCGCGGCACATCAGGGCGTAGCCGGGCACGCCCAGGGTTTCGATGGCCCTGCGGTCCATCGCCCGCACCTGGGCGCCGCGGTACAGGGGCAGCAGTTCGCTCATGCCGGGATTCTATACTTGCCCGCATGCGCGACCCGTCCGACATGACCGCCCTCGCCCGGGCCATCCGCGCCTGGGGCGCCGAACTGGGCTTCCAGCAGGTGGGCATCGCCGGCGTCGAGCTGGGCGAGGACGAGGCGCACCTGCGCGACTGGCTGGCCAGGGGCCAGCATGGCGCGATGGACTACATGGCCCGGCACGGCTACAAACGTTCGCGCCCGGCCGAACTGGTGCCCGGCACGCTGCGCGTGCTGTCGGTGCGCATGGATTACGGCACCGGCGACGACGCCGCGGCCTGGGCCACGCTCGAACGCGGCGAAGACGCCTACGTGGCGCGTTACGCGCTGGGCCGCGACTACCACAAGGTGCTGCGCAACCGCCTGCAGAAACTGGCCGACCGCATCGCCGGCGAAATCGGCCCCTTCGGCTACCGCGCCTTCGTCGATTCGGCGCCGGTGCTCGAACGCGCGCTGGCGCGCGACGCCGGCCTGGGCTGGATCGGCAAGCACAGCTGCCTGATCAACAAATCGGCCGGCAGCTGGTTTTTCCTGGGCGAGATCTACACCGACCTGCCGCTGCCGGTGGATGCGCCCGCCAGCGCGCACTGCGGCACCTGCACGCGCTGCCTGCAGGTGTGCCCGACGCAGGCCATCGTGGCGCCCTACCGCGTGGACGCGCGCCGCTGCATCAGCTACCTGACCATCGAACTGAAGGAAGCGATTCCCGAGGAGCTGCGGCCGCTGATGGGCAACCGCATCTTCGGCTGCGACGACTGCCAGCTGGCCTGCCCCTGGAACAAGTTCGCGGTGCGCCACGACGAACCCGATTTCGTCGCGCGCAATGGCCTCGAGCGCGCCAGCCTGGCCGGGCTGTTCGCCTGGGACGAAGAAGAATTCCTGCGCCGCACCGAAGGCAGCGCCATCCGCCGCACCGGCCACGAAGGCTGGCTGCGCAACATCGCCGTGGCCCTGGGCAACGCCCCGACCACGCCCGCCGTGCTCGTCGCCCTCGCCTCGCGCCGCGAACACCCCAGCGCGCTCGTGCGCGAACACGTCGACTGGGCCCTCGCGCGGCACGCGGCCCGGGCCTCCGGCCAACCTGGTTTCAGCCCTTCCGCCGCGCCTGGATCTCCGACAGCAGCAGGCGAGTGACCGGGTCGTCTATCGCCGCCGGGGCGTGTTCGCCCGCCAGTGCCGGCAACAGGCGGCTGGCCAGCTCCTTGCCCAACTCCACGCCCCACTGGTCGAAGGCGTTGATGCCCCACAGCACCGACAGCGCGTACACGCTGTGCTCGTACATCACCAGCAGTCCCCCGAGCGAGCGCGGGTCAAGCGCGTCCAGCAGCAGCACGGTGTTGGGCCGCCCGCCGGGATAATGCTTCTGCGGCGTGCGGCCGGGGCTGCCGTTGGCCAGGGCCTCGGACTGCGCCAGCAGGTTGGCCAGCACTGCCCGGTGGCTCTCCGGATACGGATGCGCCGGCGTGACCACGCCGATGAAATCGGCCGGAACGGCATCGCTGCCCTGGTGCAGCGCCTGGAAGAAGCTGTGCTGGCTGGTGGTGCCGGTGGCGCCCCAGAGCACCGGCACGGTCGGCACCGGCGCAGGTGAATCGTCGGTGCGCACGGTCTTGCCCAGGCTCTCCATCACCAGCTGCTGCAGGTAATCCGGCAGCAGGTCCAGGCGCTCGTCGTAGGGCAGCACGGCGTGCGTGGCCAATCCCAGCGCGTCGCGGTTCCAGGCCAGGGTCAGGGCATGCCAGACCGCCAGGTTGCGCTCCGGCGGCGATTCCAGCACGTGCCGGTCCATGTCGGCGGCACCGGCAAGCAGTTCCTCGAACCGCGCCATGCCAAGGGCCAGCGCCACGCTGAAGCCCACCGCCGACCACAGCGAATACCGCCCTCCCACCCAGTCCCACATCGGCAGCACCCGCTCGGCCGGCACGCCGAAGGCCACGGCCCTGTCCACGGCCGCGCTCACCGCATACAGGCGACCGCGGCCGGCCAACCAGTCCTTCAGGATGCCGCCGTTGAGCAGCGTCTCCTGGGTGCCGAAGCTCTTGGACACCAGCACCAGCGCCGTACGCGCCGGATCGAGTTGCGGCAGCAGGCGATGCACGCCGCTGGCGTCGGCGTTGTAGAGGAAGTGGGTGCGGAAGCGGCCGCGGTCGAATTCAGCCAACGACTGCACCGCCAGGCGCGGCCCGAGGTCGGAACCGCCGATGCCGATGTTGACGATGTCGGTGATGTCCGACGCTTCCAGCTCCGCCACCAGGGCGGCCATGCGCTCGCGCGCGGCCAACGCCTCGGCCCGCGCGGCGGTGGCGGCAGGTCCCCGGCCCAGGTCGGAACGCAGCGCGGTATGCAGGGCGGGACGCTGTTCCGACGGGTTGACCTGGGCGCCGTCGAACAGGCGCCGGAAAGCCCCGGGCAGCCCGGTCGCCAGCGCGAACAGGCCATCGAGCGCGGCGGCGTCGTAACGCTGCCGCGCGAAACAGGCGTGGATCGGGCCCACCCGCATCGAGAACTCGCGGGCCCGGGCCGGATCGCCCGCCAGCAACCCGCCCATGGGCACGTCCGCCAGCCGCGCCGCATGCGCGCGCAGGCCCGACCAGGAATCGTTGTTTGGCATCAGCGCATCCATCGATGATGGCCCCCGAGTCTAACCGACCAGGCCTGCCGGCCTGTTTCCGTCGCCCGCGGGCTCAGGACGGATCGAATTCGAGGTTGTCGATCAAACGCGTGCGCCCCAGGCGCGCGGCCACCAGCGCCACCAGGCCGGGCTCGTCCGGCGAGCGCGGGCGCGTGAGGTCGGCGCGGCGCACTTCGGCGTAGTCCACGGTGAAACCCGCGGCCTCGAGCCGCGACGTGGCCTCGTCCTCGATGCCCGGCACCGGCAGGCCCTGGCGCGCGGCGTCGCGCATGAAGCACAGCGTCTGGTAGATGCGCACCGCGGTGCGGCGCTCGTCGCCCTCGAGGTACTGGTTGCGCGAGCTCATGGCCAGGCCGTCGGCCTCGCGCAGCGTCGGCGCCGGGATGATTTCCACCGGGAAGCTCATTTCCTTGGCCATGTAGCGGATCACCTGCAGCTGCTGGTAGTCCTTGCGGCCGAACACCGCCAGGTCGGGCTGCACCATGTTGAACAGCCGCGCCACCACCTGCGCCACGCCGTTGAAGTGGCCGGGCCGGTGCGCGCCGCACAGGATGTCGGTGATGCCGGGCACGTGCATCTGCACGCAGCCCATGGTGCCGAACGGGTACATCTGCTCGACCGAGGGCAGGAACAGCGCGTCGCAGCGCTGCTCGGCCAGGCCGTTGATGTCGCGGTCGGGCGTGCGCGGGTAACGCGCGTAGTCTTCGTTGGGCCCGAACTGGGTCGGGTTCACGAAGATGCTGGCCACGACCTTGTCGGCGTGCTTGCGCGCCAGTTCCACCAGGGCGAAATGCCCGTCGTGCAGGTTGCCCATGGTGGGCACGAAACCGACGCTGGCGCCCTCGCGGCGCCATTGCCGGAGCTGGGCGCGCAGCGCGGCCAGCGTGGTATGGGTCTGCATCAGTCGTATCCGTGTTCGGGGGCGGGGAAGGCGCCGCTGCGCACGGCCTCGGCGTAGGCGCGGAAGGCGCCCTCGATCGAACCGCCATCGGCGAGGAAATCCTTGACGAAGCGCGGGCGGCGGTGGCCGCTGTTCAAACCCAGCAGGTCGTGCAGCACCAGGATCTGGCCGTCGCAGGCCGGGCCCGCGCCGATGCCGATGGTGGGGATGGCGATGGCGGCGGTGATCTCGGCGGCCAGCGCCGAGGGCACGCATTCGAGCACCAGCGCGTCGGCGCCGGCGTCGGCCACGGCCTTGGCGTCTTCGAGCAGGCGACGCGCGGCGGCGGCCTCGCGCCCCTGCACCTTGTAGCCGCCCAGGCGCAGCACCGACTGCGGCGTCAGGCCCAGGTGCGCGCACACGGGGATCTCGCGCTCGGACAGGAAGCGGATGACCTCGAGCTTGTGGCCCGCGCCTTCGAGCTTGGCCATGGCGGCGCCGGCCTGCAGGAAACGGGTGCAGGCATCGAGCGCGCGCTCCGGCGTGGCGTCGGCCTGGAACGGCAGGTCGGCCACCAGCAGCGCGCTGGCAAGCCCGCGCGCCACGCAGGCGGTGTGGTAGGCGATGTCGTCCACCGTCACCGGCAGCGTGCTGTCGTGGCCCTGGCAGACCATGCCCAGCGAATCGCCCACCAGCACCAGGTCGATGCCGGCGGCGTCCACGCTGCGGGCGAAACCGGCGTCGTAGGCGGTGATGGCGGCGATGCGCCGGCCCTCGGCCTTCATGCGCCGCAGGGCAGGCACCGTCAGGCGCGCGCGCGCCGGGGCCTTGGGATCGTTGGCGTACATGGCGGGATCCGGAAGTGGGGAGCCCTAAGGTATCGCCTGGATACCCGACGCATCCACCGCGGCGAGCAGGTCGGACACCCGGCCCTGGCCCGGAACCGCCAGGTCGGGTGCGATTTCCGCCAGCGGCACCAGCACGAAGGCGCGCTCGTGCAGGCGCGGGTGCGGCAGGGTCAGGCCGGGCTCGTCACGCGCCTCGTCGCCGTAGACCAGCAGGTCGAGGTCCACGGTGCGCGGGCCCCAGCGTTCGACGTCACCGCCGCGCACGCGGCCCAAACCGGTTTCGATGCGCAGCAGGGCCTGCATCAACTCGCTGGCATCGAGTTCCGTGCGCAGTTCGACCACGCCGTTGAGGAAATCCGGCTGGTCGGTGCGGCCCCAGGCCGGAGTGCGGTAGAAGGACGAGCGCCGCTGAACCGAAGTGCCGGGCAACGCGCCCAGGGCATCGAGCGCGGCCAGCAGGTTGGCCTGCACCTCGCCCTCGTTGCCGCCGAAGGCGACGAAGGCGCGCACCGGCGCGGCTGGATTCACTCCGTCGCCCCTGCCCCGCCTCCCGGCCTCGGGCGGCGACGGCGGCGACGGCGTTTGGGCGCGGCGCCGGCGTCGTCGTCGACGGCGTCTTCGCCCGCGTCGCCATCGGCGTCGCGGCGCGGCGCCTTGGGCTGCAGGCGATCGGCCAGTTCACCCGGCGCCTGGGCCTGGGCCTCGCGCCAGAAGGCCACGTCTTCCACCATTTCGGGCGCGGCGGTGGCGCGGAGTTCGAGGAAATCGAAGGCGGCGCGGAAGCGCGGGTGCGACAGCAGCCGGAACACGCGCTTGCGCACGCGCTGGGAGAACCGCGGCTGCAGCAGCCAGATTTCCTGCATCGGCAGCGAGAACCGGCGCGGCAGCGCGATGCGGTGCGCTTGGTGCAGGGTGACGCGGTCGGCGGCGCGCTGCTGCGCCACCAGCGGGTCGATGCCCGACTTCTGCAGCACCGCCAGCTCGCGGCAGTAGGCCGGCCACAGCAGTGCGGCGAACAGGAAGGCCGGCGTCACCGGCTTGTCGGCGGCGATGCGCGCGTCGGTGTTGCGCAGGGCCTGCAGCACCATCATGCGCAGCGCGCCGCTGCGGTTGGTGGCCAGGGCCTTGGCGGTCTCGGGGAACAGCGCGGGCAGCAGGCCCAGCTCCTCGAGCAGCAGGAAGCTCTTTTCGGCGTGCCCGGCCAGGAACATCTTCAGGCACTCGTCGAACAGGCGCGCCGGCGGGGCGGCGCCGAGCAGTTCGGCCAGCTCGGGAATGGGCGCGGCGGCCTCGGGCGCGATGGAGAAGCCCAGCTTCGCCGCCAGGCGCGCCGCGCGCAGCATGCGCACCGGGTCCTCGCGGTAGCGTTCGACCGGGTCGCCGATCAGGCGCAGCACGCGCTGCTGCACGTCGGCGTAACCACCCACGTAGTCGCGCACCGAAAAATCCTCGATGGCGTAGTAGAGCGCGTTGGCGGTGAAGTCGCGGCGGACCGCGTCGTCCTCGATGCTGCCGTAGACGTTGTCGCGCAGCAGGCGGCCGCCGTCGTCGGTGGAGCGGTCGTCGCTGTCGTCGGCGCTGTTGGCGCGGAAGGTGGCGACTTCGATGATTTCCTTGCCGAACACCACGTGCGCCAGGCGGAAGCGGCGGCCGATCAACCGGCAGTTCCGGAACAGGGCCTTGACCTGTTCGGGCGTGGCGTCGGTGGCGATGTCGAAGTCCTTGGGGTGGCCGCCGACCAGTAGGTCGCGCACGGCGCCGCCGACCAGGTAACCCTGGAAGCCGCCGTCGCGCAGGCGGTAAAGAACCCGCAGCGCGTTGGGGCTGATGTCCTTGCGGGAGATGCCGTGGTCGGCGCGGGCGACGACCAGGGGCGGTATCGGGGTGGCGATGGCGGTGTCCGTCATGGGCTGGTGGCGGCGCGGTATCCTTGCGCGGCGGCGGGTGGCCCCGGGAACGGCAAAACCCTTCCCGGAGGCGATCAAGCCCGGTATACTAACGCCCGCATCACCGCTTCGCCATCCGCGCTCCCTTCGTCTAGTGGCCTAGGACACGGCCCTCTCAAGGCTGGAACAGGGGTTCGAGTCCCCTAGGGAGCGCCACTCATTCCAGAAGGCCCGGCCAACCCCGGGGCGTGGTGGTTTGCGATCAGCGCGGGGCGCGGTGGCGCCCCGGGCGCTTGAATTACGGCATTGAATCCACGTGCCAGGGAAAGCCCCA
>JAIBEO010000248.1 GCA_019459185.1 Rhizobium sp. | reverse complement strand
GGGGGGGGGGGGGGGCGGCGCGGGCGGGGGGGGGGGGGGGGGGGGGGGGGGGGGGGGGGCCCGCCCCCCCCCCCCCCCCCCCCCCCGGCCGCGCTCAAGCCGGTGCTGGCCCGGCTCGACGCCACCCCCCTGCTGGCCGGCGAACTGTTCGAAACCCTGCGCTGGGCCGCCGCCTATTACCACGCGCCGCTGGGCGAGGTGCTGGCCACCGCCCTGCCCACCCTGCTGCGGGCCGGCCAGCCCCTGCCCGACACCACCCGCCACGGCTGGGCCCTGACCGCCGCCGGCCAGGCCGCCGCCGCCGCGCCGGGCCGCGAGGGCAAACCGCGCCGGCTGCTGCTGCGCCTGCAGGCCGGGGCGCTTTCGGAAGACCAACTGGACGCCGCCGACGAAGCCTGGCGCCCGGCCGCGCGCAGCCTGGCCGAACGCGGCCTGGCCGAACGCGTGGTGCTCGACGGCCCCGGGAATGCGCCCGCGCCGGCCGCGCCGCCGGTGCTGATGCCGGGCCAGGCCGAGGCCCTGGCGGCCCTGCGCGAAGGCAGCGGCTTCCGCCCCATCCTGCTCGAGGGCGTCACCGGCAGCGGCAAGACCGAGGTCTACCTGCAGGCCATCGCCGACTGCCTGGCCGCCGGCCGCCAGGCCCTGGTGCTGGTGCCCGAGATCGGCCTGACGCCGCAGACCCTGGCGCGCTTCCGGGCCCGCCTGGGCGTGCCCGTGGCGGCCTTCCATTCCGGCCTGGCTGACGGCGAACGCGCCCGCGCCTGGGCCGCCATGGCCAGCGGCCACGCGCGCGTGCTGGTGGGCACGCGCTCGGCGGTGTTCTGCCCGCTGCCCGAGGCCGGCCTGCTGGTGGTGGACGAAGAGCACGACGGCTCCTACAAGCAGCAGGACGGCATCCGCTACCACGCCCGCGACCTGGCCCTGGTGCGCGCCAGCAAGCTCGGCATGCCGGTGCTGCTGGGCAGCGCCACGCCCTCGCTGGAATCGCTTCACAACGCCCTCTCCGGCCGCTACCGGCACCTGCGCCTGGCGCAGCGCGCGGGCGGCGCGCGGCCGCCGTCGGTGCGGGTGGTGGACGTGCGCAAGCGCCCGCTGCGCGACGGCCTGTCGGAAGCGCTGCTGGACGCCGTGGGCGCCTGCCTGGCGCGCGGCGAACAGGCGCTGGTGTTCAAGAACCGCCGCGGCTACGCGCCGGTGCTGATCTGCCACGACTGCGGCTGGAGCGCGCACTGCAAGCGCTGCGACGCCGCCATGACCGTGCACGCCGGCGGCCGGCGGCTCGTCTGCCACCACTGCGGCGCGCGCGCCACGCCGCCCAACGCCTGCCCCGACTGCGCCAGCCTGGCGCTGCAGCCGCAGGGCGCCGGCACCGAGCGGCTGGAAAAAGCGCTGGCCGAACGTTTCCCCGCGGCGCGCCTGGTGCGCGTGGACCGCGAAACCACCCGCCGCCGCAACGCGCTGGAAGAACACCTGGCCACGCTCGGCGACGAGCCGGGCATCCTGGTCGGCACCCAGATCCTGGCCAAGGGCCACGACCTGCCGCGGCTTACCCTGGTGGCGGTGGTGGGCGTGGACGAGGGCCTGTTCAGCGCCGACTTCCGCGCCGGCGAAAAGCTGGCGCAGCTGCTGATCCAGGTCGCCGGCCGCGCCGGCCGCGCCGCGTTGCCGGGCGAAGTGCTTCTGCAAACGCACCACCCCGACCACCCGCTGCTGGGCACCCTGCTCAACGGCGGCTACCCGGCGGTGGCGGCGCTGCAGCTGGCTGAACGCGAGGCGGCCGGTTTCCCGCCCTACACGCACCTGGCGATGCTGCGCGCCGAGGCCGGCACCGAGGCCGAGGTGCAGGGTTTCCTGCAGGAAGCGCGCGCGGCGCTGGACGGTCGCGAGGGCCTGTCAGTGAACGGCCCCATGCCCGCGCCCATGGCCCGGCGCGCCGGCATGGCCCGCGGCCAACTGCTGCTTGAAGCTGCCCAGCGCGGCCCGCTGCACGCGGCGCTCAACGCGGCGCTGCCGGCGCTGCACGCGCTGCGTTCGGCGCGGCGGGTGCGCTGGTCGCTGGACGTGGACCCGACCGACCTCTACTGAGCCGGCAAGTCCTGGCGCACCAGCAGGTGCAGCCGCAGGCCCGGCGACAACTGCCGCAGGTGCAGCGCGCCGTTGAGCGCCAGCACGCGGTCGCGCATGCCGGTGAGGCCATTGCCTGGACTGAGCCGCTCGACCCGGCCGTTGCCGTCGTCGCGGATGTCCAGGAACACCCACAGCGCGCCGTTGCGCCGGTTGATGCGGATGCGCAGCGAACAGCGGGTGGCGCCGGCATGGCGCACGATGTTGGTCATCGACTCCTGCGCCATCCGGTAGATGGCGGTCGAATGCGTGGCGTCGAGCGCCGAAAGCAGGCGCGCGTCGCCCTCGAGGCGCACTTCCAGTTCGAGGCCGGCGTCGTCCACCAGCCGGCGGATGCTGCCGCGGTCGAGCTCGCCGAACAGGCCCAGCTGTTCCAGCCCCGCCGGGCGCAGGTCGCCCAGCACGCGGCTGATGTTGCGCTGCATGGTGCGGGTGAGTTCAAGCAGTAGGTCGGACACGCCCAGGCGGCCGGAGCCGGCCAGGTGCGGCGCGGCGAGCTTGAGGTGGGTTTGCAGCGCGGCCAGGTTCTGGCCGAACTCGTCGTGCAGCTCGCGCGCCAGGCGGCGGCGCTCGGCTTCCTCGAGCTGCAGGTTGCGCAGCGCGGCCTCCTGCAGCTCGGCCAGCAGGCGGTGCTCACGCCGGCGGGCCTGCAGCAGGTCGGCGGCCTGGCGCCGGTAGTCGTCCACCGAGCCGCCGAAGAGCAGCATCATGGTGCCGGTGACCACCAGGTAGGTCTGCAGCAGGATCGGCGTGAGCATCGGCAGGGCCAGGTACACCTCCAGCGCGATCGCGGCGGTGAGCATCTGCATCGACACCACCGCGCCGCGCCAGCCATGCCACATGGTGAAGGCGGCGATCAGCGCCACCAGCAGCCGCCGGGACAATTCGGCGAACTCCGAGCTCGGGAACTGCACGCTCAGCGCCACGAACAGCGCCATCGCCGGCGCCATCAGCAGCAGCGCCCAGCCCAGCACGCGCGAGGAAGGCGACGCCGGCCGCGGCGCGAACAACCACAGCACCAGCGGCGTCAGCACCAGGATGCCGATCATGTTGCCCAGCACGTGGATGGTCGCGAAGTCGCCCAGCAACGGCCACACGCCCTGCCCGCCGATCGGCAGCGCGTCCACCACCACGGCCAGCTTCACGTCGGCGACGAAACCTTCGTTGAGCACGTAGGCGAGGTCCTTCAGCGTCACCGCCAGCGACGACACCAGGGCCGCCAGGTGCACCTTGCCCTCGGTGCGCATGCCGACCCGCACGCCTGGCTGCACCTGCCAGCTCTGCAGCAGGAGGGCGCCGCCCATCACCAGGAAGGGTTCGAGCAGGTTGCCCAGCACGAACTGCAGCGGGTCGGCCCAGTAGCCCAGGAAACCGCCGTGGTAGCCGCTGCGCTCACCGATGATGACGCCCATGGCGATGCGCGAGGCGATGGTGCCGCCGGCCAGCCAGGGCCACCACCGGGCCGGCAGGCACCAGGCCAGCACGAACAGCAGCCCGGTGGCCAGGTTCCAGTGGTAGCGCTGCACGAAGGACAGCGGCAGCAGCAGCAGCGCCGTCGCGACCGCCAGCCCGGCGCCCAGCGCCAGGGTGCGCGCACGGCTGGTGGCGCGGGCCGCCAGCCAGCGCGCGGGCCAGCCGTCGATTTGCCCAAGGGTCGCCATGGTCGGCAAGCTTAGCGGCCCCATCCGGCCATCGCTGGGAATTTTTCTCTGCGGCGCCAGCCCGGGGGTTTGCGAGACTTCGTGCATGCACCGCATCCTGCTGATCGACGACCACGCCATCGTCCGCGAGGGCTTCCGTCGCCTGCTCGAGGAGGCCGACGGCTTCGAGGTGGTGGCCGAGGCCGGCACGCCCACCGAAGCCCTGGCCTCCGCGCGCTTGCATGCGCCGGACCTGGCCCTGGTGGACCTCAGCCTGGGCACCGAAAGCAGCGGCCTGGTGCTGCTGATGCAGCTGCACGAAACCTTCCCGAAGATGCGCTGCGTGGTGCTGAGCATGCACGACGACCCCGGCCTGGTGGTGCGCGCGCTCGAGCGCGGCGCCCAGGGTTATTTCAGCAAGGCGGTTGCGGCCGAAGAGCTGCTGGGCGGCCTGCGCCGCGTGCTGGCCGGCGAGCGCGTGCTCAGCTCCGACCTCTCCCCCACCGCGGCCAGCGCGCCCGCCAGCACCCTGACCGCGCGCGAACGCGAAACCCTGCGCGGACTGCTGTCGAACCTGCCGCCGAAGGTCGTCGCCGCCGCGCTGGGCATCAGCGACAAGACGTTGTACCGGCACCGCGCCAACCTGATGGAAAAACTCGGCGCCCGCCACCCGGGCGAACTGGCGCACATCGCCCGCGAGCGCGGCCTGCTGGTCGACCCGGATTGAAGCCGGAAACGACGACGGCCCTTCGCGGGGCCGTCGGTGCCTGCTTCGGACTGACGGCGGTCAGGCCGCGAACAGCGCCCGCATCTTCTTGAGCGCGTTGGCCTCGATCTGGCGGATGCGCTCGGCGGACACGCCGTATTCGTCGGCCAGCTCCTGCAGCGTGGCCTTGGGCTCGCCCAGGAAGCGGCGCTTGAGGATGTCGCGCGAACGCTGGTCGAGGTCGGCCAGGCCCTCGCGCAGCAGGTCGAGCTGGTCCTCTTCGTGCGAGGCGCGCTCGTAGGCCAGGGCCGGGTCGTCGCCGGCGTCGCGCAGGTAGGCCACGGGCGACGGCGGAGCGTCGTCGTCGCCATCGTCCGGCGCGTCGAAGCCGATGTCGCGGCCGCTCAGGCGCGACTCCATCTCCAGCACTTCGCGCTCGGAGACGTTGAGGTCCTTGGCCACCGCGGCCACCTCGGCGGCGTTCATCCAGCCCAGGCGCTTCTTCGACTTGCGCAGGTTGAAGAACAGCTTGCGCTGCGCCTTGGTGGTGGCCACCTTGACGATGCGCCAGTTGCGCAGGATGAACTCGTGCATTTCCGCCCGCACCCAGTGCACGGCGAAGCTGACCAGGCGCACGCCCTGGTCGGGGTCGAAGCGCTTCACCGCCTTCATCAGGCCGATGTTGCCTTCCTGGATCAGGTCGCCCATGCCCAAGCCGTAGCCCTGGTAGCCGCGGGCCACGTGCACCACGAAGCGCAGGTGCGACATGACCAGGGCCTTGGCGGCGTCCAGGTCTTCCTCGTCGCGGTAGCGGCGGGCCAGGGCCTGCTCGTCCTCGACGGTCAGCACCGGCACGCGGTTGACCGCGGCGATGTAGGCGTCCAGGGAACCCAGCGCACTGGGAACCGGCAGGTTGTTGGCGATCAAAGCCGTGGTGGTCATTCGATCCTCGCTCATGGGGTCAGTCTAGCACTCGGGTCATTCGAGTGCTAAATAGGCCGAAAGTTCCCTGTCTGTTCCATAAACAGAACAGCCACTCCCCGGGCCGTCTGCCTGTTCTGGGGGTGGCCCGGCGGGGTTCAAGGGGCGGCCGGGCTTAAGCGTCGCCAAAGCCTGGCCCCTACACTGCAAGGATGGCCACCCCCGCCTTCCCATGAAAGTCCTGGTCGTCGAGGACTCCGAACGCCTCCGCGAGGCCCTGCGCACCGGCCTGGCCGCGGCCGGGCTGGCCGTGGACGTGGCCTGCGACGGCCGCGCGGCCCTGCCCTACCTCGACGCCGGGGACTACGACGTGATCGTGCTCGACCTGATGATGCCCCACCTCGACGGCCGCAGCCTGCTGGCCGAAATCCGGCGTCGGCGGCTGGCGGCCCGCGTGCTGGTGCTGTCGGCCCTGGACGCCGTGGGCGAACGGGTGGGCGCGCTCGACGCGGGCGCCGACGATTACCTGGTCAAACCCTTCTCCTTCGACGAGCTGCGGGCCCGCGTGCTGGCCATGGCGCGCCGACACCCCGGCCAGCCGGCACCGGTGCTGCATCACCTCGGCCTCGAGATCGACACTGCCCGCCGGACCGCCGCCGGGCCCCGGGGTCCGCTGGGACTCACGCCCAAGGAATACGCGCTGCTCGAGGAGCTGGTCCGGCACCCGGGCCGGGTCTACAGCCGGACGCAACTGTTCGAACGCCTTTACGCCAGTGACAGCGAGGCTTCGGACAAGGTGATCGAGGTCCTGATGAGCACCCTGCGCACCAAGCTGGCGCGCGGCGGCCTGGACGAACTGATCGAAACACGGCGAGGCTTCGGCTATGTGGCGCGCTAGGCCGGGCTCCTTGCGCCAACGCATCGGCCTGGGCGTGGCTGCTGCGCTGGTGCTGGCCCTGGGCGGCTTGTTCCTGTCGCTCGACACGGTGGTGGACGGCGAGATCTACCGGCGTTTCGACGACAGCCTGAGCTCGCGCGCCAACGCCATCGCCGCCTACCTGGGCGCGCGCGTGGACCGGGCCCAGCCGATCGAACGCTGGATGCCGGAATTCCGCGAGGAAGGCCACCGCGACTTCTTCCAGGCCTGGGACGCGCAGGGCCACGTGGTGGCGCGCTCGGCCTCGGCGCAGGCGACGGACCTCGACCGCCCGCCGGGTCTGGGGCCGGACGGCTTCGTCCACTACGACCTGCCGCTGCCGGACGGGCACCGCGGCCGCGCGGTGGCCCGGCGCTACCTGCTCGGCGCCGACGACCCGCGCCGCCACCTGCTGCTGGTCGTGGCCGAAGAGCGCGAGCAGATCGACGCGCTCGAACAACGCCTGCACCTGCTGACCGGCGGCACCGTCGCGCTGGCGCTGGCGCTGGCGATCCTGCTGGCCTGGCGCGGCACCAGCCTGGGCCTGCGGCCGCTCGACCAGCTGGCCGACCGGATCGCCGCCGTGCGGCTGTCCGATCCCGGCACGACCATCGCCGACCCGTCCCTGCCGAGCGAGCTGCTGCCCGTGGCGCGGCGCTTCGATGAAGTCATCGGCACCTTGCTGCGGAACCTGGCGCGCGAGCGCCGCTTCGCCCAGGACCTCGCGCATGAACTGCGCACGCCGGTCGCCGAACTGCGTGCGATCACCGAGACCACCTTGCTGGTGGAAGACCCGGCGCGGCAGCGCCTCGCGCTCGAGGACCTCGCCCGGCTGGGCGGCGAGATGGAGCAGACCGTCGAGGCCCTGCTGAGCCTGGCCCGCCACGAGGCCGGGCTGGTGCAGCCGGAAGTGGAACCGGTGGACCTGGCCGCGATCCTGGCCGCCGCCTGCCGGCGCCTCGAGGCGCTGCGCGAGCGCCGCGGCGTCGCCTGCGCGATGGCCCTGCCCGCGGAACACTGGGTCAATGCCGACGCTTCGATGAGCGCCCGCCTGGTCGCCATCCTGCTCGGCAATGCCTTCGAATACGCACCCGAAGGCAGCGCGGTGCGGGTGACCCTGCAGCCCGGGCCGGGTGGCTTGTGGGTCGAGAACGAAGCCCCGGAACTGACCGACGCCGATCTCGGACAACTGGGCACGCGCTTCTTCCGGGGCGGCCGCGCCGCCGCCGGTCCCGGCGGTGTCCCGCACGCCGGGCTGGGACTGGCGCTGGCGCAAGCGCTGGCGCAGGCGCAAGGGCTTCGACTGGAGTTTTCGCTGGCGTCGGGGTGGCTCCGCGCCACCGTGTCGGGCTGGGTGGCGCTGGAGAACGGCACGACTTAAGCAGCATCAAAGCTTGGCGCGGGATCGTGTGCGAAACGACCCCGGAGACCCGCCCGTGCCCCGCCTCCCGACCCTGCTGCCTCTGGCCCTGGCCCTCGCCCTCGCGGCGGCCCCGGTCGCCGCCACCCCGCTGCCGATCACCCCTGCGCAGTCCGAGGCCATGGGCCTGGCCTTCGCGCGCGCCGAGCCGGCCGACTGGATCCCGGTGGCGACGATCCCGGCGCAGGCCGAACTGGCCCCCGGCGCGCGCACCCTCCTGCCGGCGCGCCATGCCGGCACGGTCGAGCGCGTCCTGGTCGCCGACGGCGACACCGTCGCCGCCGGCCAGCCGCTGCTGGCCCTGTCGAGCGCCGACTGGTCGGCCACCCTGGCCGCCGCCACGGGCCGCGCCGCCAGGCTGGACGCGCTCGCGCGCCAGGCCACGCGCAGCGAGGCGCTGCTGGCCGCGGGCGTGATCGCGCGTCGCGAGGACGAGGCCACGCGCGCCGAACTGTCGGCGCTTCGATCGGAATCGCGCGCCGACGCGCCCGCGCTGCAGTCGGCGTCCGTGGCCGCCGACGGCGGCCTGGTCCTGCGTGCCACCGTGGCGGGCACGGTGCTGCGCCGGCACGTCTCCGCCGGCAGCCCCTTCCAGCCCGGCGACGTGCTGGTCGAGATCGCCAGCGGCGAAGGCCTCGTGGCCGAGGGCCAGGCCCCGGCGCGCCTGGCCGGCCAACTGGCGCCCGGCATGCGCGCCTCCACGCCCGACGGCGCCATCGGCGAGGTGGTCGGCGTGGGCGGCGCCATCGACCCGATGACCCGCTCGCTCCCGGTGCTGGCGAACCTGCCGGCCGGCGCCGCAGTGCCCGGCGCCCTGATCGAACTCGGCATCTCGCGCCGCGCCTCGGCCGGCGTCGCCCAGGTACCGGCCACCGCCGTCATCGCCGTCGCCGGACAGAGCTCGGTGTTCGTGCGTCGCGGCGAAGGCCTGGAGGTCGTGCCGGTGCAGGTGCACTTCCGCGACAGCCAGCAGGCATGGATCAGCGGGCTGGCGCCCAAGTCCGAGGTGGTGTCGCGCGGCGTGCTGGCGCTGAAGGCCGTCGCCGAGTCGTCGTCCGACGCCACCGGGGAGGGCTGAACATGCTCGCCCGCCTCGTCGCCTGGTCCCTGACCCAGCGCCTGCTGGTCGCGCTGGCCACCGCCGCGCTCGCCGTCGCGGGCTACGTTGCCTGGCGGACCCTGCCGATCGACGCGTTCCCGGACATCGCGCCGACCCAGGTCAAGCTGATCCTCAAGGCTCCCGGCATGACGCCCGAGGAGGTCGAGCAGCGCGTGGTCGTGCCGCTCGAGATGGAACTGCTGGGCATCCCGCGCCAGGTGATGCTGCGCGCTTCGGCGAAGTACGCACTGGCCGACCTCACGCTCGATTTCGAGCAAGGCACCGACATCTACTGGGCCCGGCAGCAGGTCGCCGAGCGCCTGGCGGCCGTGTCGGGCGACCTGCCCGAGGGCATAGACGGCGGCCTGGCGCCGATCGCCACGCCGCTCTCGGACATGTACATGTTCACCGTGGACGGCGAGGGCTACACCCTGGCCGAGCGCCGCGAGGTGCTGGACTGGGTGATCCGCCCGGCGCTGCGCACCGTCCCCGGCGTGGCCGACGTCAACGCGCTGGGCGGCCGCGTGCGCACCTGGGAGGTCGTGCCCGACCGCGCCGCGATGGCCGCCGCCGGCCTCGACCTGGCCAGCCTGCGCGACGCGCTGGAAACCAACAACGGCAACGACGGCGCCGGCCGCCTCGACGAAGGCGAAGAATCGCTGGTGGTGCGCGCCACGGGCGCGATGCGCGACGGCCGCGACATCGGCGCCACCGTGGTGGCCGTGCGCGAGGGCCAGGCGCTGCGCGTCGGCGACATCGCGCAGGTGCGCGAAGGCTCGCTCACGCGCTACGGCGTGGTCACCCGCGACGGCGGCGGCGAGGCGGTGCAGGGCCTGGTGGTGGGCCTGCGCGGCGCCGACGCCTCGGCGGTGGTGCGCGGCGTCAAGCAGCGCCTGGAGCAACTGCAGCCGAGCCTGCCGCCCGGCATGGCGATCACGCCCTTCTACGACCGCAGCGACCTGATCACGCGCGCCACCGGCACCGTGACCAGCGCCCTGCTCGAGGCCACCGTGCTGGTGGTGATCCTGCTGCTGCTGTTCCTGGGCGACGTACGCGCGGCGCTGGTGGTGGCGGTGACGCTGCCGCTGGCGGTGCTGGGCACCTTCCTGGTGATGCGCTTCGCCGGCCTCAGCGCCAACCTGATGAGCCTGGGTGGCCTGGCCATCGCCATCGGCATGCTGGTGGACGCCTCGGTGGTGGTAGTGGAGAACACCGTCGAACAGCTCGCCGGCGCCCGCGAAGGCGACGGCATCCCGCGCCTGCACCGGGTGTGGCGCGCGGCCGCGGAAGTGGCGGCGCCGGTGGCCTCCGGCATCCTGATCATCGCGCTGGTGTTCACGCCGCTGCTGACGCTGCAGGGCCTGGAAGGCCGCATGTTCGGGCCGGTGGCGCTGACCATCGTGTTCGCACTCGGCTCCTCGCTGCTGCTTTCGCTCACCGTGATCCCGGTGCTCGCGTCCTGGCTGCTCAAGGAGGGCACGCACCACGAGCCCTGGCTGATGCGCCGCCTCAACGCCGTCTATGCCCCGGCGCTCGACGCCGCGCTGGCCCGGCCCCGGCTGGCGATGGTCGCCGCGGCCGTGGCGCTCGGCCTGGCGGCGCTGGCCTGGGGCGGCATCGGCAAGACCTTCATGCCGACGATGGACGAGGGCGCGATCCTGATCCAGCTCGAGAAGCTGCCTTCGGCCAACCTGGATGCCAGCGCGGCCGTGGACCTGGCGGTGCAGGACGCGATCCTGGCGGAAGTCCCGGAAGTGCGCAGCATCATCGCCCGCGCCGGCGCCGACGAACTGGGCTTCGACCCGATGGGCCTGAACCAGACCGACAGCTTCCTGGTACTGGCGCCGAAGGACGAATGGCGCCAGCCGGACAAGGCCTGGCTGGTGGAGGAACTGCGCAAGGTGCTCGACCGCTTCCCCGGCACCGCCTACGCCTTCACCCAGCCGATCGAGATGCGCGTGTCGGAAATGCTGACCGGCGCGCGCGGCGACATCGCCATCAAGGTGTTCGGCCCGGACCTGGCGGAGCTGGAGACGCTGTCGGCCGCCGTCGAGGCGCGCGTGCGCGCCGTGCCGGGCGCCGAGGACGTCTACCGGCTCACCAACGAAGGCGTGCAGTACCTGGAGATCGAGGTGGACCGGCTGGCCGCCGGCCGCCATGGCTTCGACGTGGCTCGCCTGCAGCAGGAGCTGCGCGCGCAGGTCGAAGGCGTGGCCGTGGGCGTGGTGGTCGAAGGCAGCCGGCGCATCCCGCTGGTCGTGCGCGGCGACGAATCGCTGCGCGCCGACCCGGCCCGTTTCGCCGACCTGCCGCTGGTGTCGCCGCTGGGTGGCCAGGTGCGCATCGGCGACGTCGCCCGCGTCCGCCGCGTGGACGGGCCGGTGAAGGTGGACCGCGAGGCCGGTTCGCGTTATGCGCTGGTGCAGGCGAACGTGTCCGGCCGCGACCTGGTCGGCTTCGTCGAGGAAGCACGGCAGGCGGTGGCCGACAGCGTGCCGCTGCCGCCCGGCTACTCGCTGGGCTGGGGCGGCCAGTTCGAGAACCAGCAGCGCGCCTCGGCGCGGCTGGCGCTGGTGGTGCCGGTGGCGCTGGCGCTGATCTTCGTGGTGCTGTTCACCAGCCTGGGCAGTGCGCGCCAGGCGCTGCTGGTGCTGGCCAACATCCCGTTCGCGCTGGTCGGCGGCGTGCTGGCGCTGTGGCTGGTCGGCGAATACGTGTCGGTGCCGGCCTCGGTGGGCTTCATCGCCCTGCTCGGCATCGCGGTGCTCAACGGCACGGTGATGGTGGGCCACTTCAACGACCTGCGTGCGCGCGGGTTGCCGATCAGGCGCGTGGTGGTCGAAGGCGCGCGCCGGCGACTGCGGCCGGTGCTGATGACCGCGTCGATCACCGCGCTGGGCCTGGTGCCGCTGCTGCTGGCTTCGGGCCCCGGCTCGGAGATCCAGCGCCCGCTCGCCATCGTCGTGGTCGGCGGCCTGGTCACCGCCACGCCGCTCACCCTGCTGCTGCTGCCCCTGCTCTACCTGCGCTTCGGCCAGGCCCGCACGAGGACCACGCCATGAACGACAACCCGCTGGTCCAGCTGACGCTGGCCTACCCCCGCCCCGCCGAGCGGCAGTTGCTGGCCGACCTGCTGGAGATCGACCCCGACCTGGCCGGTTTCACCACGCTGCACGCCGAAGGCCACGGCCACGGCTTCGCCCGCGCCTCGGTGCAGGAACAGGTGAGCGGCCGCGCCGAACGCGCGCTGCTGCAAGCGGTGTTGCCCGCCGACAGCGCGCGCCGCCTGGTCGAAGGCCTGCGCACGCGCCTGCCGTCGCCGGAAATCGCCTACTGGATGAGTCCGATCATCGAATTCGGGAGGATCGTCGAATGAAAGCCCGCCTGAGCCCGCTGCTCCTGGCCCTGGCCCTTGCAGGCGTACCGGCGGCGCGTGGCGCCGAGATGCCGCCCGCGCTGGCGGACACGCTTCCCGACGCCCACGAGGCGGTCGCCGTGATCGACGCCGACCCCGGCGTGCGCCGCGCGCAGGGCGAACGCGAGGCGGCACTGGCGCGCGCTTCGGGTCGCCGCCGCGGCACGCACGAGTGGATCGCCGGTGGCCAGTGGCTGGACCGCGACGCCGGCGCCCAGGGCCGCTTCAACGAATGGGAAGCCAGCCTGCAGCGCGAACTGCGCCTGCCTGGCAAGGCCGCGGTGGACCGGCGCATCGCCGACACCGAAGTGTCGGTCGGCGACGACCTGCTGGCCGATGCCCGCCACATGGCCGCGATCGGCCTGCTCGAGGCCTGGCTGGAATGGCTGGCGGCGGAAGAGCTGCGCCGCGTGGCGGCGGCGGCCGTGGCCGACGCCGGCACCGACCTCGATGCCATCGCCGCCAGGCTCCAGGGTGGCGACGCGGCGCTGGTCGAACACGACGCCGCCCTCGCCGCCGCCGCCGCCGCGCGCCGCGAGGAGCGGTTGGCGGAGATCCGTGCGCAGGAAGCGCGGATCACGCTGCAGGCGCGCTATCCCGGCCTGCCGCTGCCGGCGCAAGCCGCGCCCGTCGCCGCGCCAGCCATGCCCGAGCCGGGCTGGCGCCACTGGGGCGAACGGATCGTCGCGGTCAGCCACGAGGTGACCCTGGCCCAGGGCCGGGCCGAGCTCGAGGCCAACCGCGCCGAACGCGCCCGCCTCGACCGCCGCGCCAACCCCACCGTCGGCCTGCGCGCCCTCTCCGAGCGCGGTGGTGACGAAACCGCGCTGGGTGTGTTCTTCAGCGTGCCGCTGGGCACCGGCGCACGGCGCGCGGTGGCGGCGGAAGTGGCCGGACAGGCCATGGCCGCCGAAGCCGACGCCGACGCGGTGCGCATCGAGGTCGGCCGCCACGCCCAGGCGCTGGCGGCCCGCGCCGAAACCCTGGTCGCGGCCTGGACGCTGGCGAAGGAAGGCCTGGACGCGCAGCGCCAGGAAACCGCGCGACTCGAGCAGGGACGTGAGCTCGGCGGCGTCGCCCTGGCGCCGCTGCTGGCGGCCCGCCGGCGCGAACGCGAAGCGGCCATGGCCGAAGTGGAATCGCGGGCGGCGGCGTACGGCGCAACCGCCCGGCTGCTGCTGGACGCGCATGCCTTCTGGATCAACGACGACGGGCACTCCGGGGAAGGGCACGGCGCGGCCGCCGCGCCCTGAACCGGCTGGCCGGCGCCCTCAGGGGCCGGCCAGCATCGCCTCGACTTCGGCCCGGGGCGGCAACGCCCACTGGATGGGTGCCTTGCCGCCGCCCTGCAGCCAGCGGTTGGCCTTGCCGAAGTGGCCGCAGCCCAGGAAACCCCGGTGCGCCGACAGCGGCGAGGGGTGCGGGGCGCGCAGCACGCAGTGCCGGCCCTGCAGCAGCTTGCCCTTCGCCTGGGCGTAGCTGCCCCAGAGCAGGAAGACCAGGCCTTCCTTCTCGCGGTCCAGGGCCTGGACGATGGCGTCGGTGAAGCCTTCCCAGCCCTTGCCCTGGTGCGAACCGGCCCTGCCTTCCTCGACCGTGAGCACGGCGTTGAGCAGCAGCACGCCCTGCCGCGCCCAGGGCAGCAGGCAGCCATGGTCGGGCGGCGGGATGCCCAGGTCGCCCTGGATCTCCTTGAAGATGTTGAGCAGCGAAGGCGGCACCGGCACGCCCGGCAGCACCGAAAAACACAGGCCGTGGGCCTGGCCGGCGCCGTGGTAGGGGTCCTGCCCCAGCACCACTACCTTCACCTGGTCGAAGGGTGTGGCGTCGAGCGCCGAGAAGATACGCGGGCCGGGCGGGAAGATGCGCTTGCCGGCCGCTTTTTCCTTACGCAGGAAAGCCGAGAGTTCCTGCATGTCCGGGCGCTGCAGGTAGTCGCCGACCCGGGCCTTCCAGGACGGCTCGAGCCGGATCCGGTCGTCTTCCGCCACCGCCTACTTGCCGAGCTTGGCGCGCAGCAGGCGGCCAACGCGCAGCTGGAACAGCAGCTTGGTGACCAGCAGGCGCTCTTCGATGGGCTTCTGCACCAGGTCGTTGGCGCCGGCGCGCAGCAGGTCGCTCTGGTTGGCCGGGTTGGCGTCGCCGGTCATCACCAGCACCGGCAGCAGGCCCTTGGCGTAGCCGAACTCGTCCCGGATGGACTTGAGCAGGTCCTTGCCGGTCAGTTCGCCCTTCAGGTAGACGTCGGTGAGCACCACGTCGGGGCCGGGTACCTTGCCCTGGGCGCGCGCGGTTTCCAGGTGGGCGATGGCGTCTTCCACGCCGGTGGCGTGGGTGACGGTGAGGCCGTGTTTTTCCAGCATGCGGCGGGTGGCCATGGCCACGACGCGGCTGTCCTCGACGTACAGCACTTCGCCGCCGGACTCGGATTCCGGCGCCACGTAGCCCTTGATGAAGGCAGCCAGGGCGTTGAAGCCCAGCGCCTTGTCGAAGTAGTCGGTGACGTCGTCGCTGATCGAACGGCTCTCGAGCCGCTCCTGCACGTCACCCGAGACCACGATGATGGGGATGTAGGCCTGCGGCGTGTGCTCGCGCAGGTAACGCGCCAGGTCCAGGCCGTCCATGTCGGGCAGGCGCAGGGCGGTGGTGACCAGGTTCACGGCGCCGGCCTGCAGGGCGGCCTTGGCCTCCTCGCCGGTTTCGCAGCCGACGAACTCCATGTCGGGTAGCTGCTGGCGCAGCACGCCCTCGATCATCTTGCGGACGACCTTGGAGCCGTCCACGACCATGATGCGCGGGTTGGGGGTGTCGAAGCTTCGGAAGGCTGGGCTGTTCATTTCACACGTCCGTAGGACGGGTCCGGCGTAGATGATGCCCGGTTGCGAGCCATGCGCCCAGCCACCCCATGGCGGCGGCACCGGCCAGCAAGGCCAGGGTGCCGCGCCAGCCGGGGCCGGAAAGCGCGAATTGACTGCCGTAGCTGGCCACCAGGGCGCTCAGGCGGCCCTGCAGCAGCAGGCCGGCGACCAGCAGCAGGGCCAGGGCCAGCAGGCCCGCGGCCAGGCCGTACCAGGCCCCCAGGTACAAGAACGGCCGGCGCACGAAGCCGTCGGTGGCACCCAGGTGCTGCAGCACGGCGATCTCCTCGCTGCGCGCGCCGATGTCCAGCCGCACCGTGTTGCCCACCACCAGCAGCACGCCCAGGCCCAGCAGCACGGCCACCACCTGTACCACGCGTTCGCCGAAGGCCAGCCAGGCCGACAGGCGCTGGCGCCAGGCGGCGTCGTGCTGCACCACGTCGGCCTCGGGCAGCGCGCGCAGGGCTTCGGCCAGGGCGTTGCCGTCGTCGTCGCCGGCCGGCTGCACCACCAGCACATAGGGCAGCGGGTTGTGCTCGAGCACGTCGAGTGCGCCGGCGAGGTCGCTCATGGCGCGGAACTCTTCCAGGCCCTCCTCGGGCGTGCGCACGGTGACGCCGGCCACGTCGGGGCGGGCGCGCAGTTCGCCGGCGAGGGCCTCGGGCCGCCCTTCGGCCACGTCGGCCTTGAGGAACACGCCGATTTCGCGCGATTGGCTGACGGTGCCGGAAAAACGCTCCAGGTTGCCCAGCGCCAGCGCCAGGCCCAGCGGCAGCGCGATGGCCACCGCCATCACGCCGATGGTGAGGCCGGTGGCCACCGGGCGCTGCAGCAGGCGGCCCAGGCTGGAGACCAGCGAATACAGGTGCTGTTCGCGCCAGGCGCGCAGGCGGCTGCCGAGGCGGCCGGCCCGGACGCGTTCGGCGGCGGCCGGCTTGGCGCGCGCTTCGACCTTGCTCATGCCGCCAGGTCCTCGGGCGAGATGTCGTCCACCAGCTTGCCGTGGTCGAGCACCAGCACGCGGCGGCGCATGCGTTTGACCAGGGCCAGGTCGTGGCTGGCGATCACCACCGTGGTGCCCAGCGCCGGCAGGGAGGCGAAAAGCTGCATGATTTCGGCGGCCAGCTGCGGGTCGAGGTTGCCGGTGGGTTCGTCGGCCACCAGCAGCTGCGGCTGGGCGACGATGGCGCGGGCGATGCCGACGCGCTGCTGTTCGCCGGTCGAGAGCTGCATCGGCAGCGAGCGCTCGCGTTCGCCCAGGCCGACCTTGTCGAGCACGGCGCGCACGCGCTTGCCGACTTCGGCGCGCGGCGTGCCGGCGATCAGCAGCGGCAGGGCCACGTTGTCGAACACGCTGCGGTCGGTGAGCAGGCGGTGGTCCTGGAACACCACGCCCACCTGGCGCCGGTGCAGCGGCACCTTGCGGCCGCGCACCTT
Source organism: Rhizobium sp. (assembly GCA_019459185.1). GTDB lineage: Bacteria > Pseudomonadota > Gammaproteobacteria > Xanthomonadales > Xanthomonadaceae > Arenimonas. The sequence continues at coordinate 31,396 of JAIBEO010000248.1, read as the reverse complement.
GGCCAGGTTGCGCTCGTTCACCAGCACGGTGCCGCGGCTGGGCCGCTCGGACAGGTGCACCAGGCGCAGCAGGGTGGACTTGCCGGCGCCGGAGTGGCCGGTGACGAAGAGCATCTCGCCCTCCTCCACCGCGAAGCTGACGTCGCTCAGCGCCGGCGGGTTGCCCGGGTAGGTCTTGGAAACGTTGTCGAAGCGGAGCAGGGCCATGCCGGCGACGGTGGTGGAAGTCCCGCGCAATCTAGCAGACGCGCCGGCCGTGCCGGCGCGCCGCACTCAATGCTTGCCGGGCGGCGTGCGCTTGACGAGCGACTTCAGGCCGGCCTTGATGCGGCCGAGCAGCGACGGCTTCTCGCTGGCGGTGGGCGCCGGCTCGGGCTTCTTGCGACCAGCCTCGGCGCGCGGCGCGGCGGCCTCGGCGCCGGCTTCGCCCACCGGGCGGCCACGACGGCGGCGGCGGCGCTTGCGGGCCGGCGCGTTCGGGTCGTCCTGCATCGGCGACGAGGGTGCGGGGCGCTGGGCCGGACGCTCCACGGCCGGCGTGGCCGCCTCCGCGGAACCAGCCGCCGCGGCTTCCGGCGCACGCTCGCGGCGCGGACCGGAACCCGGACGCGGACCACGTTCGCCACGACCACCGCCCCCCGGGCGACCGCCGTCGCGACCACCGCGACCGCCGGAACGGCTGCCGCCGCGGCGCTCGTCCTCGGCGGCCTTGGCTTCGCGCACTTCGCGGAAGATGGCCGTCACGCTCTCGCCTTCCTCCTCGCCCTCGACCCGCTCGCGCGGCGCGCGCGGCACCGGCACCAGCAGCTCCTTCTCGACCTGGGCCACCGGCAGTTTCTGCTCGATGTAGGCCTCGATGTCCGGCAGCGACATGGCGTAGCGCTCGCAGGCGAAGCTGATGGCGTCGCCCTCGGCGCCCAGGCGCGCGGTGCGGCCGATGCGGTGCACGTAATCCTCGGCGTCGAAGGGCAGGTCGTAGTTGTAGACGTGCGACACGCCGTCGATGTGCAGGCCGCGGGCGGCCACGTCGGTGGCCACCAGGATGTCGAGCTGGCCCTTCTGGAAGCGCGCCAGCAGCGTCTCGCGCTTCTTCTGCGGCACGTCGCCCGAGAGCACGCCGACGCGGAAGCCGGAGCGCTCGAGCGCCTTGGCCACGCGCTCCACCCACACCTTGGTGTTCACGAACACCATGGTGCGGTGGCCCTCGCTGCGGGTCAGCAGGCCGATCAGCAGCGGGATCTTCTCCTCGTCGGAGGGGAAGTAGACCAGCTGGCGCACCTTGGCGGCGGTGATGAACTCGGTCTCGACCACGAGCTTCTCGGGCTCGTTCATGTGCTCGTAGGCCAGCTCCAGCACGCGGTGGCTGAGGGTGGCGGAGAACAGCAGGGTCTGGCGCTCGGTGCGGATCGGCATGCGCCGCAGCAGGAAGCGGATGTCCTTGATGAAGCCCAGGTCGAACATGCGGTCGGCCTCGTCGAGCACGCAGACCTCGCAGGCGTGCAGGGAGACGACCTTGTGCTGCTTGACGTAGTCGATCAGGCGGCCCGGGGTGGCGATGATCACGTCCACGCCCTGCTGCAGCAGCTCGCGCTGCTTGTCGTAGTCGACGCCGCCGTAGACCAGGGCGAAGCGCAGGCCCAGGTCGGAACCGAACTTCACGGCGTCCTTGTGGATCTGGATGGCCAGCTCGCGGGTGGGCGCCAGGATGAGCGCGCGCGGGTCCTCGGGCTTGCGCTCGGCCAGGGCCGGGCGGGTCAGCAGCCGGTTCATCAGCGCGACCAGGAAAGCCAGGGTCTTGCCGGTGCCGGTCTGGGCCTGGCCGGCGACGTCGCGCCCGGCGAGGGCGATCGGCAGGGTCAGGGCCTGGATCGGGGTGCAGCGGGTGAAGCCGGCGGCTTCCAGGCCAGCCTGGAGCGCCGGATGCAGTTCGAAGTTGGAAAAAGCGATGTCAGTCAGCGGTTTATCGGACATGGGACTCTCTGGGTGCGCGTCTCTGCGCTTGCGCGGCCAGCCCGGTGGGTCGCAAACTGCCCTCAACCCGGGGCCGCCAAGGGGCGGTTGAATTAACGTCTTGAACGCCCCAGTTTAACCCAACGACGGCCGGGACCGGCCGCGACCCCCAAGAAAATCAGGAGTTTGACGCATGAGCGACCAGGTGCTCCATGTGGGTGACACCGACTTCGAGGCCCAGGTGCTCAAGTCCGACACCCCGGTGCTGGTGGATTTCTGGGCCGAGTGGTGCGGCCCCTGCAAGATGATCGGCCCGATGGTCGACGAGCTGGCCGGCACCTATGCCGGCAAGGTCAAGGTGGTGAAACTCAACATCGACCACAACCCCATGACCCCGCGCCAGTACGCCGTGCGCGGCATCCCGACCCTGATGCTGTTCAAGGACGGCAAGGTGCACGCCACCCAGGTCGGTGCGGTGGGCAAGGCCCAGCTCGCGCAGTTCGTCGACAAGGCGCTCTGAGCGCCCGTGGCCCCGGCCTGGCGGGGGCCCTCGCGGGGCGGCGGCTTGTCGTGCCGCCCCCGCCGGTGTTAGTTTGTAGGTCATTCGGGCGCCCTTGGCGCCGATCTTCTGCATTACCCCCTTCCTCCCCCACGCTCGCGTTCGCGAGGTGAATCCTGTGTCCGAAAACGAAACCGACTCCGGCGCCAGCGCCGAGAAGCGTCCGCGCAAGCCGCGTGCCGCCAACCCCAGCAACGATGCCGTCGCCAGCGCACCGGCGCCGGCGCCCGTGTCCGCCCCCGCGCCCGAACGCGCCCCGGCCGAAGCCCCCGCCCATGGCGGCGGCGAGCGCCAGGGTGGCGAACGCCAGGGCGGCGGCGAGCAGAACCCGGGCGGCGGCCAGGACGGCGGCGGCCAGCGCGAGGGTGGCGACGACGCCAACCGCGAAGGCGGCTTCCGCGAAGGCCGACGCAACCGCCGCGACCGCTTCCGCGACAAGCGCGACCGCTTCCGCGACCGCCCGCGTGGCGAGGGCGGCGAGGACGAGGGCAATGGCGCCGGCAACGGCGGCGGCGAGCGCAACGACCGCCCGCTCCCGCAGCTGCCGCCGGACTTCCCGACCTACAGCCTCAACGACCTCAAGCGCATGCCGGCGCACAAGCTGCTCGAGATCGCCGAGAAGCTGAACCTGCATGAGGGCGTGGCCCGCATGCGCAAGCAGGACGTGAACTTCGCCCTGCTCAAGGTGCTCACCCGCCACCCCGCCGGCGTGGCCGGCGACGGTGTGCTGGAAATCCTGCCCGACGGCTACGGCTTCCTGCGCTCGGACGACGCCAGCTACCTGGCCGGCCCGGACGACGTCTACATCTCGCCCAGCCAGATCCGCCGCTTCAACCTGCGCACCGGCGACCACATCGCCGGCCGCATCCGCAGCCCCAAGGACGGCGAGCGCTACGTCGCGCTCAACATCGTCGACACCATCAACGGCGAACCGCCGGAGGCGTCGAAGGGCAAGGTGCTGTTCGAGAACCTGACGCCGCTGTTCCCGCGCGAGCGCTTCCGGCTCGAGCGTGGCAACGGTTCGTCCGAGGACATCACCGGCCGCGTCATGGACCTGATGTCGCCGCTCGGCAAGGGCCAGCGCGCCCTCATCGTCTCGCCGCCCAAGGCCGGCAAGACCATGCTGATGCAGAACGTGGCCCAGGCCATCATCCACAACCACCCGGACGTGCACCTGATCGTGCTGCTGATCGACGAGCGGCCCGAGGAAGTGACCGAGATGCAGCGCACCGTGCGCGGCGAAGTCATCTCGTCCACCTTCGACGAACCCGCCGCGCGCCACGTGCAGGTCGCCGAGATGGTGATCGAGCGCGCCAAGCGCCTGGTCGAGCACAAGAAGGACGTGGTGATCATGCTCGACTCGATCACCCGCCTGGCGCGCGCCTACAACACCGTGGTGCCGAGCTCGGGCAAGGTGCTGACCGGCGGCGTGGACGCCAACGCCCTGCACCGCCCGAAGCGTTTCTTCGGCGCGGCCCGCAACGTCGAGGAAGGCGGCTCGCTGACCATCATCGCCACCGCGCTGGTGGAAACCGGCTCGAAGATGGACGAGGTGATCTACGAAGAGTTCAAGGGCACCGGCAACTCGGAAGTGCACCTGGACCGCCGCATCGCCGAGAAGCGCGTCTACCCGGCCATCAACATCAACCGCTCCGGCACCCGCCGCGAGGAGCTGCTGATCGAGCCGGACATGCTGCAGAAGATCTGGATCCTGCGGAAGCTGCTGCACCCGATGGACGAGCTGGCCGCGATGGAGTTCCTGCTCGAGAAGATGAAGAACACCAAGTCCAACGACGAGTTCTTCTCTTCGATGAAGCGCTGAGGCTTTCCTCGCGCTCCAAACGAAAACGCCGGCCACTGGTCGGCGTTTTTGTTTCCCGCCCGCGAGGGGCTCAGCGGCCGGGCAGGCCCAGCGGCGTGAGCAGGCGCAGTCGCGCCGAACCACGTTCGCCGGAATCGGCCAGTTCGACCGGCGCCTGTGCCGCCGAGGCCGCCACCACCCAGGCCGGCACGTCCACCGGCACCGGGCGCACGCGGGTCCAGCGCCGTTCGTCGTGGGACTGGCCGGGTGCGATGTAGCGCACCGGGATGCGCACCAGTTCGCCCGGGGCCACGCCCTTGATCGTCCAGTATTTGATGGCGGCCAGCGTGGCGCGCTGGAACTGGTTGGAGAAGCGCCGGCCCTGCGCACCCGGGTCGGGGCCGGTGAGGTGCAGGTATTCGGTGGCGGCTTCCGTGGGTTTGCCCTCGGCGTCCACCCGCGCGGCCACCACCACCAGGGCGCCGATGCCGGTCAGGGCCGCGTCGCGCGGGTACAGTGGCGCGCGCAGGCTCGGCACCTTGCCGGGGCCGCGGTAGGTTTCCGGGTCCAGGAACACGGCGCGCTGGACGGCGAAATTGGCGGTGCGCGCCTCGTCGTCGCGTTCGGCCAGCAGGTCCAGGCGCATCCGGCCGCGGGCGCTGATGGGCTGGCCCTGCACGAGCACCGGCTCGAACTTCCACTCGCGCACCTTGGCCTCGTAGCCGCGGCGCACCTCCTCGCCCAGCCAGCCGGCGTCCTTGAACGCCAGCTCCAGCACCTGCCCCTGCGGGCCGATGACCAGCTCCCCCTCGAGCTGCGCGGTGAACCGCGCCGGCTCGTCCGCCCGCGCCAGCCCCGAGGCCAGCAGCAGCGCGCACAGCAATCCAGCAAGACGCATGTCTTCGCTCCCCCCCGGGCACCGCGGGAGTAGAACACCCGCGCCACCCCCGTTCAATGCCACGTTTGCCCGGCGCATAATCGGCCAATGCATGGATCCGGCGGCTACCTCGGCATCATCCTCGTCTTCCTGGTGGCCGCGGTGGTGGCGGTGCCGCTGTTCCGGCGCCTGGGCCTGGGCGCGATCCTGGGCTACCTGGCCGCCGGCGTCGCCATCGGCCCCGACGGGCTGAAGCTGGTGCCCGACCCCGAGGACGTGCTGGCCGCGTCCGAATTCGGCGTGGTGATGCTGCTCTTCATCATCGGCCTGGAACTCAGCCCGCCGCGGCTGTGGGTGATGCGCCGCCAGGTGTTCGGCACCGGCGGCCTGCAGGTGCTGCTGTCGGCGCTGGCCATCGCCCTGGTCGCCACCCTGCTGGCCGACGGCTGGAAGGCGCCCTTCGTGATCGGCATGGGCCTGGCGCTGTCGTCCACCGCCGTGGGCCTGCAGCTGCTGGCCGAGCGCAAGGAGCTGTCGAGCCACCACGGGCGGGTGGCGTTCGCCATCCTGCTGTTCCAGGACCTCGTCGCCATTCCGCTGCTGGCCGCCATCCCGCTGCTGGGCGCGGCCAAGGCGCTGGAGCGCTCGGCGCCGCCGCTCGATTCGGTGGTCACCGCGGTGGCGGCCATCCTGGCCGTGGTGATCGGCGGGCGCTTCCTGCTGCGGCACCTGCTTCGGGTGGTGGCGCGGGCGAAGTCGGTGGAAGTGTTCACCGCCAGCGCGCTGCTGGTGGTGGTAGGCAATGCCTGGCTGATGCAGGAGGCCGGCCTGTCGATGGGCCTGGGCGCCTTCCTGGCCGGCGTGCTGCTGGCCGAATCGGAATTCCGGCACGAGCTCGAGTCGCACATCGAACCGTTCAAGGGCCTGTTCCTGGGCCTGTTCTTCATGGCCATCGGCATGAGCATCGACCTCAACGTCATCGCCGACGAACCGGCGCTGATCGCCGGCGGCGTGCTGGGGCTGCTGGCGGCGAAGACGCTGATCCTGGTGGCGGTGGGGCGGCTGGCCGGCGGCGTGTCGCTGCGCAGCGCGCTGATGCTGGGCGCGGTGCTGGCGATGGGCGGCGAATTCGGCTTCGTGGTGTTCACCGAGGCGCTCAAGGCCGGGCTGGTCGATGGCGCCACGCGCGACAAGCTGTTCGTGGTGATCGGCCTGTCCATGGCCGCCACGCCGCTGGCGATGATGGCGGTGACGCGCTGGCTGCGCGAGCATCCCGAGGTGGAAGCCGAGCGCGCGCCCGACCCGATCGACCACGAACACCCGCGGGTGATCATCGCCGGCTTCGGCCGCGTCGGGCAGATCGTCGGGCGCATGCTGCGCGCGCAGAAGATCGCCTTCACCGCGTTGGAAAACAGCGCCGAGCAGGTGGATTTCTCGCGCCGCTTCGGCAACAAGATCTACTTCGGCGACCCGGCCCGGCCCGAGCTGCTGCGCGCCGCGCACGCCGACCGCGCCGAGGTGTTCGTGCTCACCACCGACGACCCCGACGCCAACCTGCGCACCGCGCGCCTGGTCAAGCGCATGTACCCGCACCTGAAGGTCTACGCCCGCGCCCGCAACCGCCAGCACGCCTTCAAGCTGATGGACATGGACGTGGACGTGACCCGCGAAACCTTCCATTCCAGCCTGGCCATGGGCCGCAAGGTGATGCAGGCACTGGGCGTGCCGGAAGAAGAAGCCGCGCGCAACACCGACCGCTTCCGCGAACACGATGAAGCGCTGCTGCGCCGCCAGCACCTGGTGTACGACGACGAGGCCGCGCTGGTGGCCTCTTCGCACGAAGCGCTGCGCGACCTGGAAACCCTGTTCGAAGCCGACACCGCGCCCGAACCCGGCGAGGGCCAACCGCCCCGCTGATCAACGCGAGCGCTTGGGGCCGTTTTCGTCGTCCGCCGCCGGTTCGCGCAGGAAACGCGCCAGCGAGGGCGTGCCGGCGCTGCGGGCCGGTTCGAATTCCGCCGCCACGTCGACGAAGCCGCGCAGCACCGCCAGGTCGTGTGGGGTGCGGCCGAGCGCGTCGCGCGCCTGGCGGTCGGCGCCTTCGCGCAGCAGGCGCTGCACCACGCGCGGCAGGCCGTGCAGCGCCGCCAGGTGCAACGGCGTCAGGCCACGCGGGTCCTGCGCGTCCAGCGCCACGCCTTCGCCCAGCAGGCGGTCGAGCGCGGCGAGCAGCACGTCTTCGTCGCAGGCGGTGCCAGGTTCGGCGCGCGCGCCCAGCAGCAGCAGCAGCGGCGTCTGGCCGGCGGCGCTGGGTGAATCGGGTTCCACGTCGGCTAGCAGCAGCACGTCCACCAGGGCCAGCACGCGCTGGCGGTCGCGCGAGGAGAAGGCGTGCAGCGCGGCGCAGTGCAGCGGCGCCAGGCCTTGGGCGTCGCGCGCCTCGGGGTTGGCGCCGTGCGCGAGCAGGCGCGAGATGAGTTCGGGCTGGCCCAGCGCGGCCGCCAGCATCAGCGGCGTGACCTGGCCGGGCAGCGGCAGGTCGGGTTCGGCGCCGGCGCGCAGCAATTGGTCGACCACGCCGGCGTGGCGCATGCTGATCGCCGCCGACAGCGGCGTGGCGCCGGTGCGCGCGGCGATGCGGGTCTCGGCGCCGCGCGCCAGCAGCAGCGCCACCACGGCTTCGTGGCCACCGCCGGCGGCGCGCAGCAGGGCGCTGCAGCCCTGCGCGTCCACGGCGTCCACCGGCAGGCCGAGTTCGAGCAGGCGGCGCACGGCCTCGTCATCGCCGGCCATGGCGGCGGCGGGCAGGTCGGACGGCTGCAGGGCGCGGCCCGGCAGCTGCCATTGACGCCATTCCAGCCAGTGCGACAGCTCGCGGCGGTCGGCGGCGAGCGCCAGGCCCAGCGGCGTCTGGCCGTCGGGTGCGCACAGCGCCGGCGAGGCGCCGTGGCGGATCATGATGCGCAGCGCGCCCTCGCGGCCCAATGCGGCGGCGGCGTGCAGCGGCGTGTGGCCGCGGCCGTCGCGGGCGTTCGGGTCCACGCCCATCGCCAGCAGGGCCTCGGCCAGGCGCAACCAGCCCAGGCGGATGGCCAGGCCCAGCGGCGGGTCGGACGGCGCGCCACCGAAGGCATCGGCGCCGCGCTCGAGCAGGCACAGTGCCAGTTGTTCGTGGCCGCGGGTGACGTGTTCGCCGTCCAGGCAGGCCTGCAGCCAGCGCGCCAGGCCACCGCGCCCGCCCACCGGCTGGGCGCGTTCGAGCAGGCGCTGCAGCGCCGCGCTGGCGTAGCCGCCGCGGCCCAGCAGGTGGGTGAGCACGGTGCCGTCGGCGTCCAGCCAGGTGTCGGCGCTGGCGCCGTGGCGCAGCAGCCAGTCGAAGCGCGGCAGGTCGGGTTCGCCGGCGAATTCCAGCAGCAGCGCGGCCAGGCCGGCGGCGTCGGGGCCGGCGCCGAGGCGCAGCATGGCTTCGGCCGACTCCATGCGGTCGGCCACCAGGGCCTCGCGCAGCAGTTCGCGCGGGCTCTTTTCGAAGTGGCCGCCGGCCAGGCCTTCGGCCACGCTGGCCGGCAGCGGATAGCTGGGGTCGAGCACGGCCACCTGCGGCCAGCGGCCGGCGCCGAGCGCGTGTTCGATGGCGCGGCGGCCGTCCTGGTCGCGCTGCTCGGGGTCCACGCCCATCGCGATCAGGTGGCGCACCAGTTCGGGCCCGGCGTCGGATTCCGCCGCCAGCACCAGCGCGTTGCGGCCGCGCGCGTCCACCGCGGCCACGTCCGGGCGCGCCTGCGCGAGGCGCGCGAGCACCGCGGCCTGGGCGTTGCGGGCGGCTTCGAGCAGCGGGGTCAGGCCGTCTTCGTCGCGGGCATTGCGGTCGGCGCCGGCGTCGAGCAGGCAGCCGACGATCTCCACGTGCCCGGAGGCGCAGGCCACGTGCAGGGCGCTGCGCTGGCGCTGGCCGCGGGCGTCCACGCGCGCCTTGTGGCGCAGCAGCAGCTGCACGCCGGCCGGGTCGTCGTCGCCCGCCGCGGCGGCCAGCAGGGCCGGCTGGCCACCCTTGGGCTCGGGCTTGGCGCCGCGTTCGATCAGGAAACGCGCCAGCCGCCAGTTGCCGCTGGCGCAGGCCACGCCGAGCGGGCTGAAGCCTTCGGCATTGAGCGTCTCGAGCACCGCGCCGGCGTCGAGCAGCAACGCGGCCACGCCCGGGTCGGTGCTGCGCGCGGCGTGGTGCAGGGCGGTGTTGCCTTCGGCGTCGGCGTGGCGCGGGTCGGCGCCGTTGGCGAGCAGGGTCATCACCGCCTCGGGGCGACCGTGCCAGCTGTCGCGGGTGGCGGCGAGCAGCGGGGTGAGGCCGGCGTGCTCGGCGTTGAGGTCGACGCCGCGGGCGATCAGCTGGCGCAGCAGGCGCAGGTCGCCCAGCAGGGCCGCGAGCATGGGCAGGCTGCGCTGGTCGCGGTCGGCGACGTCGGGCAGGGCTTCCGGGTCGGCGCCGTCCTCGAGCGCGGCCAGCGCGGCTTCGATGCGGCCGGCGCGGGTGGCGGCGTACAGGCGCGCGTCCGGGTCGCCGGCCTCGATCGGCGCCGGCGCGTCGGTGTCGTCTTCGTCGCCGATGATCGGCAGGTTGGCCGGCAGGCGGTCGGGCGCCGGCAGTTCGGTGCCGAAACGCTGCGCCACCACATGCGCCAGCAGCGAAACCAGCGCGAACGCGGCCACCAGCCCCGGGCGCGGGCCCGGCGGCACCAGGCCCGGCCAGGCCAGCGCCAACGCGCCAGCCAGCACCACGAACACCGCGGCCGCGACCAGGAAACCGCGTCCCGCGTCGGCGCTGCCGCCGTTGCCCACCTGCGCCGCGAGCACCGACAGGCTGCCGCCGCTGCGTTCGGCCTGGCCGAAGGCGGGCCAGGCGCGCCACAGCACCAACAGGGCGATGCCCGACAGCGTGCCCAGGCCCAGCGCCGCGGCCAGGCTGCCGGTTTCCAGCAGGGCCGCCAGCGGCCAGCCGGCCGCGAGCAGCAGCAGTACGCCACCCAGGCCCCAGAGCGTGGCCAGCGCCAGCAGGTCGCGCTGCAGCACCGGCGCCGGCGGCGCCGGGCGCAGCCCACGCAGGCGCGAAAAGCCCAGCGCCAGCGCCGGCTGCGCCAGCCAGGCAGCGACGACGGCCGCGGGATGCGCCAGCAACAGCGTGGCGGAAAGCGCCAGGCCCAGCGCCAGCCAGGCCCAGGCCAACCAGGGGCGGCCGGCTTCAGCCATCGACCATCGGGTCCAGCACGGTGGGCGGGAACTGCAGGTGGAAGCCGTGCGTCTGCAGGTTCGCGCGCACCACCGCGGGGTCGCACTGCGCCAGGCGGCGGCCTTCGACCAGGGCGAATTCGAGCACGAACACCAGCGGGCCCAGTGGCGCCAGCACCGGCGGCGGGACCACCGCGAAATCGTCCCGCTTGCGCAGGTACAGGTAGGTGTCGGGCTTGCGCAGGGATTTGTAGACGTAGGTTTGCATGGGGGCGCCGCGCGGGTTGCCGGGGATTGTCGCCGCAAACGGCAAGTGGGAAAAGCCGCACACGCGGCCGCCCCGCCGCCTTTGTTAGGCTTGCCGGCCTGCCTGATCCCGGGAGCCACCATGCGACTTCGCCTCACCCCCCTCGTCCTGCTGTTCGCCGCCGCGCTGCCGGCCGCCGCCCAGCCCGCGCTCACGCTGGACCAGGCCATGGCCCACCCGGACTGGATCGGGCCACCGGTGGAATCGGCCTGGTGGTCGCTCGACGGCCAGCGCGCCTACTACACGCTCAAGCGCGAAGGCTCGCCGGTGCGCGACACCTGGACCGTGCCCGTGGCCGGCGGCGAACCGGCGAAGCTGGAAGGCGCGGCGCTGGCCGAACTCGACGCCGCCAATCCGCGCTTCGACGTGGCGCGCCGGCAGGCGGTGTTCGTGCGCAACGGCGACGTCTTCCTGCGCGTGCTGGGTGGCCCGCTGCTGCAACTCACGCGCAGCAGCGAAGCCGAGGACGGCGCGCGATTCGCCGCCGACGGACGCAGCGTCATCTGGCGCGTCGGCAACGACTGGTTCCGCTGGTCGCCCGACACCCGCCTGGAGCAGCCGGTGGCGCTGCCGCGCGCCGAAAAGGACCCGGCCGCCGCGCCGGACGCCGACGCCCTGCGCGAGCACCAGCTGCGCCTGAGCGCCCAGCTGGCGCGCGAAAAGGCCTTCCGCGACGCCCAGCGCGAAAACGCCGAGGCCCTGCGCAAGGCCGACCCGACCCGCCCCGCCGCGCCGGTGTACCTGGGCGACAAGATCGAAATTGCCGACAGCGCGCTGTCGCCCGACGGCCGCTGGCTGCTCGTCGTCACGCAAGCCAAGGGCGCCGACAAGGGTCGCGCCGGCAAGATGCCGAAGTACGTGACCGAATCGGGCTACGAGGAAGCCGAGGACGTGCGCGTGCGCGTCGGCCGCAACCCGCCGCAGGGCCAGCAGCTGGTGCTGGTCGAACTGGCCACCGGCCAGGTGCGCGAACTGCCGCTGTCCACGCTGCCGGGCATCGGCAGCGACCCGCTGGCCGACCTGCGCAAGGCCGCCGGCCTCGAGGCCTTCAAGGGCGAGCGCGCGCTGCGTTTCGACGCGATGCAGTGGAGCGACGACGGCGGCAACGTGGCCGTGATGGCGCGCGCGGTCGACAACAAGGACCGCTGGATCGCCACCGTCGATTTCGCCGGCGGCAAGCTGGTGCCCGCGCACCGGCTGACCGACCCGGCCTGGATCAACTGGAACTTCAACGACTTCGGCTGGCTGCCGGGCGGCCGCACGCTGTGGCTGCTGTCGGAGGAATCAGGCTATTCGCACCTGTACACCGTGGTGCCGGGCCAGCGCGCCAGCCGCCTGACCTCGGGCCGCTGGGAGGCGTCGTCGCCGAAGTGGTCGCCGGACGGCAGCACCGCCTACTTCCTGTGCAACCGTGAGTGGCCGGGCGACTACGAGGTGTGCGCGGTGCCCAGCACCGGCGGCGAGGTGCGCGAAGTGACCGCGCTCGACGGCGTCGAGGACTTCACGCTCTCGGCCGACGGCAGCCGCCTGCTGCTGCGCTGGTCGTCGCACCACACCCCGGCGCAGCTGGCCGTGCAGCCTGTGGCCGGCGGCGAGGCGGTGAAGCTCACCGACACCCGCAGCGAAGACTACAAGGCGCGCCCCTGGCTGGCGCCGCAAATGGTGCAGGTGCCATCCACGCACGGCGCCGGCAGCGTCTGGGCCAAGCTCTACCGGCCGGAAACGCTGGAACCGGGCCGCAAGTACCCGGTGGTGATGTTCGTGCACGGCGCCGGTTACCTGCAGAACGTGCACGCGCGCTTCCCGGTGTATTTCCGCGAGCAGATGTTCCACCAGCTGCTGGTCGAACGCGGCTTTATCGTGCTCGACATGGACTTCCGCGCCTCCGAGGGCTACGGCCGCGACTGGCGCACCGCCATCTACCGCCGCATGGGCCACCCGGAGCTCGAGGACTACGTGGACGGCGTGAAGTACATGGTGGCCCGGCACCAGGGCGACGCCGCCAACGTGGGCATCTACGGCGGCAGCTACGGCGGCTTCATGAGCTTCATGGCGCTGTTCCGCGCGCCCGAGGTGTTCAAGGCCGGCGCCGCGCTGCGCCCGGTCAGCGACTGGACCAGCTACAACCACGAATACACTTCGAACATCCTCAACACGCCCGAGCTCGACCCCGAGGCCTTCAAGCGCAGCTCGCCGATCGAATACGTGGAAAACCTGCGCGGCCACCTGCTCATCAGCCACGGCATGATCGACGACAACGTCTTCTACCAGGACTCGGTGCGCCTCTCGCAGCGCCTGATCGAGCTGAAGAAGGACAAGTGGTCGATGGCCAGCTACCCGCTCGAACGCCACGCCTACCAGCACCCGGAAAGCTGGTACGACCAATACCGCCGCATCCTCGAACTGTTCGAGGACAACCTGAAGTAAGGGCGTTTTTGGCCACGGATTTACGCGGATGAACGCGGATAGGGCGAAAGCGATTCAGTGAAAAAAGATGGGCCCGCGCATCCTTTGGAATGCGCGGGGCCATGTTCATTGTGGGTTGGGCCTATACGCGTTGATACGCGTAAATCCGTGGCAAAAAAACCTCTCTCACCCCGCCGGAAACACACCTTCCAACTCAACGTCGAGTTCGCGGCGGCAGACGTCGCCGCGCAGGTAGGTGATGCGGCCGGGCGCGATGCCGCTGTCGGCCAGCAGGGCCTGCGCGGCCGCCAGGTCGCGCGGGTGGCGCAGGTAGACGCGCAGCGCTTCGCAGCTGGCCAGCGGGAAGTGGCGGCCGGTGCGTTGTTCGCCCTGTTCGAGCAGCGCCTCGAGGTTGCGCAGGCTTTCGCGCAGCTGTTCAGAGAAATCGCCCACGTGCTGCGAGACGTGGCCGATGATGCTGGCCGTGCCCGAAGCCAGCAGGCGCGGCGTGGCGGTGTCGGCGTCGAGCACGGCGCCTCGCGAGAAACCCGGCGACACCGGGCCGTGTTCGCGCGGGTAGCGCCAGGCCGGCGTCTGCCGCGGGTTTTCCAGCGCCAGCGCCGGCGACTTCGCGCACAGCGCCACCACCTGCAGGCGGCCCGGCAGGCCGTCGGCGCCGATGGCGGTGGCGGCCGGCGGCGGATCGTTGAACATGCCGTCCACCGCGGCGGCGCGGCCGACGCAGAAGCGGCGATAGCGCTCGTCGTCGCCTTCGCCGGCGTTGATGGCGGCGAAGTAGTTCCAGATCCGCAGCAGGTAGGGATGCGACGACGGGCGCACGGCCGCCAGCAGGCGGCGGTAGGCCTCGGCGGCGGCGGCTCCGATGTCGCCGCCGGTTTCTTCCACCTCGATCGCCTGCAGCGCGTAATGGCCGCCATCGGCCAGCCAGGCTTCGGCCGCGGGGCCGGCCAGCCGCGCACAGTCCACCGCCAGCGGCGACGGCGCCGCGGGGGCGTAGCGGAAGGCGATCAGCGCGTCCGGGCGGTCATCGGCCAGGACACGCAGGCGTGGGGGCGTGGGGGAGTCCATTGCTGGCGCCGATTATAGCGGCGGGCCCGGGCGGCTATCATGGCCAACCCTCTCCACAGCGCCCCGCCATGTCCGATTTCAACGCCGTGCACGCCTTCCTACGCGACCTGCAGGACCGCATCTGCGCCGGCCTGGAGGCCGCCGACGGCGGCGCCCGTTTCCAGCAGGACGAATGGGCCCGGCCCGAGGGCGGCGGCGGCCGTTCGCGGGTGATGAAGGAAGGCGCGGTGTTCGAGCAGGCCGGCGTGGGTTTTTCCGATGTTTCGGGCGCCACCCTGCCGCCCTCGGCCACGGCGCACCGGCCGGAGCTGGCCGGCGCGCCCTGGCGGGCGGTGGGCGTGTCGCTGGTGATCCACCCGCGCAACCCGTACGTACCGACCTCGCATGCGAACGTGCGCTTCTTCGAGGCGCGCCCGGAAGGCCGCGACCCGATCTGGTGGTTCGGCGGCGGCTTCGACCTGACGCCCTTCTACCCGGTGGACGAGGACGTGCGGCACTGGCACGAAGTGGCGCGCGACCTGTGCGCGCCCTTCGGCGAGACCCGCTACGCCGAGCACAAGGCCTGGTGCGACAGGTACTTCTTCCTCAAGCACCGCAACGAGGCGCGCGGCGTCGGCGGCCTGTTCTACGACGACCTGCACGCCGACGGCTTCGAGCGCTGCTTCGAGTACACGCGTGCGGTGGGCAACGGTTTCCTCGACGCCTACCTGCCCATCGTCGCGCGCCGCAAGGACACGCCCTGGGGCGAACGCGAGCGCGAGTTCCAGCTTTACCGTCGCGGCCGCTACGTGGAGTTCAACCTGGTGTGGGACCGCGGCACGCTGTTCGGGCTGCAGAGCGGTGGCCGCACGGAGTCGATCCTGATGAGCCTGCCGCCGCGGGTGCGGTTTGAGTATGCGTACGTGCCGGAGGCGGGCAGCGCGGAGGCGCGGCTTGGCGACTACCTGCGCCCGCGGGATTGGCTTGGCGAAGGGCTTCGCCGCTGAAGCCGCTCCTGCGGGGGCGGGGCGCGGAAAATAAAAACCCCGCGGGCCAGGGGAAGCCCGCGGGGTAGGGGATGGAGCTCAGGTTGGGGAGAACCCTGCTCCGGTTGGATCCACTCAGGGGAGGGAGTGATCCTGCGCCGGACCTTGCATCCGACGCGCCTAGTAGACCCCCCCGCGCATGAGAAGTTCGTGAACAGGACAGTTAAAAAACCGTTCGATTCAGGACGCGTTCATTCCATCGCAACCGACTGATTCAAAAGGCGAATTCCATCACGGAATCAGTGCGCCTGGTCCCAGTTTTCGCCGACGCCCACGTCCACCACCAGGGCCACGCGCAGGCTGGCGGCCGACTCCATCCGGGTGCGCACTTCGGCCACCAGGGTATCGACGAATCCGGCCTCGGCTTCGAACACCAGTTCGTCGTGCACCTGCAGCAGCATGGTCGCCCGGGCGCGGTGCGCCTGCACCCATTCGTCCACGGAAACCATGGCGCGCTTGATGATGTCGGCGGCGGTACCCTGCATCGGTGCGTTGATGGCGGCGCGCTCGGCGCCGGCACGCTGGGCCTGGTTGCGCGAGTTGATTTCGTTGAGCTGCAGCCGGCGGCCGAACACCGTTTCCACGTAACCCTGCTCGCGCGCCTGCAGGCGCACGCGCTCCATGAAGTCGCGCACGCCCGGGTAACGCGCGAAGTACAGCGCGATGTAGTCCTGCGCCTCGCCGCGGCCGATGCCCAGCTGGCGCGCCAGGCCCCAGGCGCTCATGCCATACATCAGGCCGAAGTTGATGGCCTTGGCGGCGCGGCGCTGGTCACCGCCGACCTGTTCGAGCGGCACGCCGAACACCTCGGCCGCGGTGGCCTTGTGCACGTCCTGCCCGCTTTCGAAGGCGCGCAGCAGGCCGGCGTCTTCCGACAGGTGGGCCATGATGCGCAGCTCGATCTGCGAGTAGTCGCAGGCCACGATCTTCCTGCCCGGCGGCGCGATGAAGGCCGTGCGGATGCGGCGGCCGTCCTCGGTGCGGATGGGGATGTTCTGCAGGTTCGGGTCGTTCGAGCTCAGGCGGCCGGTGGCGGCGCCGGCCTGGTGGTAGCTGGTGTGCAGGCGGCCGGTGTCGGGGTTCACCATTTCCGGCAGCTTGTCGGTGTAGGTGTTTCGCAGCTTGGCCAGGCCGCGGTACTCGAGGATCAGGCGCGGCAGCTCGTGCTGGTCGGCGATGGCCTCGAGCGCTTCTTCGTTGGTGGACGGCGCGCCGGTGGGCGTCTTCACCAGCGCCGGCAGCTTGAGTTCGTCGAACAGCAGGGCGCCGAGCTGCTTGGGCGAATCGAGGTTGAAGGCGCGGCCGGCAATCTCGTGCGCGCGCTGCTGCGCGGCCAGCATGCGACGGCCAAGGTCGGCGCTCTGGCGCTTGAGCTCGGCCACGTCCACCAGCACGCCGGCGGCTTCCATGCGCGCCAGTACCGGCACCAGCGGCATCTCGATCTCGCGGTACACCTTTTCCAGCGCAGGCTCGGCGGCCAGCTTCGCCGACAGCACCTGGTGCAGGCGCAGGGTGACGTCGGCGTCCTCGGCGGCGTAGCGGGTGGCGTCGTCGAGCGCCACCGACGAGAACGGGATCTGCTTGGCGCCCTTGCCAGCCACTTGTTCGTACTTGACGGTTTCGTAGCCCAGGTACTTGCGCGCCAGCGTATCCATGTCGTGGCGCAGGCCGCCGGCGTTGAAGACGAAGCTTTCCAGCATCGTGTCTTCGGCGTAGCCCAGCACGTCCACGCCGTGGCGGCGCAGCACGTGGATGTCGTACTTGCCGTGCTGGCCCAGCTTGCGGCGGGCGGCGTCGCACAGCACCGGGCGCAGCGCGTCGAGCACCTCGTCGCGCGGCAGCTGCGCCGGCGCACCCGGGTAGTCGTGGCCCACGGGGATGTAGCAGGCCTTGCCGGCTTCGACCGCGAAACTCAGGCCCACCAGGTTGGCGCGCAGCGGGTCGAGCGAATCGGTTTCGGTGTCGAAGGCGACCAGGTCGGCCGCCAGCAGGCGCTCCACCCAGGCCGACAGCGCCTCGCGGGTGGTGACGCATTCGTATTCGCCGGGCGCGGACAGCGAGGGATCGGGCGCGGTTTCCTCGGCGGCCGCCGGCGTGGCGCGGCCAGCGGCGCGCGCGGAAGGAGCCGGCGCACCGCCCTCGAGTTCGCGCAGGGCGGCGTTGAAGCCGTAGCGTGCGTACAGCTCGCGCAGCGCGTCGACGTCGCGCGGTCTCAGCTTGAGCTGCTGCGGGGGCTGTTCGAGCGGCACGTCGGTCTTGATGGTCACCAGCGCCTGGTTCAGCGGCAGGCGGCCGAGCGCGGCGCGCAGGTTCTCGCCGATCTTGCCGCCGATGTCGGCGGCGTGCGCGATGACGCCGTCCAGCGAGTCGTATTGCGCCAGCCACTTCGCGGCGGTCTTGGGGCCGCATTTGTCGACGCCGGGCACGTTGTCCACGGTGTCGCCCATCAGGGCCAGCAGGTCCACCACCTGGTCGGGGCGCACGCCGAATTTCTCGACCACGCCGGCCTCGTCGGTGACGCTGCCGGTCATGGTGTTGGTGAGCGTGATGCCCGGGCGCACCAGCTGGGCGAAGTCCTTGTCGCCGGTGGAAATGGTGACCGGGATGCCAGCCGCGTGCGCCTGCAGCGCCAGCGTGCCGATGACGTCGTCGGCCTCCACGCCGGGCACGCGCAGGATGGGGAAACCCAGGGCCTCGACGATGCGCATCATCGGCTCCACCTGGGCCCGCAGCTCGTCGGGCATGGGCGGGCGGTTGGCCTTGTAGTCGGGGTACATGGCGTCGCGGAAGGTCGGGCCGGAAGCGTCCACCACGAAGGCGGTGTAGTCGGGGTTCTCCTTCAGCGTGGCGCGCAGCATGTTGACGATGCCGAACAGGGCGCCGGTGGGCGAGCCGTCCGGGCCGGTCAGCGGCGGCAGGGCGTGGAAGGCGCGGTAGAGGTAGGACGAGCCGTCGATGAGGACGAGGCGGGACATGGCGGCGATCCGGTGCGGTCGAACCCGGATTCTACGTGCTCCGGGCGCGCCGCTTGAGGGCCAGTGGCGCTTTTGCCATGCTGGCCGTCCCGCGTGCAGGAGCCCGCCATGAACGCCCTGATCCCCCTGCTGTTCGCCCTGGCCGCGCAGGACGCCGCGCCCGCCGCGCAAGCCCCCGCCCGCGAGGAAGCGCCCATCCCCGAAAAGGTGCAGGCCGCGCCCACCGGCGACGAGCTGCCGGCGGTAAGCATCCGCACCGAAGAAAACGGCGACCGCGTCGAGGAATACCGCCAGGACGGCCGCCTGTACATGGTCAAGGTCACGCCCGAACGCGGCCGGCCCTATTACCTGATGGACACCGACGGCAACGGCCGCCTCAACCGCGACGACGTGGCCGACCACGTTTCGCCGGTGTACTGGACCCTGTACGAGTGGGATTGAGCCGCCTTGCCCCGGCCCTGCGCTGGGCCGACGCCCTGAGTGAAGCCGGTGGCCGCGTGGCCGCCGCGCTGGCGGTCGCGCTGGTGGCGCTGGCCTTCGGCCTGGTGCTGGCGCGCTACGGCGCCGGCATCGGTTCGGTGGCGGCGCAGGAAGCGGTGCTGTGGCTGCATGCCTCGGTGTTCCTGCTGGGCCTGGCCTACGCGCTGCGCCACGGCGCGCACGTGCGGGTGGACGTGTTCTCGCAGCGCTGGAATGCGCGCACCCGCGACTGGGTGGAATTCGGCGCCGGCGTGGTGCTGCTGCTCCCCTTCTGCGCCTTCATCGTGGCCATGAGCTGGGACTACGTGGCGGCCAGCTGGGCCGCGCGCGAAGGTTCGCGCGACCCGGGCGGCCTGCCGGCCTGGTACCTGCTCAAGGCGCTGATTCCACTGTCGGCGGGCCTGCTGTTCCTGCAGGGCCTGGCCGAAACCCTGCGCGCGCTCGGCCGCGCCCTCGCCCGCGGGGCGGCATGAGCCTGCACGACCAGCACATCCTGATGCTCGTGCTGCTCCTGCTCGGCCTGCTGGCCGGGCTGGCCAGTGGCTTCCCGGTGGCCTTCGTGCTCGGCGGCGTGGCGCTGCTGGCCGCGGGCGCCGGCATCGTGCTCGGCAACTTCGACGCCAGCTTCCTCGAGGCCTTCCCGAACCGCGTGTTCGGCGTGATGAGCAACGAAACCCTGGTGGCGGTGCCGCTGTTCGTGTTCATGGGCGTGATGCTGGAACGCTCGCGCATCGCCGAAGCCCTGCTCGAGGCGGTGGCGGCGCTGTTCGGCCGCGTGCGCGGCGGCCTGGTGGTGGCGGTGCTGCTGGTGGGCGCGGTGCTGGCGGCGTCCACCGGCATCGTCGGCGCCACGGTGGTGGCCATGGGCCTGATTTCCCTGCCCACCATGCTGCGCCACGGCTACTGCCCGCGCCTGGCCAGCGGCGCCATCTGCGCCTCGGGCACGCTGGGCCAGGTCATCCCGCCTTCGATCGTGCTGGTGCTGCTGGGCGACCAGCTGGGCAACGCCTACCAGCAGGCGCAGCTGAAGCAGGGCATCTACGCGCCGGAAACGGTGTCGGTGGGCGACCTGTTCGCCGGCGCACTGGTGCCGGGGCTGGCGCTGGTGGCGATGTACCTGCTGTACGCGCTGTGGGTGGCCTGGCGCCAGCCGGAGCGCGCGCCGGCGCTGCAGGAAGCGCAGCCGCGCTCGCTGGTTCAGCTGGCCAAGGCCATCCTGCCGGCGCTGTCGCTGATCGGCCTGGTGCTGGGTTCGATCCTGGGCGGTGTCGCCACGGCTACCGAGGCCGCGGCGGTGGGCGCGGTGGGCGCCACGGCCTTCGCGGCGCTGTACGGGCGGCTGGGCCTGCGCCGGCTGTTCGAGGTCGGCAGCGAAACGGTGAAGGTGACGGCGATGGTGTTCGCCATCCTGGTCGGCGCCGCGCTGTTTTCGCTGGCGTTCCGCGGATACGGCGGCGACGAGCTGGTGCACGAGGCGTTGGCCTCGCTGCCCGGCGGCAAGTGGGGCGCCATCTTCGCGGTGATGCTGTTGATGTTCCTGCTCGGCTTCGTGCTCGATTTCATCGAAATCGTGTTCGTGATCGTGCCCATCGTTGGCCCGGTGTTGCTGGCGATGGGCGTGGACCCCGTCTGGCTGGGCGTGATGATGGCCATCAACCTGCAGACTTCGTTCCTGACGCCGCCGTTTGGTTTCGCACTATTTTATCTGCGCGGCGTGGCGCCGCCGGAATTGAGGACGGCCGACATCTACCGCGGCGTTCTGCCCTTCATCGTGTTGCAGTTGCTGGTGCTGGCGGCCGTGGCGGCCTTCCCTTCGCTGGCCACCGCCCTGCCGGACTACCTGTATGGATGAGCTTCGCATCAGCACCAACCCGGCCGACGTCGACCTCGACGTGGTCTTTGGTTTCCTCCGCGAACACGCCTACTGGTGCGTGGGCATCCCGCGCGAGGTGGTGGAGAAGGCGGTGGCGAATTCGCTGTGCTTCAGCGCGCTGCTGGGTGGCCGGCAGGTGGGCTTCGCGCGCGTGATCGGCGACCGCGCCACCTTCGGCTACCTGGCCGACGTGTTCGTGCTGCCGGAGTTCCGCGGCCGCGGCATCTCGAAGGCGCTGATGGACGCGGTGGCGGCGCACCCGGAACTGACCGGCCTGCGCCGCATGCTGCTGGCCACGCGCGACGCGCATGGCCTGTACGCCGATTACGGGTTCACCCCGCTGTCGCGGCCGGAGAGCGTGATGGAACGCTACCGGCCGGACATCTACCGCCAGCCCTAGGCTTTGGCGGCCTTCGGCTGGCCGGGCTTCGCCGGCAGGCCGGACAGGTGGCGCCAGAGCGCCGTGACCTCGTCGTCGGTCATCACGCCGTAGGTGCGCCAGGGCATGAACGGGTGCACGTCGCTACCGTCGGGGCGCTTGCCCTCGCGGAACACGCGCGCGAAGTCGGCTTCGGTCCAGCCCGCAAGGCCGTTGGCGTGCGGCGTAAGGTTCGAGGCCGGCGGCAGCTCCGGCGGCGTGCCGGGCACGCGCTGGCCGGCCCAGTCGGCGCCGTGGCAACCCGTGCAAACCTGCGCCAGGTAGGCGCCGTATTCCGCGGTGGGGCCCGGCGGCGGCGAGGTGCGCTGGCGCGGCGAGTGGTCCAGGCTGGCGGCGGGCACCAGGTGCAGCTTGCCCAGCAGGTGCAGCACGCGGCCCAGCGGGCGGATCTCGGTGCTGCCGGGGTTGTTGTCGGAATCGGGCAGCGCCTGCAGGTGGGCGACCAGCGCGGCGGTGTCGGCGTCGGTGAGGTTGGCGAAATCGCCCGAGGGCATCACCCGCAGCGGGCGGCCGTCGGGGCCGACGCCGTGGCGGATGGCCGCGGCCAGCTGGTCCACGTCGTAGCGGCCGCGCAGCGCGGCGGGCGTGAGGTTGGGCGCGACCACGCGGGCCACCGGGCCGGCGTCGATGAAGACCTTGCCGCGGCCGCCTTCGCCGTGGCACTCCACGCAGCCGGCCACCTGGTACAGGTGCGCGCCGCGCGCGAGTTCGGACTCGTCGCCGGCCAGCACCAGCGGCGGGTCGTCCACCGTGAAGACGCGAGCCATGTCCGCCTCGGCCTTGAACCAGGCCACCGCGAACAGCACGCCCACCGCACCCACCACCACGCCGGCGGCGATGCCGGCCCTCTTGAACCACTTGCGCATGACACGAACACCTCTACGGGAAGTGGACGTTCTTTACGCGTAGCGCGCCCCGGAGCGGCCGGGGCGCGTTCAGCGGCGATTGTGGCCTTATACGCCGGATCGTGACCTTTGGCAGGGTCAGCCGCGGGTGGCGTAATACGCCTCTTCCGACACGGCGTGCCAGGCCTTGGCCTGGGCGCGGAAGGCGCGCATGGACTCGAGCGCCTTGCGCGCCAGCGGGTCGGCCGCGGCGGCTTCCTCGAGCACCTTGTCCGAGGCCTTGCGCAGGGCCAGCAGCACGTCGTCGGGCAGCTGGCGCAGTTCGACGCCGTGCTCGCGCACCAGCACGTCCAGCGCCTGCTGGTTGCGGGCGGTGAACTCGGCCAGCATCGACTCGTTAACGGCGCGGCAGCAGGTGGCCACGATGTCCTGCAGGTCCTTGGGCAGTGACTCCCAGGCGGCCTGGTTCACCATGCACTCGAGCGTGGGGCCCGGCTCCTGCCAGCCCGGGTAATAGCAGAACTTGGCGGCGCGGTGCAGGCCGAAGGCCAGGTCGTTGTAAGGGCCCACCCATTCGGCGGCGTCGATGGCGCCCGACTGCAGCGAGCTGAAGATCTCGGCGCCGGGCAGGTTCACCGGCGTGGCGCCGACACGCGACATCACTTCGCCGCCCAGGCCCGGGATGCGCATCTTCAGGCCCTGCAGGTCGGCCAGGCCGTTGATCGGCTTGCGGAACCAGCCGGCCATCTGCACGCCGGTGTTTCCGGCCGGGAAAGGCACCAGGCCGAAGCGCGCGTACAGTTCGCGCCAGAGCTCCAGGCCGCCGCCTTCGTACAGCCAGCCGTTCATTTCCTGCGCGTTGAGGCCGAAGGGCACCGCGCAGAAGAAGGGCGCGGCCGCGGCCTTGCCCTTCCAGTAATACGCGGCGGAATGGCCCATCTCGGCGGTGCCGCGGCCGACGGCGTCGAACACTTCGAAGGCCGGCACCAGCTCGCCCGCGCCGTACACCTTCACCGCGAGCCGGCCGCCGCTGGCGGCGGTGATCATCTCGGCGAGCCTGGCGGCGCCGGTGCCCAGGCCCGGGAAGTTGGTGGGCCAGGAGGTCACCATCTTCCACTGGAAGCGCTCGCTCGACGCCGACTCGCCCTGCGCCTGCGGCTGCGCCCCGCAAGCCGCCAGGCCCGTCGCCACGGCCGCCAGGCCCGCACCCCGCAAAAGCTCACGTCGCTTCATCACAGCATCCTCGGAAAAATGGGGCCCGAAAAGAATAGGGGTCAGAGTACTATTTCGGTGCCCATCGGGCTGTCCGTCCGGGCGGCGGGAAATAGTACTCTGACCCCTATTCTTTGCTTCAGGCGGGTTGGAGGTTGGCGTAGCCGAGCACGAGCCATTTGGCGCCGCCGGTTTCGAAATTGACCTGGATGCGGGCGTGGGCGCCGCTGCCTTCGGCGTCCATCACCACGCCCAGGCCGAAGCTGGGGTGCATCACGCGCTGGCCGAGGCGCAAGGCCATGCCTGGCGCGGCGTCCAGCGCGGCGGCACGCGGCGGGCCGAAACCGGTGGGGCGGCTGACCTGTACCTTGGGGCGCACCTCGCGCAGCAGCGCCTGGGGGATTTCGCGCAGGAAACGCGAGGGCGTGCCGAACATTTCCATGCCGTGCAGGCGGCGCGATTCGGCGTAGCTGAGCACCAGCTTCTGGCGCGCGCGCGTCAGGCCGACGTAGGCCAGGCGGCGCTCCTCCTCCAGCCGTCCGCTTTCCTCCAGCGACTTGCCGCTGGGGAACAACCCTTCCTCCACGCCCACCAGGAACACCTGCGGGAACTCCAGGCCCTTGGCACTGTGCAGGGTCATCAGCTGCACGCCGTCTTCGCCGGCTTCGGCCTGGCCTTCGCCGGCTTCGAGCGCGGCGTATCCGAGGAAAGCGACGAGCTCGCTCATGCCCGCCAGTTCCTCGTCGTCGGGGCGCTCGAAGCGGCTGGCCACCGACACCAGCTCGTCGAGGTTGTCCACCCGCGAATCAAGCTGCCCGCGCGACTCGGCGGCGTAATGCGCGCGCAGCCCCGAGGCGCTGATCACGTGGTCGAACTGCTCGTGCAGCGGCGAATCCCGGATGCCCGCCTCCAGCGACTCCATCAGCTCGACGAAACCACGCAGCGCGTTGCGCGCGCGGCCCGCCAGGCCTCCCGCCTCGCCCGACAGCAGCTCGGCGGCCTGGAACAGGGGCATCGCGTTTTCGCGCGCATGCCGGCGCACTTCATCGAGCGTCTTGCCGCCGATGCCGCGCGGCGGCGTGTTCACCGCGCGCTCGAAGGCGGCATCGTCGCCGCGGTTGGCCACCAGGCGCAGGTAGGCCAGCGCGTCCTTGATTTCCATGCGGTCGAAGAAGCGCTGGCCGCCGTAAACGCGGTAGGGCAGCCCGGCCTGCACCAGCTGTTCTTCCATGGCCCGCGACTGCGCGTTCGAACGATAGAGCACGGCATTGTCGCCGGCGCTGCCGCCGTCGCGGATCCAGGCCTGGATGCGCTCGACCACGAAACGCGCCTCGTCCACCTCGTTGTAGGCGGCGAACAGGTCGATCGGCTCGCCCTCGCCGTCGGCGGTCCACAGTTGCTTGCCCAGGCGCTCCGGGTTGTGCGCGATGACGGCGTTGGCGGCGGCCAGGATGTTGCCGGTGGAACGGTAGTTCTGCTCGAGCTTGAGCGTGCGCGCGCCGGGGTAGTCGTGCAGGAAACGCTGCACGTTCTCCACCTTGGCGCCGCGCCAGCCGTAGATGGCCTGGTCGTCGTCACCCACCACGAACACCTCGCCCGACTCGCCCGCCAGCACGCGCACGAAGGCGTACTGGATCGAGTTCGTGTCCTGGAACTCGTCCACCAGCAGGTGGCGGAACCGCTGCTGGTAGTGGTGCAGCAGCGCCGGGTGCTCCAGCCACAGCTCGTGCGCGCGCAGCAGCAGCTCGGCGAAATCCACCAGGCCTGCGCGCTGGCAGCGCTCCTGGTAGGCCTCGTACACGCGCAGCATGGTGGAGCCGTAGAAATCGCCGCCGGCCGGCTGGATGTGTTTCGGGCGCCGGCCCTCGTCCTTCTGCGCATTGATCCACCAGGCCATCTGCCGCGGCGGGAAGCGGCCTTCGTCGAGCTCGAGGTCGGCGGCGATGCGCTTGAGCAGGCGCACCTGGTCGTCCTGGTCGAGCACCTGGAACGATTCCGGCAGCCCGGCTTCCTGCCAGTGCAGGCGCAGCAGGCGGTGCGCCAGGCCGTGGAAGGTGCCGATCCACATGCCGCGGCTGCCATGGCGCAGCAGCGCCTCGACGCGGCCGCGCATCTCGGCGGCGGCCTTGTTGGTGAAGGTGACGGCGAGGATGCCGTGCGCCGGCACGCCCACCACTTCGTTGAGCCAGCCGATGCGGTGGGTCAGGACCCGGGTCTTGCCGGAACCGGCGCCGGCCAGTACCAGCAGGTGGCCCGGCGGGGCCGAAACGGCCTCGCGCTGGGCGGTGTTGAGGTCATCGAGCAGGTGGGAGACATCCATGGCGCCATTGTACCGGCGCCATGGCCCCCGGGGCCGGCGAAAACCGCCCGGTCAGTGCTTCTTGCTGGCCGCCACCGACTGCGACATCAGCGTGTCGGTCCAGGCGATGCCGATGGCCGACACGATGAAGGCCATGTGGATGATGGTCTGCCACATCACGCCGGCCTCGGTGAACCGTGAACCCTCGGCGCCCAGGTCGCCAATGGCGATGAAGGTCTTGAGCAGGTGGATCGAGGAGATGCCGATGATGGCCATCGCCAGCTTCACCTTCAGCACCGAGGCGTTGACGTGGCTCAGCCACTCCGGCTGGTCGGGGTGGCCGGCCAGGTTCAGGCGCGAGACGAAGGTCTCGTAGCCGCCGACGATCACCATCACCAGCAGGTTGGAGATCATGACCACGTCGATCAGGCCCAGCACCAGCAGCATGATGCCCTGCTCGGTGAGCGTGTTCGCGTCCACCACCAGGTGGGTCAGCTCCTTCAGGAACAGGAACACGTAGACGCACTGGGCGATGATCAGGCCCAGGTACAGCGGCAGCTGCAGCCAGCGCGAGGCGAAGATCAGGGTGGGAAGCGGGCCGAGCTTTGGCGCGCCGGCGGGGACGTTGTTCGACATGCGGTTTCCGTAGGTTCGTTTATTTCTTGCTGACGGCGCCGACGACCAGCGCGACCGCGCCCACGCCCATCAGCACCCAGCCCAGGTTGATCGGCGGGGACTTGGTGTCGGTCTTGGTCACTTCGATCGGGCCCATGTCCAGCACTTTTTCGGTGGACTGGAACTTGAAGACGCCGGCGGCGATCAGGCCACCCGCGACCAGCAGGATGACGCCGAGGATGAAGGCAGGCATGCGCATGGTCTTGCTCCAGGTTCGCCCGGTGCGGGCCCGGCAAGGGTAGCGGTACGCGCCGCCGGGCGCCAATCGGCGTGGTTCAGTCGAGTCGCACGCCGGGCAGCGACAGCACGTAGTCGGCGCCCATCAGCTTCGAGGGCGTGTAATAGCCACCCGCCGGCGCCGGCCCGGCCAGCAGGCGCTGCACGATGCCCAGCGCGGCCGTCACCGTGATGTCGTAGCCGTTGGGCGTGCGCAGGCGGCGCTTCACCTCGGTGCCGGCGGCGTCGCGGGCTTCTCCCCAGACCACGCAGCCGGTCTTGCCGCGGGTGTTGTCGGACGGGCCACGCACCTTCTTTTCCACCTGCTTCTTCAGCCAGGCCTGCACCGGGCCCAGGCCCAGCAGCGGGCCGAGCAGGCGCAGGCGGCGCAGGCGCGACGCCGTGGCCGGCGGCACGCCCATGTAGACCTCGATGTCGGGAATGCCCGTGGAGACATACGCCGTGTAGACGTCGCCCCAGGGAATGGTCATGGCGAAACGCTGCTCGCCGTCGCGCTCGAAGCTGCGCGTCTTCCAGGCCAGCGGCACCCGCTTCACCACGCCGCCGATGCGCGCGCGGCCGCCCTTGCCCAGGCCTTCCACGCTGGTCTTGGCGGTGCCGGGGCTGGGCCCGCCGCCGGCTTCGAAGGCCAGCACCAGCGAGGTGGCGCCGGGCAGTTCGCGCTTGAGCTGGGCGGCCAGGCAGTCGGTGGGCACCACGTCGAAACCGGAGCCCGGCAGCACCACCACGCCCTTGGCGCGGGCGGCGGCGTCGTGTCCGTGGCAGAGCGCGAACACGTCGATTTCGCCGGTGATGTCGAGGTAGTGCGCGCCCACGTCGAGGCAGGCTTCGAGCATGGGCCGGCAGGTGGCCGAAAACGGCCCCGCGCAGTGCAGCACCAGGCCGATGCCGTTGAGGCCCGTGCGCAGGGCCGCGGGGTTGTCGAGCGCGAAGGCGCGCACGGCCAGGCCGTGCTTCTGCGCCAGCGGTTCCAGGGCGGCCACGCTGCGTCCCGCGAGCACGGGTTTCAGGCCGCGCTTCACCGCTTCTTCCACCATCATGCGGCCGGTGTAGCCGTTGGCGCCGTAGATCATCCAGTCCATGTCAGTGCCCCGCGCCCCGGGCCCGGACGAGCTTGAGGAGCTGCTTGAAGTAGAGGTTCGGGAACCAGCGCTTGAGGCGCCAGCGCATGGGTTCGTGCCGCGTCGGCAGCACCAGGAACTCGCCGCGTTCGACCGCCGCGAACACGCGGTCGGCCACGCCTTCGAGCGTGTCGGGCGAAGTGGCCATCATGCGGTCGGCGAAGGCCTTGAGCCGGGGGTCGCCCTGCCAGCTCTCGAGCAGGTTGGTGCGGAAGAAGGCCGGGCACAGCACGCTGACGGTGATGCCCTTGTCGGCCACTTCGGCGCGCAGCTGTTCGCTCAGCGCCACCACCGCGGCCTTGGCCACGCCGTAGCTCATGATGCTGGGCGCGCCGGCCAGGCCGGCGAAGCTGGCGGTGTTGATGACGTGGCCGCGGCCGGCGGCGATCATGCCCGGCAGGAACAGCCGGCAGCCGCGCACCACGCCCAGCAGGTTGATTTCCAGCACGTTGCGCCATTCGGCCATGGTGGTGTCGACCATGGCGCCGCCGGTGGCGATGCCGGCGTTGTTCACCAGCACGTCCACGCCGCCCCATTCGCTGGCGATGCGCTCGTGCACCTGCTCCATGGCATCGTCGCTGCCCACGTTGGCCGACAGCGCCAGGTGGCCTTCGCCGGGCAGGGCGGCGCGGGTGAGGTTGGCGCGCGCAGCGTCGAGGTCGACGCAGGCGACCTTGTCGCCGGCCCGCGCATAGCGGTGCGCCAGGGCCTGGCCCAAGCCGCTTCCCGCACCCGTGATCAGCACCCGCCGCTGCGCCATCCGTGCACTCCCCGTGAAGCCGGCCCTCGACCGGGCCTGTGCTAGATTTCCGAGCATAACAAGCCCGCCGTTAAACCCACGTCCCGGAGTTTCGCGTGACCGACCCCCTGTTCGACCTGACCGGCCAGACCGCCCTGGTCAGCGGTGCCTCGCGTGGCATCGGCGAAGCCATCGCCCACCTGCTGGCGGCGCATGGCGCGCACGTGGTCTGCACCAGCCGCAAGCTCGAGGGCTGCGAGTCCGTGGCGTCGGCCATCCGCGCCGCCGGCGGTTCGGCCGAGGCGCATGCGGTGCACGTGGGCGACCCGGCGGCCATCGAGGGCCTGTTCGCCACGCTCGACGCGGCCGGCAAGCGCGTCGACATCCTGGTCAACAACGCCGCCGCCAATCCCTACTTCGGCCCGGCCGTGGACATGACGCTCGACGCCTACGAAAAGACCGTGGAAGTGAACCTGCGCGGCTACTTCTGGACCACCGTGCAGGCCGCGCGCCGCATGAAGGGCCACGGCGGCGCCATCGTCAACATCGCCTCGGTGAACGCCGAACGCGCCGCGCCCGGCCAGCTGGTGTATTCGATGACCAAGGCCGGCATCGTCAACATGACCGAAGGTTTCGCCAAGGAACTGGCGCCGCTGGGCGTGCGCGTGAACGCGGTGCTGCCGGGCCTGACCGACACGAAGTTCGCCTCGGCGCTCACCGGCAACCCAAAGATCATGGACATGATGCTGCGCTTGATCCCGTTGGCGCGCGTGGCGCAGCCGGGCGAGATCGCGCCGGCGGTGCTGTTCCTCGTTTCCCCCGCCGCTTCCTACCTCACCGGCACCGCGCTGCCGGTGGACGGTGGTTACCTCGCCTGAGTGCCCACACGATGCGAACCCTGCTGCTGATTGCCGCCATGACCCTCGCCCCCGCCGCCCACGCCGAGAAACTCACGCTCGAAGCCATCACCGGCGGCGCGCCCCTGTCCGGGCCCAGCCTGATGAAGCCGGCGATCTCGCCCGACGG
Organism: Rhizobium sp.; assembly: GCA_019459185.1. Taxonomy (GTDB): domain Bacteria; phylum Pseudomonadota; class Gammaproteobacteria; order Xanthomonadales; family Xanthomonadaceae; genus Arenimonas. Next base: position 2,238 of record JAIBEO010000248.1, on the reverse strand, counting down.
CACCCGCGTCACCTTCCTGCGCGGCAAGGAGAGCGACCGCTTCCAGCTCGACCTGTGGGAATACCACGTGGCCGAGGGCGCCACCCGCCCGCTGGTGGATTCGGCGGTGGTGCTGCCTGGCGACGAAGTGCTGAGCGACGAGGAGAAGGCACGGCGCGAACGCCAGCGCATCGCCGCCTTCCGCGGCATCGTCGAATACCAGTGGGCGCCCGATTCGCAGTCGCTGCTGTTCCCGCTGGGCGGCGAACTGTACCTGTACGACCTGCACCCCGGCGTCGCCGACCCGCTGCGCAAGCTGACTTCGGGCACGGGCTTTGCCACTGACCCGAAGATTTCACCGAAGGGCAAGTTCGTCGGCTTCGTGCGCGAGCGCAACCTGTGGGTGATCGAGCTGGCCACCGGCCGCGAGCTGCAGCTCACCGACGACGGCGGCGACACCGTCGGCAACGGCGTGGCCGAGTTCGTGGCGGACGAGGAAATGGGCCGGCACACCGGCTACTGGTTCGCGCCGGACGATTCCGCCGTGGCCTTCGCGCGCATCGACGAGACGCCGGTGCCGGTGCAGAAGCGCTACGAGATGTACGCCGACCGCACCGAAGTGGTGGAGCAGCGCTACCCGGCCGCGGGCGACCCGAACGTGCGTGTTTCGCTGCACGTGGCCGACCTGGCCTCGATGCGCGCCGGCCAGCCCGGCGTGGACAAGCCGGCGAAACTGTCGGTAGCCGGGGTGGACCTGGGCCCCGAACACGACATCTACCTGGCGCGCGTGCAGTGGCGGGCGCCGGGTCTGCTCACGTTCCAGCGGCAGTCGCGCGACCAGCGCCGGCTGGAACTGGTGGAGGCCACGCTCGCCTCTGGAAAGCAGCGCGTACTGCTCACCGAAACCAGCGCCACCTGGGTGCCGCTGCACGACGGCCTGCGTTTCCTCGACGACGGCCGCTTCCTGTGGATTTCCGAGCGCAGCGGCTTCGAGCACCTGCAGCTGCACGGCGCCGATGGCTCGCTCGATCGCGTACTCACGTCGGGCGAATGGCTGGTGGACACGCTGCTGGGCGTGGACGAAGCGGCGGGCCTGGCCTACATCGCCGGCACCAAGGAGTCGCCGCTGGAGAAGCACGTGTACGCCGTGCCCCTGGCCGGCGGCGAGCCGCGCCGCCTTAGCCGCGAGCCGGGCATGCACGAGGCCGCGTTCAGCGACAACGCCGCGGTATTCGTGGACCTGTGGTCGAACCCGGCCACGCCGCCGCAGACCGAGCTTTTCAAGGCCGATGGCACGAAGCTGGCCACGCTGGTGGCCAACGACCTGGCCGACCCGGCACACCCGTACGCGCCCTGGCGCGCCGCGCACCGGCCGGTGGAGTTCGGGCAGATGGCGGCAGCCGACGGCGAGGTGCTCCATTACAGCCTCATCAAGCCGGAAGGCTTCGACCCGGCGAAGAAGTACCCGGTGGTGGTGTTCGTCTACGGCGGTCCGGCCGCGCAGACGGTGACCCGCGCCTGGCCGGGCCGCCCCGACGCGCTGTTCAACCAGTACCTGGCGCAGCGGGGTTACGTGGTGTTTTCGCTCGACAACCGCGGCACGCCGCGACGCGGCGCGAAGTTCGGCGGCGCCCTGTACGGAAAGCAGGGCACGGTGGAAGTCGAGGACCAGGTGGCGGGCGTGGAATTCCTGCGCAAGCAACCCTGGGTGGACCCGGCGCGCATCGGCGTGCACGGCTGGTCGAACGGCGGTTACATGACGCTGATGCTGCTGGGCAAGGCCTCGAGCCATTACGCCTGCGGCGTGGCCGGCGCCCCGGTGACCGACTGGGCGCTGTACGACACCCACTACACCGAGCGTTACATGGACCACCCGGAGCGCAACCCGGCGGGCTACCGCGAGGCGTCGGTGTTCACGCACCTCGACGGCCTGCGTTCGAAGCTGCTGCTGGTGCACGGCATGGCCGACGACAACGTGCTGTTCACCAACTCGACCAGGCTGATGTCCGAACTGCAGAAGCGCGGCACGCCCTTCGAACTGATGACCTACCCCGGCGCCAAGCACGGCCTGGCGGGCGCCGACGCCCTGCACCGCTACCGCCTGGCCGAGGCCTTCCTGGCCCGCTGCCTGCGGCCATAACGAAAATGGGGTCTAACGAAAATGGGGTTTGGGGAAAAAATTTTTTTTTTAAAAAAATTTTTTTTTTCCCCAATTTTTGGGTGGGTGGGTGGGGGGGGGGGGGGGGCGGGGGGGGGGGG
>JAIBEO010000245.1 GCA_019459185.1 Rhizobium sp. | reverse complement strand
CCTCGACCCCCCCCCCGGCCCACCCTCCCCCCACCCCCCCCCGCTCCTACAAGAGCCCGAAGCATCTCGATTCGGGCATGCGAATTCCGGCGGGCCTGCGTTATGCTCCCGGCCATGAGCCTGCCTGCCCAGCCGCGCATCGCCTTCCTCGCCAGTTCGACGCCCGAGGCCCAAGCGGCCAAACAGGGATTCGCCAAGGCCTTCGGCGACAGCGCGCCGGAGGATGCCGACGTGCTCTGCGTGCTCGGCGGCGACGGCTTCATGCTGCACACGCTGCACCGCCACGGTGCGCTGGGCAAACCGGTGTACGGCATGAAGCTGGGCACCGTCGGGTTCCTGATGAACCAGCACCGGCCCGAGAGCCTGGTCGAGCGCCTGCACGCGGCCGAAGCCGCCGTGCTGCGGCCGCTGGAGATGAAGGCGGTGTCCGAGTCGGGCGCGACGGTGTCGCTGCTGGCTTACAACGAAGTCTCGATGCTGCGCCAGACGCGGCAGACGGCGCACCTGCGGATATCGCTCAATGGGCAGGTCCGTCTCGACGAATTGGTCTGCGACGGTGTGCTCGTGGCCACCCCCGCCGGCAGCACAGCCTACAACTTCTCGGCCCACGGCCCGATCCTGCCGCTGGGCTCGCAGGTGGTGGCGCTCACGCCCATCGCCGCCTTCCGGCCCCGGCGCTGGCGCGGGGCGCTGCTGCGTGCCGACACCGTGGTGCGCATCGAAGTGCTCGACGGCCACAAGCGCCCGGTCAGCGCCACCGCCGATTCGCACGAAGTGCGTGACGTGGCCGAGATCGAGGTGCGCGAGGCGATCGAACGCACCGTCACCCTGCTGTTCGACCCCGAGCACAACCTCGAGGAACGCATCCTCAACGAGCAGTTCACCACCTAGGGCGCGTCGCGCCCGGTGAGACTGCGACCGGCCATAATGCCGCCATGAGCCCGCTCTCCCAGCCTGTCGACACGCCCGCCCAGCGCCTGGTGGTGGCCATCACCGCCCGCGCGCTGTTCGACCTCGAGGACAGCCACGCGCTGTTCCAGGCCAGCGGCCTGGAGGCTTACGCCGAGTTCCAGCGCAGCCGGGAAAAGGAAGTGCTGGCCCCGGGTATCGCCTTTCCGCTGGTGCAGAAGCTGCTGGCGCTCAACGCCGGCGCGCCGGCCGAGTCGCCGCGGGTGGAAGTGGTGCTGCTGTCGCGCAATTCCTCCGACACCGGCCTGCGCATCTTCAATTCCATCCGCCACTACGGCCTGGGCATCGTGCGCGCGGTGTTCACCAGCGGCGCCGAGGTCTGGCCCTACATCCGGCCCTTCGGCGCCCAGCTGTTCCTGTCCGCCAACCCGAAATCGGTGCGCAGCGCGCTCGAACACGGCGTGGCCGCGGCCACCATCCTGCCGTCGAAGGCACCGGAGCACCGCCACGACCAGCTGCGCATCGCCTTCGACGGCGACGCGGTGATCTTCGGCGACGAATCCGAACGCGTCTCGCAGCAGGACGGCCTGGCCGCCTTCCACCACAACGAGGCCACCCGCGCCGGCGAACCGCTCTCGGGCGGTCCCTTCCGCGGCTTCCTGGCCGCGCTGCACGAACTGCAGCAGGCCTTCCCGCCGGGCGAGGCCTCGCCGCTGCGCACGGCCCTGGTCACGGCGCGTTCGGCGCCCGCGCACGAGCGCGTCATCCTCACCCTGCGCGAGTGGGGCGTGCGCCTGGACGAGGCCATGTTCCTCGGAGGCCGCGACAAGGGTCCGTTCCTGGAAACCTTCGGCGCCGACATCTTCTTCGACGATTCCCGCCACAACGTCGAAAACGCCCGCCGCCACGTCGCCACCGGCCACGTGCCCTACGGCGTCACCAACGAAGGCTAGGCGGCCGGCGCCGGCCGCCGCAGCGCGTAAACCACCCAGGCCAGCGCCGTCACCGCCGCGCCCAGCGCAAAGGCCAGCGGTCCGCCGCCGGCGCTTTCCCAGGCCAGCGCCGCCAGCCCCGCGCCCAGTACGCCGCCCACGCCCGAGCTGAAGCCGTAGAGCAGGCTCTGGCCCGCCGCGGCGCGCCGGCCCGGAAAGTAGCCCGAGAGCAGCCGCATGCAGCAGGCATGGAAGGTGGCGAAGCTCAGCGCGTGCGTAGCCTGGGCCAGCGCCATCACCACGAACGATTCCGCGAACGCCGCCACCAGAGCCCAGCGCAGCACCGTCACGCCCAGGCAGACCATCAGCAGCGGGCCGGCGCCGAAGCGCGCTATCAGCCGCGGTGCCTGCCAGAACATGGCGATCTCGATCAGCACGCCGATGGCCCAGAGCGCGCCGATGGCCGCGCCCGAATGCCCGGCCGCCTGCAGGTGCAGGGTGTAGAAGACATAGAAGGGCCCGAAGCCCACTTGCATCAGCAGCGCCACCACCAGGAAGCGGCGCACGCCGGGGCGCTTGAACAGGTGCCCGGCGTCGGCCACGCCCGGCGCGGCTTCCGGCGGCCTGTCGGCGCGGTGCGGCCAGGCCGCGGCCACCATGCCGGCAAACAGCGGCAGCACCAGCCACGGGAACCAGGCGTCGCCGACCCGGTCCATCAGCGCGCCGTAGCTGCCGGCCACGAACAGGAAACCGATCGAGCCCCACACGCGCAGCCGGCCGTACAGCTCCGGGTGCGGCCCCAGCGCAGTCAGCGTCATCGCCTCGAACTGCGGCATTACCGCGTTGTAGAACAGGCCGAACACCGCCATCACCGCCAGCAGCGGCCACGCCGCCTCTGTAAACAGGAAGCCGGCGAAACAAAGCAACGTGGCCACGCAGCCAGCGAAGAACCATTCGCCCGGCCGCGCGCTGCGCCCGGTGAGCGCCGCCCAGGCTGGCGGCGCGAGGATGCGCGTGCCGTACCACAGCCCCAGCATGCCGCCGACCACGAAACCGCCGTGCCCCAGCGCGTCCACCCAGCGGCCGATGTAGGGCGTGTAGGCCCCCAGCGCGGCGTAGTAGAAGAAATAGAAAACCGCGTAGCGGCGCAGCGAAGGGTCCATCGGGTCGGGCCGAAAAAGAAAGGCCGGGCCCGAAGGCCCGGCCTCTCCATCATCGCCGGTTTGGCCGGCGGCCGGAACTACCGCTCCAGCCGGCGCTCGCGCACCGGGGTCGGGCGGCCCACCTCGCGCAGGGCGAGTTCACGGGTGTCGAGCGTGCCCAAACGCGCCTGGTCCTTCAGTTCCAGGAAACGCAGTTCAAAGGGCGCGCCGTAGCCGGCCGGCAGCTTGTCCGGGCCGAAGGCCAGCTCGAGCTTGCGCTGGCCCGACTCGAGCCAGTTGGCCGACTGCGCCACCGCCACCGGCTCGGCCAGGCCCGAGGGTCCGGTCGCGAACAGGGTGGCGCGCACTTCGTAGCGCCCCGGGGCCGCCACCTGCACCGGCAGGCTGAAGCGCAGCGCCGCCGGGTCGAAGGCATAGGCGCCGCCAAGCTTGGCCGTGGGCCGGCTCACTTCGATGGCGGTGCGGGCGTCGCGCTGCACCAGGCCGCCCTGGGCCTGGCCGCCAGCGAAGAGCTGAACTTCCCACAGGCCTGGCGCCGGGTCGGCGTCGAGCGGCAGCTGGGCCGTGGCCTTCTCTCCGGCGAACACCAGCGGGTAGGCCTGGCCCGAGGGCGAGACCAGTTGGCCTTGCATCTGGCCGCCGCCGATCTTCGCTTCACCCTGGCGCAGCTGGGCCGCGACTTCGACCACGTCGCCCGCCAGCAGGCGGCCGCGCTGGGCCTGGGCCCTGAGCACGACGTCGCTGTTGGGCTCGTACACGTGCACCAGGTAGCGGCCGCCGGCCTTGGGCATCTGCAGCTGGAAGCGGCCCTGGCCGAGCCGCTCGTCGAGCTGCACGATGGCCGAGCCGTCCGGCACGTCCATGCCGGCGTCCTGCAGCTGCTTGGCGTCGGCGCGCTGCTGGAACGAACGCGGCTCGTCGATCAGCCGGCCGTCCTTGAACACGCGCAGTTCCGCCGGTTCGACGGCGCCGGACTTCTCCATCGCCACCGGGCTGATGCGGATGAGCGCGCCGGGCGCGGTGGTGTCGATGGCGACACCGGCCTTCATCTCGCCGGCCTCGACCACGGCCCAGTACTCGCGGCTCTCGGCCAGGAAGGGCGCCGGGGTTTCCAGCGCGGCCTTCGGGTCGAGCGCCCAGGCGAAGGAGACCGGCTGGCGTTCGAAGTCACCGGCGGGCAGGGGCGCGGCCGCCAGGCGCGAGGGCGACTGGTCGTTGGCGCCGGGCGGCAGCAGGCTGCCGGCGTGGGCGGTGGAGGCGAGGGCCAGGCCCACCAGGCAGGACATCAGGGTCTTGTTCATGGCTCAGCTCCCCATGTCCGTGCGAAGGATGGTGTCGAGGCCGAAGCAGGCGCGACGGCTCTGGTTGTGACTCAGCGGTTCGGACCCGCGCATGCGCGCCTTGTCCTGGAACCACACGCTGCCGGCGGCCGACTGGCTGGTGCAGTTGAGGAAACCATCGGAGCAGGAGTTGAGCCAGTTCTGGGTGGTCTCCAGGCCGACGTTCTCGGTGTAGCCGCCGCAGTAGCTGTCGGAATCCCAGATCGCCGAATCCACGTCGGTGCCGACCACGCTGCGGAAGGTTTTGGGCAGGGCCGGGCGGCCACTGGTGCCGTAGAGGTAGTTGGCGTTGTAGCTGGCCATCCAACTAGTCTGCTGCATGCGCACGGCGTCGTTCTGGTAGCCGAGCAGCCAGCCCAGCGCGCCTTCGAACACGTTGCCGTTCATCACCGCGTCGGCCAGCGGCGTGCCGGCCGAGGAGGGCGCCAGCGCGTTCACCCTCACCGTCTTGGCGATGATGTTGGGATAGCGGCTGTCCCAGGTCGGGTTGCTCATGATCCAGCGCATGACGTTGCCGCCATTGCTGTGCGTGATCACGATCAGGCGGGTGATGCCCTTGCCGTTGATGAAGGTCGTCAGCTGGCCGGCCAGGCAGCCGGCGGCCGCGCTGTCCCACATGTACTTGGTGAAGTCGCAGTTGATGACGACGTAGTTCGCCGGGTTCGGCAGGCCGCCGCGCACGTTGTTGACGAAGGTGGACGTCCAGTAGTCGGCGGTGGCGTTGGTCTGTTTGCCGGTGCCGTGTACGAAGGCCACGCCGGTGTTCGCGTTGCACACGCTTGAAACGGCCGCCAGGGCAGCCAAGAGTAGATAGCGCACGATCCCTCCCCAGGAATTCGATGCGAAACGCGGTGTCCCCGTCCTTGCGTCGCCACGTCCGTTGGAAACCGGCGCTCCCCTGCGCCGGCGTATGGCGGTTCACACTACGGGTAAATCCGTGATGGTCAACACATTTCGATGTTGCGATGCGGCAGCGTATGGTCGTTCAGGCTGAACCTGGTACAGGTGCGCTGCCGGGGTGCACGAATTGGTACGGTTGCGCTGTCAGAACTCCAGGTCCAGCGCTGCGCACAGGTAGTCCACCAGCGGCGCCAGGCCGGTGAAACCCGACACCACCGCCTGCCGCAGCCGTGGTCCGAGCACGGTGGCGTCGTCCAGGGTTTCGCCGGCGGTGAAGTCCTTGCGCTTGATATCTTCGATGAGCGGATGCTCGGCGGGAAACCCGCGCGGCGGCCGCACCAGCGATTCGCCCCACATCTCGTAGCGACGCTTGAACGCGGGCGTCTGCACCGCCTTCTGCCAGCCGGCCGGGTTGTCGGCCAGGAAATCGCGGATGCGCCGCTGCACCGGCGGCTCGGGGTGCCAGATGCCGGCGCCGAGGAAACAGCCGCCCGGCTGCACGTGCAGGTAGAACGACGGCGCCGGCACCTGCTTGCTGCGGGCATGGAAAAAGCGCGCGCCGCCCCAGGTCTTGTACGGCGTCTTGTCGTTCGAGAAGCGGGTGTCGCGGTTGATGCGGAACAGCGAACCGCCGGTGCCGCGCGGGTCGGCGCGGTAGTGCGGGCTGATCGCCAGCAGGTCCGGCGCCAGGTCGGCAATCAGGCGCTGGAAGGGGTCCTTGAGGTGCCGTTCGTACTCGCCGCGGTGTTCGTTGAACCACTCGCGGCTGTTGTTGCGCGCCAGCGCGCGCAGGAACCTGAAGGTCTTGTCGCTGAAGTAGGCGCTCATGCCAGGGATCGCTCCAGGTCGCGGCCCCAGGCCTCCAGGGCGTCCAGCCAGGCCTGCCGGGGGCCGGGTTCGTTGGCCGCGCGCAGCGTGGCGATTTCGGCGTAATACGCCGTGAAGTCGTATTCGCTCAGCGTGGTGCCGGAGAGCCGGGTGCGGCGGTAGTCGTCCCAGCGCGCGCGCTCGTCGGCCGACAGGGCCTCGGGCCAGTTGCGGGCCTTGTAACGGAACAGCAGCTCGGCGAAGCGCGGGTCGTCGAAGCGCGGGCCGTAGCCGTCCAGCTCGGCCGGCGGCGCGCTGCGCACGCGCGGGAACAGGCGCTTGTCGGCATCCGACGGAAACCCGTCGTAAAGCGCCGCGTCGGCATCGGCCGGTTCGCGCTCCGCCTCGGCGGCGAACACCTGGCGCACGCGTTCGGCCAGGCCGGGCGTGTCGCGCAGGGCGGCGGCGTTGGCCAGGCAGGCCTCGCGGTCAATGCCCAGGCGTTCGAAGTCGGCCTCGCGCAGGTGCGCCAGCGGCAGCAGCACCGGGCACTTGTTGGTGTGCACTTCCTTGAGCGGGATGCGCGTCTCGCCCTCGGGCAGGTCGGCGGCCGGGGTGTAGAGGCGGTCGGCGATCTCGTCGGGCGCCAGCGAGCTCCAGCGCGCCGGGTCCTCGTCCAGCCCGCAGACGATAACCCGCGACTCGATGCGCGGGTGCCGCGCGATCGGCGCCACCAGCGCCGCGCAGTGCCGGCTGGCCGGGTAGCGCGAGGAGATGTGCAGCAGCGGCGTCATGTTCGCCACGTCGAGCAGGGCGCCGACCTTGCGCTTGTCCCGCAGGGCGAAGGCGTAGTCCCACAGCCGCGGCTGGGCCGCCTTGAACTTGCGGGCCAGGCCGATCAGCGCGCGCACGTCGCTCAGCGCCTCGTGGGCGTCGCCTTCGCGTACGCCGTTGGCTTCGGCCAGGTGTTCGAGCTTGAAGCTGGGCGCGCCGTCCTCGCGCTTCGGCCATTCCAGGCCTTCCGGGCGCAAGGCTTCGACCAGGCGCAGCACGTCCAGCAGATCCCAGCGCGAATTGCCGTTGCGCCATTCGCGCTCGTAGGCGTCGTGGAAGTTGCGGTACAGGCCGAAGCGCACGAACTCGTCGTCGAAGCGGATCGAGTTGTAGCCCACGGCGCAGGTGCCGGGCTGGCTGAGTTCCTCGTGCAGGCGGGCCATGAATTCGGCCTCGCGCAGGCCCTCGGCCAGCGCGCGCTGGGGCGTGATGCCGGTGATCATCGTGGCGCCGGGCGAGGGCAGCAGGTCGAGCGCCGGCTGGCAGAACAGGCTGGTGGGCTCGCCCAGCGGGTTGAGCTCAAGGTCGGTGCGGATGGCCGCGAACTGCGCGATGCGGGTTCGGCGCGGGTCGCGGCCGAAGGTCTCCAGGTCGTACCAGAGCAGGCTGGGCGTCATTCCAGCGGCGCCAGGCGCGCGAGCACCGCGGCGTCGGCGGCGGCCAGGTCCACGTCGTCCAGCTGCGCCAGCCCGCGCGTGGCCTGCACCAGGATCTCGCGCTGCACCTTGCCGCGTTCGAAGGCGGTGGCATAGGGCGTGCGCAGGAAGCTCACCATCGAATAGCGCGGCACGAAACGGCCCGGGTGGCGCTCGGCCAGCACCCGCTCCAGCGCGCGCTGCAGCAGGAAGTCGGCGTCGTCCACGCGATCGCGCATCTCGACGTAGTTCTCCAGCGCCATGGCCTGGATGGCTTCGGCGTTCGGGCGCCGTTCGGCCTCGAAGGCTTCGAAGGCCTCGCCGAAACTGGCCGCCTCGCCGATGTGGCGGTCGAGCGCCACGCAGTCCTCGAAAGCGCAGTTCATGCCCTGGCCGTGGAAGGGCACCATGGCGTGGGCGGCGTCGCCCAGCAGCACGGCGCGGTCGTCCAGGCGCCAGTTCCGCAGCCGCAGCGTGCCCAGGCCGCCGGTGGGGTTGTTGGTCCAGTCGGTGTCGAAATCGGGGATCAGCGGCAGCGCGTCGGCGAAATCGCGCTCGAAGAAGGCGCGGGCGGCCTTCAGGTCGGGCAGGGTGGCGAAGCTGGGATCGCCCTCGGTGGGCAGGAACAGCGTGACCGTGAAGGTGCGCTCGGTGTTGGGCAGGGCGATGCACATGTAGCCGCCGCGCGGCCAGATGTGCAGGGCGTTGCCCTCGATGCGGAAGCCGCCGTCGGCGGCCGGCGGTATTTCCAGTTCCTTGTAGCCGTGGCCCATCGGTTCGAAGCTTTCGCCCAGCGCCACCAGCGGCGCCATCGCCGCGCGCAGGCCGGAGCCGGCGCCGTCGCAGCCCAGCAGCACGGCGAAGTCGTGGTCGCGGTGCACGCGGTCGTGGTCATTGGTGAAGCGGGCGCGGCGGGCGTCGAAATCGACGGTCTCCAGCCGCTGGTTGAAGTGCAGGCGGGCGCCGGCGGCCTCGGCGGCGTCGAGCATGGCGATGTTGAGCCGGCCGCGGTGCACCGACCAGATCACCTCGCTGTCGTCGCGGCCGTAACGCAGCAGCTGCGACTGGCCGCCCAGCGGGTGCACCATGCGGCCGCGCATCATCACCGCCTGCGCCATCACCGCGTCCTGCAGGCCCGCCAGGCGAAGCGCGTGCAGGCCGCGCTCGGCCAGCGCCAGGTTGATCGAACGGCCGCCCTCGTAGCCGCGCGACCGCGGGTCGGGGCGTTTTTCGAACACGTCCACCGACCAGCCACGGCGGGCCAGCAGGGTGGCGAGCAGGGCACCGGCCAGGCCGGCGCCGACGATCGTCAGGGGGGTGGAAGGCGTCACAATGGCGATCGGACAGGCTGGGACATGGCTCGATTCTGGGCTATTTTGCTGGTCAGGTCATCACTACGGCCGCTTGTCTGGGTGCGCTCCTGTTTGGCGTCCGGGCTGGCCGGTTCTCAGGAAATCCGATGCTGAATCTGCTCATGGCGGCGCGGGCTTGCCCCGCGCTGAAAATCCTGGCCCTGGTGGCTGCAATGGTGGTGGGGGCGCCGCAG
>JAIBEO010000243.1 GCA_019459185.1 Rhizobium sp. | reverse complement strand
CGCTTCCTGGGAGATAAAGGCTTCACCGAGCAGGAAGCGACCCTCGCCTTCGCGGTGGGGCCGGCGCCAGCTCGGTGGATAGCGAAAAACCGACCAGGCCATCCCGGAATTGGGAGAAGAACCTTGTTCTTGCGCGCGGCTCGGGCTCAGTGCGAGCGTTCGACCGCCATCGTCGCCAGCGCGCGCAGCGGCGCCAGGTCGCCGGGCAGGCCGGCCAGGGCCGCGTCCATGCGCCGAACCTGCGCGGCCAGCGCGTCGGCGGCGCCGTCGCGGCCCAGCAGCGCGGGGTAGGTGGACTTGGCCTGGGCCTGGTCCTTGCCGGCGGTCTTGCCCAGTTGTTCGCTGCTGGCCTCGATGTCGAGGATGTCGTCGCGGATCTGGAAGGCCAGGCCTAGCGCGGAGGCGAATTCGTCCAGGCGCGCCAGCGTGCCGGCGTCGGCATCGCCGGCCAGCGCGCCCAGGTTCACCGCGGCGCGGATCAGGGCGCCGGTCTTGAGTGCGTGCAGGCGTTCAAGTTCGGGCAGCGAAAGGCTGGCGCCGGTGCCGTCCATGTCGAGCGCCTGGCCACCGCACATGCCGCGGGCGCCGGCGGCGTCGGTCAGGGCCGCCAGCCAGGCCACGCGCAGTTCGGCGTCGGCGCGGATTTCCTTGGCCAGCACGGCGAAGGCCAGGGCCTGCAGCGCGTCGCCGGCGAGGATGGCGGTGGCTTCGTCGAAGGCCACGTGCACGGTGGGGCGGCCCCGGCGCAGGTCGTCGTCGTCCATGGCCGGCAGGTCGTCGTGCACCAGCGAATAGGCGTGAACCAGTTCCACCGCGGCGGCGGGGGCATCGAGCAGCATTTCGTCGGCGCCGGTGGCGCAGCCGGCGGCGTACACCAGCATCGGCCGCAGGCGCTTGCCGCCGCCGAGCACGGCGTGGCGCATGGCCTGGTGCAGGCGTCCGGGCGAGGTGTCGCCGCGGGGCAGTTCGGATTCCAGTCGGGCCTCGACGCGCTGCAGCCAGCGCGCCAGGCGCGGCTCAGCCGGCATCGGGCTGGAAGGGCTGGGCGGTCTCGGGGTCGGCCGGGTCGCTGAGCAGGCGCACGCGCAGTTCGGCCTGCTCCAGCGCGCCCTGGCACTGGCGGTAGAGGTTCACGCCTCGCTCGTAGGCCGCCAGCGAATCGTCGAGCGACATCTCGCCCTTCTCCATCTTCTGCACCAGCTGCTCGAGCTCGTCCAGCGAGGACTCGAACTGGGCGACGGGCGACGGTGGGGCGGGGGTCTTGGCGGCCATGCGCGAAGTGTGGCGGCTACCCGGCGGCCCGGTCAACGGGGAGAGGAATCAGGTTTGAACGCGGATAAGAGCGGATTGGTGCGGATAAGAGCGAATGAACAAAAAGATCGGCCTTTATCCGCTTCCATCGGATCTGATCCGCGTTAGTCACGGGATCCCCACCGGAGCCGGGTCGCGTGGGTGGCCAGCCAATCGGTCAGCGAGGCGGAGAGGATGAGGTCGGCGGCGGCGAGGAGGGTGCCGTCGGGGGTGGAGACCAGGGGCAGGCGGGCGCGGTCCCAGGGCGGGACGCCGAGGTCCTGCAGGGCGTGCTTGAGTTCGGTGTGGTGGCTGCGGCCGGGCAGCACCAGGCGCTCGCCGCCCTGGCGGGCGTGCACGCGCAGGGAGGCGTCGAAGCGGCGGGGCGGGTCGAGCGCGAGCGTGTCGCCGGTGGGCAAGGCCAGCGGGGCTTCGCCGGTCCATTCGGCTGACCAGTCCGCGGGCAGGGGCGCGCGTTCGTGGCCGGCGTGCAGCAGGTCGCGCCAGCGATGCATCACGGCGCCGGACCAGGCGAAGGCGGCGCTGGCGTCGGGGCGTGCATCCAGCAGTTCGCGGGCGATGGTGGTGGTGGCGTCGGCGGGCAGCGGCGGCAGGTCGAGCGCCGCGACCCAGGCGCGCAGCAGGCGGTCGCGCCAGCCGGCGGGCTCGGCCAGCAGCGCCGGCACCGACAGCGAGGCCGGGTCCAGGCCCTGCACCTGGGCCAGGCGGCGCGCGTCCTCGCCGGCCAGCAGGTCGGCCTGGGTGGCCAGCAGCGCGGCGCTGCGCGCCAGCGAGGCGGAAGCCTGCGGCCAGCGGTCGGCCAGCCGCGGCAGCGCGTGGTGGCGCAGGAAATTGCGGTCGTGGCGGTCGCTGGCGTTCGACGGGTCTTCCAGCCAGTGCAGGCCGTGGGCGCGTGCGTAGCCGGCGAGTTCGGCGCGCGGCAGCGCCAGCAGCGGGCGCCACAGCCAGCCCTGGCCGAAGGCGCGCAGCGGGCGCATCGCCGCCAGGCCGTCGCCGGCGCCGCGCAGCAGGCGCAGCAGCACGGTCTCGGCCTGGTCGTCGCGGTGGTGCGCCAGCGCGATCACTTCGCCCGGCCGCTGCACGTCCGCGAAGGCGGCGTGGCGGGCGGCGCGCGCGGCGGCCTCCAGGCCGTCGCCGGTGTCGTGCACCTGCACGCGGCGAGATTCGAACGGCACGCCCAGCGTGGCGCAGGCGGCGCGGCAAGCGTCCAGCCACTCGCCCGACTGCGGGTGCAGGCCGTGGTCCACGTGCAGGGCGCGCAGGCCACGGGCGCGCATGGCCGGCATGGCCGCGAGCGCGTGCAGCAGCACGGTGGAATCAAGACCGCCGCTGCAGGCCACCAGCACCGGACCTTCGACGGGAAGCGGCGGCAGGGTCAGGGCCATGGCGTCGTTCCGGGCGGCGGTGGCAGGCGGCCGCGCGGCGGCCGGGGCCTCAGGCCGCCTCGTAGGCGCCGTAGCGGCGCAGGCGCTGGTAGCGCTGCTCGAGCAGGGCGGCGTGGTCGAGCGGGTCGAGCGCGGCCAGTTCGCGCTGGATCTGCTGCTTGAGCGTGGCGGCCATGGCGGCCGGGTCGCGGTGGGCGCCGCCCAGCGGTTCGGGCACGACCACGTCCACCAGGCCGTGTTCGAACAGGCGCTTCGCGGTCAGGCCCAGGGCCTCGGCGGCGTCGCGGGCCTTGTCGGCCGACTTCCACAGGATGGAGGCGCAGCCTTCCGGCGAAATGACCGAATAGGTGCTGTATTCGAGCATCAGCGTGCGGTCGCCGACGCCGATGGCCAGCGCGCCGCCGGAGCCGCCTTCGCCGATGACGGTGCAGATGACCGGGACACGGAGCTCGGCCATTTCCAGCAGGTTGCGGGCGATGGCCTCGGACTGGCCGCGCTCCTCGGCGCCGACGCCGGGGTAGGCGCCCGGGGTGTCGATGAAGGTGAGCAGGGGCAGCTTGAAGCGCTCGGCCATCTTCATCAGGCGCAGCGCCTTGCGGTAACCCTCGGGGCGCGGCATGCCGAAGTTGCGGCGGATCTTGGCCTTGGTGTCGCGACCCTTCTGGTGGCCGATGACCATGACGGCGCGCCCGTCCATGCGGGCCAGGCCACCGACGATGGCGGCGTCGTCGGCGAAGGCGCGGTCGCCGGCCAGTTCGTGGAATTCCTCGAACATCAGGCCGATGTAGTCGTTGGTATAGGGCCGCTGCGGGTGGCGCGCCAGTTGGGAGATCTGCCAGGGCGTGAGCGCCTTGAAGATCTCGGCGGTGCGGGCGCGCAGTTTTTCCTGCAGGCCGTTGACCTCGGTCTCGATGTTGACCGCGGGGCCGGTGCTGGCCTTGCGCAGTTCCTGGATCTTGGCGTCCAGTTCGGCGATGGGCTGTTCGAAATCGAGGAAGTTCGGGTTCATTCTTGGACTCGGGTCGGACACGCCAGCCTGGGGCCGGCGGTCTAGAGCAAAGGTTCTAGCGCGCGATTCTACCGGGCTTGGCTGGAACTGTGGGAGGGCCTTCAGGCCCGACCCTTCATCGGGCCTGAAGGCCTTCCCACAATCAGCCGCCCTGCTGCCAGGGGCGGTGCAGGGCCAGGCTGACCTGGCTGACGCCGGGCAGGGCGCGCAGCTGGCTGATCAGCTCCGGGTCGGTGCGCACGCCCAGCGGGCCGTTCACGTCCACGGTGCCGCGGGCCTTGCCGGGCGTGAGCAGGTCCAGGCGCATCGGGGTGGCGCCCGGGCGGTAGGCGGCCAGCGTGGACTGCAGGCGCTCCCAGGCACCGTGCGCGCGCAGGTCCACCGTCATGGCCAGCCGGCGCGCGTGCTGCGAGCACAGGGCGCGGAAGTCCCAGCACTGGCGCGCCCGCAGCACGAAGCCGCCGCTGAACTGATCTTCGGCCAGGTTGCCTTCCACCAGCAGGATGCGGTCGCGCGAGAGCAGGTGCCCGGATTCGGCGAAGGCCTCGCGGAAGAAGGCCACCTCGAGCTGGCCGCGGCCGTCCTCGATGCGCACGAAGGCCATGGTGTCGCCGCGCCGGCGCACCGCGGTGACGATGCCGGCCAGCACCACGGCGGCTTCGCCACGGCGGTCCTTCTTGCTGCTCCACAGGTGGTCGAGGTCGGCCAGCGACACGCCCACCAGTCCCTGCAGCTCGGTCCGCCACGGGTCGAGCGGGTGGCCGCTGAGGTAGTGGCCCAGGGTTTCGCGCTCGCCCAGCAGCTTGGTTTCCAGCGGCCAGTCCGGCGCCACCGGCAGTTCGATGTGGATGGCGGGCGCGTCGGCGGCGCCACCGAACAGCGACACCTGGCCGGCGGCGCGTTCGCGCGCCAGCTGTTCGGTGGCCTTGATGACCTCGGGCAGCTGCAGCAGCAGCGAGGGGCGGTTCGGGCCCAGCGCGTCGAGCGCGCCGGCGTGCACCAGGGCTTCGAGCACGCGGCGGTTGAGCTTGGTGGAATCGACCCGTTGGCAGAAATCGAGCAGGTCGCGGAATTCGCCGCCGTCCAGGCGCGCTTCCACGATGGATTCGCAGGCGCCGCGGCCGACGCCCTTCACCGCGCCCAGGCCGTAGCGCACGGTCTTGGCGTCGAGCGCCTCGAACATGTAGCCGGAGGAGTTCACGTCGGGCGGCAGGACGGCCAGGCCGATTTCGCGTGCCTCGTCCAGGAAGGTCACCACCTTGTCGGTGTTGTCCATGTCCGAGGACATCGTCGCGGCCATGAATTCGGCCGGGTAGTGCGCCTTGAGCCACGCGGTCTGGTAGGCCACCAGCGCGTAGGCGGCGGAGTGCGACTTGTTGAAGCCGTAGTCCGCGAACTTCTCCATCAGGTCGAAGATGGCGCTGGCGCTGGCGTTGGCGGCCTCGATGCTGCGTTCGGCCGCGCCGGCCTCGAACTTCACGCGCTCCTTGGCCATCTCCTCGGGCTTCTTCTTGCCCATGGCGCGGCGCAGCAGGTCGGCGCCGCCCAGCGAATAGCCGGCCAGGACCTGGGCGATCTGCATCACCTGTTCCTGGTAGACGATGACGCCGTAGGTGGGCTTGAGGATGGGCTCGAGCAGCGGGTGCGGGTAGCTCACCTCGGCGCGGCCGTGGCGGCGGTCGATGAAGTCGTCCACCATGCCCGCGCCCAGCGGGCCAGGGCGGTAGAGCGCCGCGAGCGCGATCAGGTCCTCGAAGGTCGAGGGCTGCAGCTTGCGGATGTACTCCTTCATGCCGCGCGATTCGAACTGGAACACCGCGGTGGTCTGGCCCTTGGACAGCAGGGCGTAGGTGTCCGGGTCGTCCAGCGGCAGCGCCAGGATGTCCACCGGCTCGATGCCGGCGCGCTGGCGGCGGGCGTTGATGGCCTTGAGCGCCCAGTCGATGATGGTGAGCGTGCGCAGGCCCAGGAAGTCGAACTTCACCAGGCCGACGGCTTCCACGTCGTCCTTGTCGAACTGCGTCACCACCGAGCGGCTCGATTCGCCCTTGGCCACGTGTTCGGCGAACAGCGGGCTGAAGTCGGTGAGCGGCGTCGGCGCGATCACCACGCCGCCGGCGTGTTTGCCGGCGTTGCGGGTCAGGTCTTCCAGGCTGCGCGCCAGGTCGATCAGGTCGCGGACGTCGTCTTCGGTTTGGTAGCGCGAAATCAGCTCGGCCGAGGCCAGTTCGCTGTTCTTGCGAGCGGCGTCGCTCAGGCCCAGCGCGTCGTCGAGGGTGATGCCCAGGGTGTTCGGGATCAGCTTGGCCACGCCGTCCACGAAACCATAGGGGTGGCCCAGCACGCGGCCGCAGTCGCGCACCGCCGCCTTCGCGGCCATGGTGCCGTAGGTGATGATCTGGCTGACCTTGTCGCGGCCGTACTTCTGGCCGACGTAGTCGATCACCTCGTCGCGCCGGTCCATGCAGAAGTCGATGTCGAAGTCGGGCATCGACACGCGTTCCGGGTTCAGGAAGCGCTCGAACAGCAGGTCGTAACGGAGCGGGTCGAGGTCGGTGATGCCCAGCGCGTAGGCCACCAGCGAGCCGGCGCCGGAACCGCGGCCCGGCCCGACCGGGATGTCGTTGCGCTTGGACCAGTTGATGAAGTCGGCCACGATCAGGAAGTAGCCGGGGAAGCCCATCTTCACGATCACGTCGAGCTCGATGTCGAGCCGCACCGCGTAGTCGGAGGCGCTGCGCCCCAGCGCCAGTTCCATCTTCGCCAGCCGCCCGGCCAGGCCGCGGTGCGACTCCTCGCGGATCCAGCTGTCGAGCGTGTGGCCTTCCGGCACCGGGAAATCGGGCAGGTAGTACTTGCCCAGGCTGAGTTCGAGGTTGCAGCGCTTGGCCAGCTCGACGGTGTTTTCCAGCGCCTCGGGCAGGTCGGCGAACAGCTCGGCCATTTCCTCCGGCGACTTCAGGTACTGCTCGGGCGAAAACTCGCGCGGGCGCTTGGGATCGTCGAGAACGCGGCCGGTGGCGATGCACACGCGCGCCTCGTGCGCCTCGAAATCGTCGCGCGAAAGGAAACGCACGTCGTTGCTGGCCACCAGCGGCAGCCCGCGGGCACCGGCCAGGGCCACGGCGGCGGCGTTGAAGGCTTCCTCGCCTTCGCGGCCGGTGCGGGTGAGTTCCAGGTAGAGCCGGTTCGGGAAGGCGCGCGCCAGTTCGTCCAGCGCCTGCCGCGCCGCTTCGTCGCGGCCGCCGGCGATGGCGCGGCCGACCGGGCTTTCGCGCCCGGCCAGGGCGATCAGGCCCTCGCAGTCGGCGTACAGCCAGTCCGGTTCGATGGCGACGTAGTCACCGGCGTGGCCTTCGAGGAAGGCGCGGCTGATCAGGCGCGACAGCGCCAGGTAGCCGCGGCGGTCCTGGCAGAGCAGGGTGATGCGCGACGGCGTGCCGCCCTCGCTGATCCACAGGTCGGCGCCGGCCACCGGCTTGAGCCCGGCGCCCTCGGCGGCCTTGTAGAACTTCACCAGCGCGAACAGGTTGCTGACGTCGGTCACCGCCACCGCCGGCAGCCCGAGCGCGGCGCAGCGCGACACCAGCTCCGGGATGCGGATGCTGGAATCGGTGAGCGAATACTCGCTGTGAAGGTGGAGGTGGACGAATCGGGGCGTCATGCCGGGGACCAAGGGTCAACCGGCAGTTTACCCCGAGGGTGGGGGCGGACAAGGCTTGACAGTCCCTGTTGCCAAACCCTGCCGCCCGCCCCGTTGAAAGGTCCTCAGCCGACGCGGAACAGCGCCGGCAGCGGCTGGCCGCCGGCGTAACGGCGCGCGCGCACGTCGCGGCGCTGCTGCAGCAGGGCGGCTTCGGCCAGGCAGGCGTTTTCCCAGGCCAGGCGGCGCTCGGCGGCGGTGCCGCGCGGGCGCTCGGCGCTGCGGAAGCGGCAGAAATCGCGGTAGTCGAGCGTTTCCCCGCGGAAGGCCGGCCAGGCCAGTTCCACCAGCAACGCGTCGTCGAGATGGCCCACCAGCGGGCGGTCGTCCGGGATCAGGTCGTCGACCTGCTGCAAATAGCTGGTGAGCATGCGGGCGCGTTCGCGCATGTCGGCGTCGACTTCCCAGTCGCCGTCGTTGAGCATGCGGCGCAGCTGCTCGGCGCGCGCGAGGCGCTCGGACAGGATCGCCACCGCCTGCTCGGGCGGCTGCTGCTGCAACCAGCGCGCCAGGGTGACCAGCTGGTCGGCGCTCACGCGCGGCGCGTCCGGCGACAACTCGGCCAGCAGCGCGTTGAACCGGGCCACGGCTGCGTCCTCGAGCGTGAGGTCGTCGAGTTGGCGGCGGCGCGCGTCGTGGGACGGCGGCGGCAGCGGGAGCGCGAGGTCGTCGTGGCGGAGCTGGGCGTTCATGGCGGGTCTCTTCGGCAGGCGGCGCCGGGAACCATTCCCGCGCCGCGTGCCTCATCAGATGCACCGCCATGCTGGACGGTTGCAATCGTCGCGGCGCGTTCCGGAAGTCGTCGTGACCTTCGGGCTAATTCAGCGTCGCGACAGTTTCCCGTCGTCGTTCACACCACGCGCAGGCCGCCTTCGAGCGGGCCGTAATCGACGTAGCGCTGGTGGCGAACGCGATGCAGCTGCTCCCACAGCGCGCCTTCCTCGAGGCGCGCGCGCAGCCAGTCGTCGCGCGTGGGATGGTCGCCGAAGCCGCCGCCGGATTCCTCGCGGAAGCGGCAGAAATCGCGGTAGTCCTCGAGTTCCTCGGCCACCATCGGCCAGGCGAGTTCCACCAGCAGCGCATCGTCGAGCTGTCCGATGCGCGGCGTGTCGTCGGGGATCAGGTCGCGTTCGCGCGCGACGTAGTCGAGCAGGCGGCCGATGCGCTTGGCCAGCGCCGGTTCGATGGCCCAGTCGCGGTCGGCGGCGAGTTCGGTGAGTTCCTTCAGGCGGCCCAGGCGCGCCTGCAGCAGCGCGTCGCCCTGTGCCGGTGGCAACGCCACCAGCCAGCGCGCGACGCTGGCGAGCGAGTCTTCGTCCACGTGCGGGGCGTCGGGGTGCAGTTCGTGCAGCAGGTCGTTGAATTCGGCGATCGCGGCGGGTGCCAGCGATACCGGGCTGTCGCCGGGGCGGCCGTCGTGGCGGGGCGTGCGGGGGAAGGGCAGGGCAGTGCCTGCCGGGAGGGGGGCGTCGTGGCGCATGGCAGTGCTCGCTGCCGGCCTGGGTGGGAGCGTGGCCGCGGCCGGTCGGCATTCGCCGCGGGCAGCCGCATCCACCGGGATGCAGGTTCGGTTTACGCTTGCGAACGAGGGCTGTCCAGTGCCGGGCCGTTCAGCCCAGCAGCGACGGTTCCAGGCAGGCGCGCACCGGCGCGAAGCTGCGGCGGTGCTGTGCGCAGGGCCCCAGGCGACGCAGCGCCTCGAGGTGTTCCGGCGTCGGGTAACCCTTGTGCAGGGCGAAGCCGTAACCCGGGAACTGCGCGTCGAGTTCGCGCATCAGGCGGTCGCGCGCCACTTTGGCCAGGATGGACGCGGCCATGATGGCGGGCTCGCGGGCGTCGCCCTTGACCAGCGCTTCGGCGGGGCAGGGCAGGTCGCGCGGCAGGCGGTTGCCGTCCACCAGCGCGTGTTCGGCCGCCGGCCGCAGCGCACGCAGCGCGCGCGACATGCCGGCCAGCGTGGCCTGCAGGATGTTGAGGCGGTCGATCTCGGCGGGCAGCACCCATTCCACGTGCCAGGCCCAGGCGTGTTCGATGATGAGCGGTTCGAGCGCGTCGCGCCGAGCCTCTGACAGCGCCTTGGAATCGCCGAGGCCGGCGATGGGCCGGTCCGGGTGCAGGATGACCGCCGCCACCGCCACCGGACCGGCCAGCGGGCCGCGGCCGGCTTCGTCGACGCCGGCGATGCGCGGCGCGTTCACGGCGCCGGCGGCAGCAGGCCGGCCACCGCTTCGGCGGCCGCCACCGAGGCGTCGCCGCGCAGCTTGGCGTGGATGTGCTCGAAGCGCGGCAGCAGCGCGGCGCGCGCCTCGTCGTCGCGGAACCAGCCCATCACGGCGTCGGCGAGGTTCTCGGGCGTGCAGTCGTGCTGCATCAGCTCGGGCACGATCGGCTCGTTGGCCAGCACGTTCGGCAGGCTGTAGCGGTTCACCTTCATCAGGCCCAGCAGCATGACCAGGCGGTACGTGAGCGCGGAAATGCGGTAGCCCACCACCATCGGCCGCTTGGCCAGCATGGCTTCGAGCGCGGCGGTGCCGGAGGCCAGCAGCACCACGTCGGCGGCCACCATCACGTCGTGGGCCTGGCCGTCGTAGAGCGCGATGTTGGCCAGCTGCGATTTCGCCAGGCCCTGTTCGATGGCCTCGCGGCAGGCGTGGTTGGCGGCGGGCACGGCCACCACCAGGCCGGGCTGCTGCAGCGTGACCAGGCGCGCGGCGTCAATGAAGACCGGCCACAGGCGCTGGATTTCGCCCAGCCGGCTGCCGGGCAGCACGGCCAGCACGGGCGCGTCCTGCGGCAGGCCGAGACGCTCGCGCGCGGCGCGGCGGTCGGGCACGGGCTCGAAGTCGTCGGCCAGCGGGTGACCGACGAAACGCGCATCCACGCCATGGCGCTGGTAGATGGGCGGTTCCATCGGGAACAGGCACAGCACGCGGTCGGCGCTGCGGCCGATTTTCGCGGCGCGGCCCTCGCGCCAGGCCCAGACCGAGGGGCTGACGTAGTGCACGGTGCGGATGCCGGCGCGCTTGAGGCGACGCTCGAGCCCGAGATTGAAGTCGGGCGCGTCGATGCCGATGAAGACGTCGGGCCTCCATGCGAGCAGGCGGCGCGCGAGGCCGCGGCGCAGGCGCAGCAGGCGCGGCAGGTGGCGGAGCACCTCGGCCAGGCCCATCACCGCCAGCTCGCCGTAGTCGTGCCAGGCCTCGAAGCCCGCCTCGCGCATGCGCGGGCCACCGATGCCGGCGAACTCGGCGTCGGGAAAACGCTGTTTCAGTTGCCGGACCAGGCCTTCGCCAAGCAGGTCGCCCGAGGCTTCGCCCGCCACCAGGGCGAATCGAAGCCGGCGCGGCGTGCCGGGGGCCATGGCGGCGTCAGCGCAACAGGCCGCGCTCGCTGCGCTCGATGAACTCGAGCATCAGCTGCACGTCCTGGGATTCGCCGTTGGCGAGCTGTTCGCGCACTTCGGCCAGCGGCTTGCCGGACATGTACAGCGCCCGGTAGGCGCGCTTGATGGCGGCGATGCGCTCGGCGTCGAAGCCGCGGCGCTTGAGGCCCTCGGCGTTGATGCCGCGCGGCGCCGCGTATTTGTCGGCCACCATCACGAAGGGCGGCACGTCGGCGTTGACCAGGCTGCCCATGCCGACGAAGGCGTGCGCGCCGATCTTGCAGAACTGGTGGATGCCGGCGAAGCCGCCCAGGATCACCCAGTCGCCCAGCACCGCGTGGCCGGCGAGGGTGGCGTTGTTGGCCAGGATGCAGTGGTCGCCGATGACGCAGTCGTGGGCGACGTGCACGTAGGCCATGATCCAGTTGTCGTTGCCGATGCGCGTGACGCCGCCGCCGTCGCCGGTGCCGCGGCTGATGGTGGTGAATTCGAAGATGGTGTTGCCGTGGCCGATCACCAGTTCGGTGCGTTCCCCCGCGAACTTCTTGTCCTGGGGGTCGTTGCCGAGGGTGGCGTGCGAATGGATGGTGTTGTTGCGGCCGATGCGGGTCGGCCCGGTGACCACCGCATGCGGGCCGATGCGGCAGCCGTCGCCGATTTCGACGTCGGCGCCGACGATGGCGTAGGGGCCGATGCTGACGTTGGCGCCGATCCGGGCGCCGGGGTCGATCAGGGCGCTCGGGTGGACCATGTCACCCCTTCCCCTCGGCGCAGAGGATCTCGGCGCTGGCGACGTCATTGCCGTCCACCCGCGCCACGCACTCGTACAGCGCCATGTTGCGGATGGTGCGCTTGAGCACCACCTCGATGTCGAGCTGGTCGCCCGGCACCACCATGCGGTTGAAGCGGGCGTTGTCCACCTTCACCAGGTAGAACAGCTTGCCTTCGCCGCCGCAGTCCTTGGCCTGGGAGAGCTGGGTGAGCAGGCCGCCGGCCTGGGCCATGGCCTCGATCACCAGCACGCCGGGCATGACCGGGCGGCCCGGGAAGTGGCCCTGGAAAAACGGCTCGTTGAAGGTGACGTTCTTGAGCGCGCGGATGCGCTGGTGCGGCTCGAGTTCGACCACGCGGTCGACCAGCAGGAACGGGTAGCGGTGGGGAAGCAGGTGCAGGATGCATGCGACATCCACGGGCATCTTGATGGCGTCTTCGCTCATCCTGGGGGTCCTTGAACTTCAATCCTTGGGCAGGGCGCCCATTCTACGCGCCAGCTGGTCCAATTGCCGGAAACGGGCCGCGTTTCGGCGCCAGCTGCGGCTGTCCTGCACGGCCATGCCGGAGGAATATTCGCCCGGTTCGGTGATCGAGGCCGTCACCAGGCTCATGGCGGTGATGGTGACCTTGTCGCAGACCTCGAGGTGGCCGGTGATGCCGACGCCGCCGCCGACCAGGCAGTAACGGCCGATCCGGGCCGAGCCCGCGACGGCCGCGCAGCCCGCCATGGCCGTGTGGGCGCCGATGCGCACGTTGTGGCCGACCTGGATCTGGTTGTCGAGGCGAACGTCCTCCTCGAGCACGGTGTCCTCGAGGGCGCCGCGGTCGATGGTGGTGTTGGCGCCGATTTCGCAGTCGTTGCCGACCACCACGCCACCCAGCTGCGGTACCTTGATCCAGCGGCCGGCGTCCATGGCCAGGCCGAAGCCCTCGGCGCCGAGCACGGCGCCCGGGTGGATGCGCACGCGTGCGCCCAGCCGCACCCGCGTCACCAGGGTGACGCGCGCCAGCAGCTGGCAGCCGGGTCCGACCACGTTGTCTTCGCCCAGGATGCAGCCGGGGCCGATGACGGCGCCGGCTCCGATCCGGCAGCGCGCGCCGACCACGGCCAGCGGGCCGATTTCCGCTTCGGGATGCACCACGGCATCGGCCGCGACGACGGCCGAGGGATGAATGCCGGGCACCGGCGCCGGATTGGATTCGAACAGCGCCGCGATCTTCGCGAAGGCGACGTAGGGCGACCGCGCCACGAGGCTGGGCACCGGGCAGTCCCCGGCGTCTCCCTCTGCGAGCACCACCGCCGAGGCGGCGGTGGTGGACAGGTCGCGGCGATAGCGCGGGTTGGCCAGGAAAGACAGCTGGCCGTCGCCGGCGCCGGCGAGGGTCGCCCCCCCCCGGATGCGGGTGGCGCCGTCGCCGCCGAGCAACCCGCCCACCCGGTACGCCACTTCGGCCCGGGGCGGTGGCGGGG
>JAIBEO010000241.1 GCA_019459185.1 Rhizobium sp. | reverse complement strand
CCCCCCCCCCCCCCCCCCCCCCCCCCCCCCCCCCTACGAACGCGGAAACGCAAACCGCCGCGCGCTCAGTCGCGGAAGTTGTCGAACTGCAGCGGGATCTCGAAGTCGCTCTTCTTGAGCAGGGCGATGGCGTCCTGCAGGTCGTCGCGCTTCTTGCCGCTGACGCGCAGCTTGTCGCCGTTGATCTGCGCCTCGACCTTGAGCTTGGCGTCCTTCAGCGCGGCGACGATTTTCTTGGCCAGCTTCTGCTCGATGCCCTGCTTGATGGTGACCTTCTGGCGCGCCTGGGCCAGGTTCACTTCGGCCTCGCCCACGTCCAGGCAGCGGATGTCGATGCCACGCGCCACCAGCCGGCCGCGCAGGATGTCGAGCATCTGCTTGAGCTGGAAATCGCTGGGCGCCTTCTGGGTGACCACGAATCCGTCCAGCTCGAAGCTGGCGTCCTGGCCCTTGAAGTCGAAGCGGTTGCCGAGTTCGCGGTTTGCGGTGTCCACGGCGTTGGTGAGTTCGTGCTTGTCGACTTCCGAGACGACGTCGAAGGAGGGCATGGCGTTTTCGGTGTTGAGGGGCCTGCGCGGATTCTAGCCGAGCCCGCGCGGCCGCCGCACCGGGCTGAACGGCCGCAAACGTTCACATGGACCAAACGGCGGATTCAACGCGAATTCAGTGCCCCGGCCCAAGTATCGGCCCCGTGGACGGCAACCGCCGCTCGCACTCGAACCCGAGGGACCTGAGATGAAAAAGTTGATGCTGGCTTCGATGACCCTGCTCCTGGCCGGTGCCACCGCCGTGGCGGCCTTCGCCGACGCCGACACGCGCACCCACGGCGGGTCGTACGCCACGCAGGGCGGCAAGGGCCCCTGGCGCGAGGACGGGCAGGATCGCCGCGAAGATCGTCGCGAGGACCGTCAGGACCGTCGCGGCGACCGTGGCGAATGGCGCGCCGAACAGCGCGAAGACCGCCAGGAATGGCGCGCCGACCGCCGCGACGACCGCCAGGATTGGCGTGAAGACCGCCGCGAAATCCGCGAGGACCGCCGCGACCATCGCCGGGACTGGCGCGCCGAGCGCCGTGACGACCGCCGCGACTGGCGCGAGGACCGCCGCGACGATCGCCGCGACTGGCGCAACGACCGTCGCGACGACTACCGCCAGCGCTATTCGCGCCACGATGACCGCCGCTGGAGCGGCTACCACTGGCGTCCGGAATACCGCTACCGCGCGCCGCGCTACGTCTACCCGTCGGGCTACCGCAGCTACCGCTGGCAGGTGGGCCACCGCCTGCCGCCGGCCTACTACGGCCGCCCGTACTACGTGGACTACCGCCACTACCGCCTGCCGCCGCCGCCCTACGGTTACCACTGGGTGCGCGTGGACCGCGACGTGGTGCTGGTCGCGGCGGCCACCGGCCTGATCCTGGACGTGCTGTACGGCCTGTACTACTGAGCCGGCGTCCTTCCCATCTTGTTGACTCCGGGCCGGCCTTGCCGGCCCCTTTTTTTGGTTCTTCTCCCAATTCCGGGATGGCCTGGTCGGTTCTTCGCTATCCACCGAGCTGGCGCCGGCCCCACCGCGAAGGCGAGGGTCGCTTCCTGCTCGGTGAAGCCTTTATCTCCCAGGAAGCG
>JAIBEO010000232.1 GCA_019459185.1 Rhizobium sp. | reverse complement strand
CCCCCCCCCCGCCCCCCCCCCCCCCCCCCCCCGTTTCTTTTTCGTGGCCCGGGCGGTGCTAGAGTTTCGGGTCCGACAACGACCGACAGAAAAGCAGAAGAGATGAGCGAGACCCCCAAGGCTTCGGCCACCGTCAACGCCCGCATTTCCCCGCGCGGCGGCCTGGACATCCTTTCCCGCGACGAGGTGGCCCGCCTCGCCGACGCTTCCACCGGCGGCCAGCGCGACCTGCTTCGCCGCTGCGCGCTCGCGGTGCTCACCAGCGGCAGCGATTCCGACGACCCGCGCGCCGCCGCCCAGCGCTACGCCGGTTTCGAGATCGAAGTGCACCAGCAGGACCGCGGCATCAAGATCGAGCTCAGGAACGCACCGGGCGAAGCCTTCGTCGAGGGCGAGATCATCCGCGGCATCGCCGAGAACCTGTTCGCGGTGGTGCGCGACATCGTCTACAACGCCAACGAGGTGTCAGGCAGCGGCCGCATCGACCTCAACACCGGGCCGGGCATGACCGAGGCGGTGTTCGAGATCCTGCGCAACGCTCGGGTGATGAAGAGCTACCAGGAGCCGAACCTGGTGGTGTGCTGGGGCGGCCACTCGATCAACCGCGAGGAATACCTCTACACCAAGAAGGTCGGCTACGAGCTGGGCCTGCGCGGCCTGGACATCTGCACCGGCTGCGGCCCGGGCGCCATGAAGGGCCCGATGAAGGGTGCCACCATCGCCCACGCCAAGCAGCGGCACTGGAAGCCGCGTTACATCGGCATCACCGAGCCGGGCATCATCGCGGCCGAATCGCCGAACCCGATCGTCAACCACCTGGTGATCATGCCGGACATCGAGAAGCGCCTGGAGGCCTTCGTGCGCCTGGGCCACGGCATCATCGTGTTCCCGGGCGGCGTCGGCACGGCCGAGGAGATCCTGTACATGCTGGGCCTGCTGCTGCACCCGGCCAACCAGGACCTGCCGTTCCCGCTGATCCTCACCGGCCCGAAGGCCTCGGCGGCCTACTTCGAGCAGATCGACCAGTTCCTGCAGCTCACCCTGGGCGAGCGGGGGCGCAGCCGCTACCGCATCATCGTCGACGACCCGGCGGCGGTGGCCAAGGAAATGCGCGCCGGCCTGAAGAAGGTGCGCGAGCACCGACTGGGCGAGCACGACGCCTTCTTCTTCAACTGGTCGCTGACCATTCCCTTCGAATTCCAGCAGCCGTTCGCGCCGACCCACCGCGCCATGGCCGAACTCAACCTGCGCCGCGACCAGCCCCTGCACCTGCTGGCCGCCGACCTGCGCCGCGCCTTCTCGGGCATCGTCGCCGGCAACGTGAAGGAAGAGGGCATGCGCGAAATCGAAAAACACGGCCCGTTCCGCATCGACGGCGAAAAGGACATCATGCGGGCGCTCGATGCGCTGCTGCGCGCCTTCGTCGAACAGCGCCGCATGAAGATCGCCGGCACCTACGAACCCTGCTACCAGGTCGTAGGCGAATAACCCCGGCTTCTGTAGGAGCAACTGTCTTGTTCAGGCCGGCATGGTTCTCCATTCGGAGCCGTCCCGGAGCATGGCGTTGAGCCGGATGACTAGGACTCTCATGCAGGCGACCAAGGCGACCTTGGCACATTTGCCCTTGGCTCGAAGCC
>JAIBEO010000231.1 GCA_019459185.1 Rhizobium sp. | reverse complement strand
GGGGCTGGGGGGGGGGTGGGGTCTATGCGGGCGCCGCGTTTTTTGGGCGCCCATGCCTGGATTCCTGGACGACAACGCGTTGGGCGCCGAAGAACCGCTGCCGGCCTTCTTCTGGACCGGCGACACCGACCTGGCCTGCCTGCGCGACGCGTTGCTGCAGACGCTGGAGCTCGGTTATGCCCACCACATCCAGCGGCTGATGGTGCTGGGCCTGTTCGCCCTGCTGCTGGGCGTACGGCCGCGGGCCATCCACGAATGGTTCCTGGCCGTGTACGTGGACGCGGTGGAGTGGGTGGAACTGCCGAACGTGCTGGGCATGTCGCAGTACGCCGACGGCGGGCGCATGGTCAGCAAGCCCTACGCCGCGTCGGGCAAGTACATCCAGCGCATGTCCAACCACTGCGCCGGCTGCCGCTTCCGGCCCGGCGAGGCTACCGGCCCGCGCGCCTGCCCCTACACCACGCTGTACTGGGATTTCCTGGCCCGCCACGAAACGCGCTTCGCCCGTCACCCGCGCACGGCGCTGCAGTGGAGCTACCTGGGCCGCAAGCCGCCGGAGGAACTGGCCGCCATCCGCCGCCAGGCCGTGGAACTGCGGGCCGCGCTGGCCGCCGGTTCACGACCGGAACACGGCTCGAAGCGGTAGGCTGGCGGCCAACCACGGCCACCAGGAACACCCCATGCGCACCTGCCTGATCACCGGCGCCTCCGGCGGCGTCGCCACCGCCCTGGCCGAACTGCTGCGCGCGCGCGGCTGGCGGCTGGCGCTGGTGTCGCGCGATGCTTCGCGCGTGGCTGCGCAGGAGGGCGACCTCGTGATCGAGGCCGACGTCGGCACCGAGGAGGGCGCCGAAGCGGCCATCGCCGAAGCCAGCGAAGCCTTCGGCGCGCCGCCTGCCGCCGTGGCGCACTGCGCCGGCGCGGTGCTGGTGGCGCCCATCGGCCGCACCACCGAATCCCAGTACCGTCAGTGCATGGCCGCCAACCTCGACAGCGCCTTCTTCGTCGCCAGGGCCTATGCGCCGCGAGTGCAGAAGTCCGAGCATCCGGGCAGCCTGTTGTTCTTCAGCTCGGTGGCGGCCGGCATCGGCGTGGCCAACCACACCGTGATCTCCATGGCCAAGGGTGGCGTGGAAGGCCTGGTGCGCGCCCTGGCGGCGGATTTTTCCGGCGCCGGCCTGCGCGTCAATGCCATCGC
The DNA here is from genome assembly GCA_019459185.1 of Rhizobium sp. Classification (GTDB taxonomy): domain Bacteria; phylum Pseudomonadota; class Gammaproteobacteria; order Xanthomonadales; family Xanthomonadaceae; genus Arenimonas. Next base: position 3,330 of record JAIBEO010000231.1, on the reverse strand, counting down.
CCCGGGCCTGATGCACACGCCGGCCACCGCCCGCATGCTGTCCACCGAAGCTTCGGCGCGCGCCATCACCGCGCAGTACCCGCTGGGCCGGCACGGCGAAGCCAACGACGCCGCTTCGCTCGGTGCCTTCCTGCTGTCGGAGGAGGCGGGCTGGGTCACCGGCCAGGTGATCGCGCTCGACGGCGGTTTCCAGGCCGTGCGGCCGCTGGTGCGGGCGGGTTGAAATGGGCCACGCCCTGGTCTGGTTCCGCCGCGACCTGCGACTGGCCGACAACCCGGCCCTGAAGACCGCGCTCGACGCCGGCCTGGTGCCGGTGCCGGTCTACATCCATGCGCCCGATGAAGAGGCGCCCTGGGCGCCGGGCGCCGCCAGCCACGCCTGGCTGCACCGTTCGCTGCAGGCGCTGGACGCCGACCTGCGCGCGCGCGGTTCGCGCCTGGTGATCCGCCAGGGCGACAGCCTGGCCGAGATCGAAAAGCTCATCGGCGAAACCAAGGCCGAGGCGCTGCACTGGAACCGGCTCTACGAGCCCGCCAGCATCGCCCGCGACACCCGCATCAAGCAGGGCCTGAAATCCCGCGGCCTGCACGTGGAAAGCCACAACGCCGCGCTGCTGGTCGAACCCTGGACCGTGCAGACGGGGCAGGGCGAGCCCTACCGCGTGTTCACGCCATTCTGGAAAAACGCCCGCCAGCGCCTGGATGCCACGATGCCGGCCGGGGCGCCCAAGCGCCTGCCCGAGCTGCCGCCGATGCTGGCCGGCCTGGGCGTGGAGGACCTGCGGCTGGAGCCGCGACGCCCCGAACCCCGCTGGGACGCCGGTTTCTGGGAGCACTGGGTGCCCGGCGAAGCCGGAGCGCTGGAGTTGCTCGACGCCTTCCTCGACGGCGCCGCCCGCGGTTACAAGGAACAGCGCAACTTCCCCGACCGCATCGCCACCTCGAAGCTGTCGCCGCACCTGCACTTCGGCGAGATCTCGCCGCGCACCATCGTCGCGCGTGTGCTGGCGCAGGCCTGGCCGGCGGCGGTGCAGCCCGACATCGACCACTTCCTGAGCGAGCTGGGCTGGCGCGAATTCAGCCACCACCTTCTGTTCCACTTCCCGCACACGGCGCAGGAAAACATGAACCCGCGCTTCCGGGAATTCCGCTGGGCGCGCCCCGACGCACGCCTGCTGGCGGCCTGGCAGTGCGGCCGCACCGGCGTGCCCATCGTCGACGCCGGCATGCGCGAGCTCTGGCACACCGGCTGGATGCACAACCGCAGCCGCATGGTGGTGGCGAGTTTCCTCACCAAGAACCTGCGCTACCACTGGAAACACGGCGCCCAGTGGTTCTGGGACACGCTGGTGGACGCCGACCTGGCCAACAACACCCAGGGCTGGCAGTGGACCGCCGGCACCGGCGCCGACGCCGCGCCGTACTTCCGCATCTTCAACCCGGTGGCGCAGGCGGAGAAGTTCGACGCCGCCGGCAAGTACGTGCGGCGCTGGGTGCCCGAGCTGGCGAAGCTGCCCGACGCGGCGCTGTCGGCGCCGTGGGAGCACGCCGACCAGCTGCGCCGGCTGGCGCCGGACTACCCGTCGAAGCCGATCGTCGACCTCAAGGCCAGCCGCGAGGCCGCGCTGGAGGCTTACTCCGGCCCCAAGACCAAGCCCCCCGCCGAGCGTTGACGCCCGCACGGCGCGGCCGGCATCCTGCCCGGGTACCGGGGGAGCACGCATGGCCGAAGCCCGCAAGAAGCACCGCAAGACGCCGATGTCCCGGGTGGACACCGCGTGGCTGCGCATGGAGCGCGCCACCAACCTGATGATGATCACCGGCGTGCTGATGCTCGAGAGCCCGCTCGACATCAAGACCCTGCGCAAGGTGGTCGAACAGAAATTCCTGTCCTACCCGCGCTTCCGGCAGAAGGCGGTGGACGGCCCCACGGGCGCCTTCTGGCAGGAAGACGCCGACTTCGACCTCGACTGGCACCTGCACCTGACCGCGCTGCCGGGCAAGGGCGGCAAGCGCGAGCTCGAGCGCCTGACCAGCCAGCTGGCTTCCACGCCGCTCGACAAATCCAAACCGCTCTGGCAGTTCCACCTGGTGGAGCGCTTCAACGGCGGCTCGGCGCTGATAGCCCGCATCCACCACTGTTACGCCGACGGCATCGCGCTGGTGCAGGTGCTGCTGTCGCTCACCGAGATGCAGCTCGACGAGAAGCGCAAGGCCGCGCTGGCAAAGCGCTGGCTGAAGAAGGAAGAGCACGCGCCGGTCGCGCAGCGCGTCGGCGCCATCGACCGCTACGTCAAGCTGGGCAACAAGATGCTCGAGAAGGGCATGGACTTCTACCGCGACCCGAACCTGGCCGCGGTGCTGGCCAACGAGGGCGTCGAGATCGCCCGCGAGATCGGCCACGCGCTGGCGCTGCCGGACGACCCGGAAACCGTGCTCAAGGGCCGGCTGGGCGTCAGCAAGCGCGTGGCCTGGGCCGAGCCGCTGTCGCTGGCCGAGGTGAAGTCGGTCAGCCAGGCGCTGCACTGCACGGTGAACGACATCCTGCTGGCCTCGGCCAGCGGCGCGCTGCGCAGCTACCTGCTCGAGCGCGGCGAACAGATCGACGGCGTCACCATCCGCGCCACCGTGCCGGTGAACCTGCGGCCGCTGGAACACGCCAAGCAGCTGGGCAACCACTTCGGCCTGGTGTTCCTGGACCTGCCGGTGGGCGAACCCAACCCGATGCGCCGGCTGGCGCGCGTGGCCGAGTGCATGAAGGTGCTGCGCAAGTCGCGCCAGGCCGTGGCCACCTTCGGCGCGCTGGCGGCGGTGGGCATGGCGCCGCCGCCGGTGCAGGCGCTGGCGCTGGAGATGTTCAGCCGCAAGGCCTCGGCCGTGGCCACCAACGTGCCCGGGCCGCAGGTGCCGCTGTACTTCGGCGGCAGCAAGATCAGCGACCTGATGTTCTGGGTGCCGCAGACCGGTTCGATCGGCCTGGGCATTTCCATCCTGAGCTACAACGGCGCCGTGCACTTCGGCCTGATCGCCGACGCCAAGCTGATGCCCGACCCGGATTCGGTGATCCGCCGCTTCCAGCCCGAGTTCGAGAAGCTGCTCTACCTCGCGCTGATGGCGCGCTGGGAAGGCGACTTCGGGCCCGAGGACGCCGAGGCCTTGCTCGAAGAATCCGCCCCCGCCTGAGCCGCCTCTGTAGGAGCAACTGTCTTGTTCAGGCCGGCATGGTTCTCCATTCGGAGCCGTCCCGGAGCATGGCGTTGAGCCGGATGACTAGGACTCTCATGCAGGCGACCAAGGCGACCTTGGCACATTTGCCCTTGGCTCGAAGCC
>JAIBEO010000229.1 GCA_019459185.1 Rhizobium sp. | reverse complement strand
GGCTTCGAGCCAAGGGCAAATGTGCCAAGGTCGCCTTGGTCGCCTGCATGAGAGTCCTGGTCATCCGGCTCAACGCCATGCTCCGGGACGGCTCCGAATGGAGAACCCTGCCGGCCTGAACAAGACAGTTGCTCCTACAGGAGGGCGGCGGTGAGGCCGAGCAGCCACTGGCGGCGGGGGGCGGGTTCGAAGTAGCGGCGGTTGGCTTCGTTGACGATGACCGAGCCGACGACGGCGCGGTCGAGGAGGTTGGCGATGCGCGCCCACGCACGCCACTGCACGCCGCCGGTGCGGAAGCGGCGCTCCGCGGCGAGGTCGAACACGGCGTGGCCGGGGGCTGACGCGGTGTTGCGGTCGTCGGCGAAGAAGCGGCTGGTGGCGCGCGCCTCGAGCATCACGTCGGTGCACTCGTCGGCACGCCAGCGCAGCTCGGCCCAGCCCGAACGCGCGGCGATGCCCGGCAGTTGCCTGCCGGCGACGATCAGCCGTTCGCTGCCCGTGCACGGCGGCGCTGCGCACAGGCCGAAATCGCGCCGGTGGCGGGCGTCGAGCCAGGTGGCGCTGCCCGACAGCGCCCAGTCGTCGGCCAGCGGCGCCTCGAAGGACAGCTCGGCGCCCCGACGGCGGGTGAGGCCGGCATTGGCGAAGGTGCTGCGCCCGCCTTGGTTCGCCACCACCACCAGCTCGTCCTCGGTGCGGGCGTGGAAGAGCGCGGCGTCGAACTTCGCCGCCGCGCCGCGCCAGCGCAGGCCCAGCTCGGCGTGGCGGCTGCGCGCCGGGCGCAGCGCGGTGTTGAGGCCGCTGGCGCCATCGGTGCGATAGGCCAGCTCGGCGAAAGTGGGTGTTTCGAAGCCCGTTCCGGCGTTCGCGTAAACACTCAGCCCCTCGCGGGCGCGCCACAGCAGCCCGAGCACCGGCGAGGTGCGCGAATAACGCAGGCGGCCGCTGTCGTCGGGATTGCCCGGGCGCAGGTAGCGGTCCACCGATTCGAAGCGCACCCCGCTGCGGCGCAGGCCGGCATTGAGCGACCAGTCCGGCGCGAAGGCCCAGTCGGCCTGCGCGTAAAGGTCGTGGCTGCGCACGGTGTTGTCTTCGTCGCGGCGCAGCGCGCC
>JAIBEO010000220.1 GCA_019459185.1 Rhizobium sp. | reverse complement strand
AAGCGAGGGTCGCTTCCCGCGAAATAAGGGCTCCACTGAGCGGGAAGCGACCCTCGCTTCCGCCGTGGCGACGGCGCCGGTCCCTGACTTGGGAGAAGAACCCTTTTTTGCCTCAGCCCAGCGCGTCGAACAGCCCGCCCTGCGGCGGTAGTTCGTCGTTGCGACGGAAGTTCGCCAGGCCTACGCCCACCAGCCGGTAGCGCGTGCGCGCGGGCAGTTCCACCCGCTGGCGAAGCTCCAGCGCGAGTTCGGTGAGCTGCGCCAGCGACGACGGCGGCGAGGGCGGCGTGAGGCTGCGGGTGAGGATGCGGAAGTCGGCGGTCTTGAGCTTGAGCACCACCGTGCGCGGGCTGCGGTCGGTCTCGCGTCTTGCGCCGGCCCACGCTTTTTCGGCGAGGCGGCGGATGGCGTCGGTGGTCTGCTCCAGGGGCACGTCGTGTTCGAAGGTGTCCTCGGCGGACACCTGGGTGGTGGGGCGTTCGCTTTCCACCGGGTGTTCGTCGATGCCGAGCGAGAGTTCGTGCAGGCGCCGGCCCCAGCGGCCGAAGCGGCGCTCGAGTTCGTTGCCGCCATGCGCGCGCAGCTGGCCGACGGTGGCGATGCCCAGCACCTGCAGGCGCGATTCCATCACCTTGCCCACGCCGGGAAGCTTCCCCACCGGCAGCGGCGCCAGGAAGTCCAGCACCATGGCCGGTTTCACCACGAACTGGCCGTCGGGCTTGCGCCAGTCGCTGGCGATCTTGGCCAGGAACTTGTTGGGCGCGATGCCGGCCGAGGCGGTGAGCCGGGTTTCTTCGCGGATGGCGGCGCGGATGGCCTCGGCCACGGCGGTGGCGCTGGCCAGGCCCTGCTTGTTTTCGGTGACGTCGAGGTAGGCCTCGTCGAGCGAGAGCGGTTCGACCAGGTCGGTGTGGCGCTGGAAGATTTCCCGCACCTGGCGGGAGACGGCCTTGTAGCGGGCGAAATCGGGCGGCACGAACACCGCGTCGGGGCAGAGCTTCTCGGCCCGCAGCGCCGGCATCGCCGAGCGCACGCCGAACTTGCGCGCCTCGTAGCTGGCCGCGCACACCACCGAACGCGCCCCGCGCCAGGCCACCACCACCGGCCGGCCGCGAAGCGCCGGATCGTCGCGCTGCTCCACGGACGCGTAAAACGCGTCCATGTCCACATGCACGATCTTCCGAACCCCACCCATCCTCCCATTCTCCGGCAAATGGGGTCAGAGAACATATTTGCTTCAAGCGAAGGTTTGAAACGAATATGTTCTCTGACCCCATTTTTGAGGAGAGGGTGGGTGGTGCCGGAGCATGTGGAGAGGTATCGGGCGGAGTACCGGGCCACGCTGATTCCGGCGGGGTACCGGGGGCAGTGGCATGCGCTGTTCACCTTCGGGGTGGGCGGGCTGGTGTTGCTGGCCTGCCTGTGGCAGCTGGAAGCGGTGCGGCCGCTGGAATGGCTGGCGGTGCCGCTGTCGCTGGCCTATGCCAACCTCACCGAATACCTCGGCCATCGCTACCCCATGCACCGGCCCTTCCGCGGCCTGGGCCTGGTGTACAAGCGCCACGCCGGCCAGCACCACCGCTTCTTCACCCACGAGGCCATGCCGGTGGATTCGCCGCGTGATTTCCGCGCGCTGCTGTTCCCGCCGGTGCTGGTCATCTTCTTCTTCGGCCTGTTCGGCGTACCGGTGTGGTTCCTGCTCGACTGGGCGGTGTCGGCCAACGTGGCCTGGCTGTTTGTGGCTTCGGCGCTGGCCTATTTCCTGAACTACGAAATCCTGCACACCGCCTACCACCTGCCGGAAGCGCACTGGCTGGCCCGGCTGGGGCTGGTGCGGAAGCTGCGCTGGCTGCACCAGGCCCACCACGACCCCAAGCTGATGTCGCGCTTCAACTTCAACATCACCTACCCGCTGGGCGACTGGCTGTTCGGCACCCTGTACCGGCCGCCGCGCTGAGGCCTCAGGCCGTGCGTTCCCGCAGCGCGGCGCGGTAACGCCGGCTGCAGGGCAGGGTGCTGCCGTCGCGCAGGTGGATGCGGGCGTCGCCGGTGTCCAGCGGCTCGATGCTGGCCACGTGGTCGAGGTTGACGATGTGGCTGCGGTGCACGCGCTGGAAGCGGGCCGGGTCGAGCCGCGACTCGAGCGCCGAGATGGTGCTGCGCAGTGGGTAGTCGCGCCCGCGTACCCGCAGGTTCACGTAATTGCCCGAGGCCTGCAGCCATTCGATGTCGGCCGCCGCGACCAGGAATTCCCGCCCCAGCTTGCGCACCAGGAAACGCTCCGGCCGCTCGATCGGCTCCACCGGCGGCGCGTCGTCGTCCGGCGCGGCCAGCAGGCTGGCCTCGCCCTGCAGCCGGCGCAGCAGGAAGCGGTAGGCCTCCATCAGCAGCACCATGCCGGCGAAGCTGCGCACGTCCTTGAGGAATTCGTAGGCGAACTGCCGGCCCCAGTGGCCGAAGTCGTAGCTGTCGCCGGCGCTAGCGTAGATGGCCATGCGCAGCGCCACCATGCCCAGCACGTGCAGCGCCGAAAACGCCACGCTGGCCAGCAGGTAGGCCGGCAGCCGCCGGCGCCAGGTGTCGAGGTGCAGCGGGTAGCGCCGGGTGAACCAGGCCACGGCCGGCACCAGGGCCAGGAAGACCAGGTTGCTGGTGCCTTCCCAGATCCACGGCTCGGCCGGGTGGTGGGGCAGGCCGGCCCGGCGCAGTTCCATGCCCACCGTCAGGGCGTTGCCGACGATGCTCACCAGCACCGCGCCAATCCAGTACCCCCACTCGACCCAGCGTCGGTAGGGCAGGAAGCGCTCGTAGGCGCCGGGGGAGGGGGAAACATCGGCCATCGCCCGATTCTAGACAGCCCGGGGCGCCGGAAGGCCAGCCCCGTTCGTCCCTGCCGTCCGCGGTTCGTCCCCGGCGCCCCCCGGCGCGTCCCTTCGCGCTGGGCGCCGGCGCCGGCCCGCCCCAGTCTGGCCCCGAATCCACCGGAGCCGACCATGGAACGCCGCCACGACCTCGACGCCCTGCGCGTCCTCGCCTTCCTCCTGCTCATCGCCTATCACTGCGCCATGCTCTACGTGGCCGAGTGGGACTGGCACCTAAAGAGCAGCCACCTGGCCGAATGGCTGCAGTGGCCCATGCTGGCAATGAACCGCTGGCGCATGGCCCTGCTGTTCCTCATTTCCGGCCTGGCCATCGGCCTCTACCAGCCGGCCCGGCACCCGGGGCGCTTCGCCCTGGACCGCACCTGGCGCCTGCTGCCGCCGCTGCTGTTCGGCATGTTCGTGGTGGTGTCGGTGCAGTCCTACTGCCAGGGCGTGGCCAACGACACCGTCCGCCCGGGCTACCTGGAATTCCTGTGGCGCTACTGGCAGGTGAAGCCCTGGCCCGAGGGTGGCTTCGACGGGGCCGAGTACGGCATCACCTGGAACCACCTGTGGTACCTGGCCTACCTGTGGCCCTACAGCCTGCTGCTCACGGCCCTGCTGCCACTGCTGGAATCGGCGCCCGGCCGGCGCCTGCAGGCGGCCTTCGCCGGCCTGCGCGGCTGGGCCCTGGTGCTGCTGCCGGCGCTGCCGCTGGTGCTCTACCTCAACGTGTTGCTGCCGCGCTTCGAGCCCACCAACGACCTGATCCACGACGGGTTCCAGCATGCCCAGTTCTTCACGGTGTTCGTCTATGGCTACGTGCTGGCCCGGGCGCGTGGCTTCTGGGAGGAAATCGTGCGCCTGCGCCGGCCGCTGGGCCTGTCGGCGGCCGCGATGTGCGTGGTTTACGTCGGCCTGGTGAAGTCGGACATCGAATTCGGCGAGCCGGCGTTGGCCGCGGTGCGCAGCCTGCGCGGCCTGTTCGTCTGGACCACGCTGCTGGCTATCCTGGCCTGGGCCAGGCACGGCCTCGACCGGCCGTTCCGCTGGCTGCCCTACGCCAGCGAGGCGGTGTTCCCCTGGTACGTGATCCATCAGAGCGCCACCGTCGTCGTCGCCTACTGGCTGGTGCCGCTGCGGCTGCACTGGGCGCTGGAAGCCAGCCTGGTGGTCGCCGGCACCGTCGCGGCCTGCCTGCTCGGCCACGAAATCGTTCGCCGCATTTCCTGGCTGCGCCCGCTGTTCGGCCTCAAGCGCCGCAAGCGCTCAGTGCGCGCGCAGCCGGAAGCGCTCGCGGTAGTCGGCGGGCGTCAGTGAGGTGGCGCGCTTGAACAGCTTGCGGAAGCTCGAGGCGTCGGAATAACCGCAGCGCTCGACGATTTCCTCGAAGCTCAGCAGCGTCGTTTCCAGCAGCGCCTTGGCGCGTTCCACCCGCAGGTGCTGCAGGTGCGCCAGCGGGCTGGCGCCGTAGTGCTGGCGGAAGTGCCGCAGCAGGCTGCGCTCGCTGGTGCCGCAGTGGCCGGCGAGTTCGGCGATGCTCAGTTCGCGGTGCAGTTCACGCTGCAGGAAAGCTTCGGCCTTTTCCGACAGCGAATGCCGCGGGCGTTCGCCCAGGGCCAGGCTGATGTAGGGCGCCTGGCTCTGGCGGTCCGGGTCGATGAGCATCATGCGCGCGGTGTGTTGGGCCAGGGCCGGGTCGGCGTGGCGCGCCAGCAGCTGCAGCATGTAGCCCATCACCGCGGTGCTGGCGCCGGTGGTGGTGACGCCGTCGTCCTCCACCACCATGCGGTCCACCGACAGCTTCACGCGCGGGTAGCGCCGGCGGAAGGCGCCGTCGAGCCACCAGCTGGTGGTGGCCTCGTGGCCGTCGAGCAGGCCGGCCTCGGCCAGCAGGAAGGCGCCGCAGCAGCTCGCCGCCAGCGGCACGCCCCGCAGCGACAGTGCACGCAGCAGTTCGATCTCGGGGCCGTACTGGCCCAGGCGCTCCACCGCGTCCTGCGCGCTCGAGTGCATGTAGCCAGGCACCACCAGCACGTCCAGCGCGTGGTCGGGCGACTGCACCGGCCCCAACGCCAGGCCGCCGGAATCGCTGAAACTGGACTGGCCGCGGGCTCCCACCAGCACCGTCTGCAGCCGCAGCGGCGTGGCCGGGTCGCGCACCTGGGCCAGCTTCTGGGCGATGCGCAGCAGGTCCATCGGCCCGACCAGGCTGGAGGCCATGGCGCCTTCCAGCGCCAGCAGGCCGACGGTGAAGCGCTGCTCAGTCCGCGACATAGACGGCTCCGGAGTTTTCGGCCAGCCAGGCCACCAGCGTTTCCGGCACCGCCAGCGCCGGCGTGCCGGCGGGCAGCGGCTGGCCGCAGGGCACCAGCACCACTTCGCCGGGGTGGCCCGCCGGCAGCGGCGTGGCGGACGGCGCCAGCAGGGTGGGCCGGCCGTCGCGGCCGGTGGTGAGCAGCCACAGGCCGCGCGGCGGCGGGCTGCCGGCGTGGCAGCTTTCGGCCACGCGCAGCTTCACGTCGTGGCCCTCGGCCGGCAGCAGGCGCCAGCTCTGTTCCTGGCGGCGCAGGACGGCGTCGTAGCGGGCGCCTTCGACGAAAACGGCCTCGTCGGCCACCGGTTCGGCGGCGGGGGCGGCGAAGGACAGCGTGGTGAGCAGGGCGGCCAGCATCAGGCGTTTCATGGATGACTCCGTGCGGGACGGGCGGGGGCCCGGGGTGAGCACAGGGTCGCGCTGGCGAGTTTCGCCCGGCAGTGGCGAAAACGCCACCTTGCGGGCCAAATCAGACATCCGTCCGCGCGGGGCGGGCGGATTCCCGGATCAGCAGCCCTCGGGGTAGTGCAGCCAGCCAGTGGTGGCGCCGTCGCCGCCGGCCACGCGCTCGACCCGGCCGCAGTGCAACAGCGGCGGGTTTTCGCGCACCGGCAGCCACAACGGCGAGCCCTCGCCAGGCACCGTGTCGGCCTCGGCCACGGGCTGCACCGATTCGATCTGGCCGCTGCCCAGGTCCACCAGGCAGTCGAAGCGCGCCATCCCGCTGTCGCGCAGGCGCACGGTGGCCTTGCCGCGGTTCATCGGCCAGGCCTGGGTGACCACGTCGGTGGCCACGCCGGCATCGAGTGCGCAGCGCGACACTGCCGCGGCCAGCGAGGGCAACTGGCGCGACCAGTCGTCGTCGGCCTTGGTGGCCGCGTCGAAGGCCGGCGCGGCGCCGAGGTCGAGGCCGTATTCGGCGCTGCAGCAGCCGTTGGCCGTGCTGCCGTCGGCGAAATTCACCGCGGCGCTGAAGGGTTTGGCCGGGCCGTCGGCCATGGTGTCGAAACACTGCGCGGGCGAGAGCACGGCGCCCACGGCATCACCCGGGCTGTCTTCCGGCGCGCCGCGGAAGGTCCAGGCGCCGCCGTCGGTGGTGCGCAGTTCGCCGGCGAGCACGGTTTCGCCCTCGGGCGTCTTGAGCAGGGCGTTGTCCACGGCCAGGTCCAGCGCCCAGAACGGCTCGTTGCCGCGGCACAGGAAGGCGCGCGGCACCTGGCCGGCGGGCGGCGTGGCTTCCGATTCGGCGGGCGCCGGCGCGTCGGCGACGGGCGCGGGTGCTGCGGCGGGCGTTTCGGCAGGCGGCGGCGCTTCGCGCGAACAGGCGGACAGCACCAGCAGCAGGGCCAGGGCGATCGGGGTGCGTGCGTTCATGCGGCGTCTCCGGGGGGGGGCTTTGCGCGCACCATGCCGCAGCCCCGGGGCAGCGGCAAGCTGAACTGTTCGCGTTGCCCACCGGCCGTGCGTCAACGCGGTGGAGTCCCGGGCGTTCTAGGGGGCATGGGCGGAATCCACCGCCAAGTACCGGAGACCTGCCATGCGCAAGACCCTGCTTTTCACCGCCCTGGCCCTGGCCAGCGGCCTCGTGCTGGCCCAGCAGGCCGCGCCCGCCGACCGCGATGCGACGCGCGCCGAATGGCGCGCCAAGGCCGAGGCGCGTTTCGCCGAAGCCGACAAGAACGGCGACGGCAAGCTCGACAGGGCCGAAGCCGGCGACCACGCGCCGAGGCTGGCGGAAAACTTCGAGCGCATCGACGCCAACGCCGACGGCGGCATCGACAAAACCGAGCTGGCGCAGATGCGCGCGAAAATGCACCAGGGTCGCCGCGGCATGCACCAGCGCAAGACCTTCCACCAGGGCCTGTTCCTGGGCATGGACGATGACCGCAACGGCGCCATCAGCCGCGCCGAGTTGGGCGACAAGGTGCCGAAGCTGGCGGAGCATTTCGCCGCCATCGACAAGGACGGCAACGGCGAGCTGAGCCACGAGGAGTTCCGGGCCCACCGCCAGCAAATGCGCGCGCAGCGCCAGGCCACGCGCGCGAAGTGAGTGCGTCGGCGGGGGGGGGGCGGGGCGCCGGCCCCCCCCCCCCCCCCC
>JAIBEO010000207.1 GCA_019459185.1 Rhizobium sp. | reverse complement strand
GCCCCCCGCCCCCCCCCCCCCCCCCCCCCCCCCCCCCCGGCCTTTGGCCAGCGCCTGAGCCTGGCCGAACGCGTCACCCTGCTCGAGAACCAGGCCAATGCCCAGAACCAGGGCGCCGGCCAGGCCAACCTCGAGACGCAGAACCGAATGGTCCAGCTGCAGGCTGAAATCCAGTCCCTGCGCAACCAGGTCGAAACCCTGCAGAACGAAATCGAACAGCTCAAGCAGCGCAACCGCGAGCAGTACCTCGACCTCGATGGACGCCTCCAGCGCCTCGAAGGCGGTGCGCCCGCCGCTGCCACCCCGAATTCCCCGGCCGCCGCCGCCCCGGCCGCGACCGCCGCCGACGCTCCGGTGCCGCGTGACGCCGCCCCCGTGGCCGACGCCCCCGCCGCCGATGCCATCGACCCGGCCGCCGAAGAGGCCGCCTACCAGGCCGCGCTCGACGCGCTGGTCGAACGTTTCGAGGCCGCCGACTCGGCCCGCATGTTCCAGGCCTTCATCCGCGACTACCCGTCCAGCTCCCTGGTGCCGAACGCCTGGTACTGGCTGGGCGAAAGCTACTACGTCACCCAGAACTACGAGCTCGCGCTCGAGGCCTTCCAGACCCTGCTGGGTCAGTACGCCGGTTCGCGCAAGGAAGCCGACGCCCTGCTCAAGCTCGGCTACTGCCAGGTCGCGCTGGGCCAGCGCGCCGAGGGCGAGGCCAGCCTGCGCGACGTGATGTCGCGACATCCGGGCACCGACGCGGCCGCCAAGGCCGAAAGCCGCCTGCGCACGCTCGCGCTCGAAAACCGCTGAACCCGGCCGCGCGCCGGAGATCGCCATGGACACCCCGGCCGCCGAGCGCCTGCGCCTGACCGAAATCTTCCTGTCCGTGCAGGGCGAATCCCGCACGGTCGGCTGGCCCACCGTGTTCGTCCGCCTCACCGGCTGTCCGCTGCGCTGCCAGTATTGCGACACGACCTACGCCTTCCACGGCGGCGACTGGTGGGACATCGACGCCATCCTGGCCGAGGTGGCGAAACACGGCGTGCGCCACGTCTGCGTCACCGGCGGCGAGCCGCTGGCGCAGAAGCGCTGCCTGGCCCTGCTCGAGCGCCTGTCCGACGCCGGTTACGAGGTGTCGCTGGAAACCTCGGGCGCGCTCGACATCGCCGGCGTCGACCCGCGCGTGAGCCGCGTCATGGACCTCAAGACGCCGGGCTCGAAGGAAGCCCACCGCAACCGGCTGGAAAACCTGCCGCTGCTCACCGCACATGACCAGCTCAAGTTCGTCATCTGCGACCGAGCCGACTACGACTGGGCCAGGGACATGCTGGCAACACATGCGCTCGACCAGCGCTGCGAGGTGCTGTTCTCGCCCAGCCAGGGCCAACTGGCGCCGCGCGAATTGGCCGAATGGATCATCGCCGACCGCCTGCCGGTGCGTTTCCAGCTGCAGCTGCACAAGGTGCTCTGGGGCGACCAGCCGGGCCGCTGAAAGGAACCTGGAATGAAGAAGGCTGTGGTGTTGGTCTCGGGTGGCATGGATTCGGCGGTGGTGCTGGCGCTGGCGCGTGAGCAGGGTTTCGCCTGCCATGCGCTGAGCGTGGCCTACGGCCAGCGGCATACGTCCGAGCTGGCCGCGGCGGCCGAGCTGGCCACGGTGCAGGGCGCCGTCGAACACAAGGTGGTCACCGTGGACCTGCGCAGCATCGGCGGTTCGGCGCTTACCGCCGACATCGACGTGCCGGAGGCGGCGGGCCAGGGCATCCCGGTCACCTACGTGCCGGCGCGCAACACCATCATGCTGTCCATTGCCCTCGGCTGGGCCGAAGTGCTGGGCGCCGACGACCTGTTCTGCGGCGTGAACGCGGTGGACTACAGCGGTTATCCCGATTGCCGCCCGGAATTCATCGCCGCCTTCGAGCGGCTGGCCAACCTGGCCACCAAGGCCGGCGTCGAGGGCCATTCGCTGCGCGTGCATGCGCCGCTGATGTGCCTGGGCAAGGCCGACATCGCCCGCGAAGGCGCCCGCCTGGGCGTGAATTTCTCGCGCACGGTGTCGTGTTACCAGGCCGATGCCGAGGGGCGCGCCTGCGGCCGTTGCGACGCCTGCCGGCTGCGCGCCGAGGGTTTCGCCGCCGCCGGCCTGGCCGACCCCACGCGCTACGCGCCGCGTGGATGATGCGCTAAACTCCACGGCCTCGGTGGGCCGCTAGCTCAGTTGGTGGAGCGGCTGGCTCAACTATGTTGGTACGGCGGTATTCTTGTCTTTACGGTGGGCCGTTAGCTCAGTTGGTAGAGCAGCTGGCTTTTAACTAGTTGGTCGTAGGTTCGAATCCTACACGGCCCACCACTTCCACCCCGCGAAAAGAAAGGGCCCGCCGAAGCGGGCCCTTTTTCGTTGCGGAGCCGGGGCCTCAGACTTCTTCCGGCGGCAGCGGCTCTTCCATTTCCTCGGCCACTTCCGGGCGCACCATCACGTGGTTGCTGATCGTGCCCGAGTCCGGGTTGACGACCTGGTACAGGCCCTGGATCTGGTTGTTCGGGGCCGAGACGGTGACGTTGAGCGTGGCGCGCGGCGCGGCGGTGAAGCCGGTGAGCACGTCCGACAGGTCCACGACGAGGGTGCCCCGGGCCGGCACGGTGCCGGTGAGGTTCGCGGTGGAGATGACGTTGCCGGTTTCGCCGAAGACCTGGATCACGTAGGGGCGGTCCAGCGAGCCGGTGTTGGTGAGCACCATGCGCGACAGGTAGTTGGACGGAACCTGCGCCAGCGGGGCCTGCAGCTCGGTGCCATTGCGGGTGATGCGGCCCAAGTCCAGCGGGCCACGGCCGGCCACGCCATAGGTGGTCGCGTCCGCCGACACCGGGGCCAGGGCCACGGTGAAGTTGCTGGCGCGAATCGCCTCGCCACCGGTTTCGTAGCACAGGTAGTGGTCCACGTAGGCGTTGCTGCCGATCGTGAAGACCGCCTCGGACGCGTCGAAGCTGTCCGCCTGCTGCATGTCGAAGTCGCACTCTTCGTCCGGCGTGATGAACACGCGGCCGGCGGCGCTGAAGTCACCCGTGAAGACCAGGGTGGTGTCCCCGCCCATCAGGTCGGCCAGTTCGACCGCCTCGCCGTCGAGGGTGATCGGCTGGGAGCCGCCGAGGACCTGCTGGCGGGTGCCATAGCTGAAACCACCGATGTTGCCGAGCGTGGTTTCCCAGGTCGGGGCGAGGTCGGTGAATTCGCTGTAGGCCGGCTCGGCCGACTCGACGTCCGCCACCGGGTTGCCCTGCGAGTCCACATGCAGCACGTAGCTGGGCACGAAGCGCAGGTAGGCGCCGCCGGTGGTGGCGAGGCGGCCCGCGGTGCCACCGGCCTGCGCCTGCGACGGGAAGTCGTACAGGCCGTAGGTGCAGTCCACCGGTCCCTTGGCGATGACCGTGCGGTCGCCGGCCACGGTCAGCAGGTCGGTCGCGACGACCGGGGTGGCACCCGCGGTGATCGAGAAGTAGATCGCGTCGCTGCCAATGCCGTTGACGGAACCGATCAGGTTCGAGGCGTCGCCGGTGAAGGCCACGGCGGTACCCGGGGCGAACTGCACGCCCGGGCAGTGCAGGCGCGCGTAGCGCACTTCGCCCGGCGAGAACGCGTAGCCCACCTCGGTGTTGATGTCGAGGCGGCCGGCGTTGGCCAGGGTGCGCGACGGCGGGATGACCAGCTCTTCGGCCACGCGCACCGGGATGTTGCTGGCCGGGTTCGCCAGCTCGAACCGGGCAGGCGTCAGGCGCACGTTGGCCACGGGGCAGTTGATCTGGGTGTCGAAGGCACCGGAACCGCTGGTGTAGGCGCCGTTCACGACGTAGTAGGTGGTGCCGGCCTCGAGGCCGATCGAGGGGATCAGCGACTGGGTGACGGTGAGGTAGTCGTCGTTGAGCGCGACGAGGTTGCTTGTCGGCGCCAGCGGGTCGAAGGCGTCGCGGTAAAGCAGCAGGTAGCCGTCATAGGTGGGCATGGAGCTGTAGATCTCGCAGGTGTCGCTCTGCGACACGCTCATGACCTGCACGGAATAGGGGGCGACCGTGGAACCGAAGGGGCGGGTCCAGGTCGGGCCACCCGCGGTGGTGCCGGCGTAGGCCACGAGGTCCTTGGGGGCGATGGCAAGACGGGCGCTGCCAGCCTTGGCGCGGCTGGCCTGCAGGGCGGCTTCCTTTTCCTGGAGCTGCTGGGCGCTCTGCGCCTTCACGGCGCCCGGGGCGGCGATGGCGATGGCGAGGGCCATCAGGGTCAACACGGGATGCTTCAAGGGGATTCCTCTCTCACTGGGATTTGCGGGCAAGGCGCCCGACGGAAGTACAGAACGTATTTTCCATTGTCGCCGGACAATGCGTCAGTGACTTTGCTCATGATCAAGCGCGAATCGGGGAATCCCCGAGGCGCGCGCCGGCGATCAGAAGCTGCGGCCCAGGCTGAGGCTGCCGTAGACGGGCCGGTCGGGCTGGCCGGTGAATTCGCGCGTGCGGCGGTAATGCGCACCGGCGAAACGCCAGGGGCCATGCGTGAGCACCACGCCCAGGCCCAGTTCGGCTACGAAGGCGCGGCGGTCCACCGAATGGCCGTCCTTGGCGCTGCCGCCGTCGAGCGTGATGTCGTGCGCCACGCCGCGAGCCTCGAGGCTGGCGAAAAAGTGCCAGTCCCAGCCGCGCGCCCGCCACTCGCCGCCGGGCGCGATGCCTTCGCCGGCCAGGCGCATCGGGTTGGAGCCGAAGTCGTCGGGCAGGTGCCGGCCGAAGCGCACTTCCACGCCGGCGTTGGCGTAGGTGATGGCATTGCCGAGGGCGCCGCCGGCGAAGACCACGTGGTCCCAGCCCAGGCCGTCGGTGCCGGCGTCGGGGCGCCAACGCCAGGCGCGTTCGTGGTCCAGCTGCAGCAGCGGCTCGTCGCGGAGCTGGTTGTCCCAGCCGCGGAAGCGCGCGCGTCCGAACAGCTGGTGCAGCGAGTCCTGCGCCACCTCGCCCTGGGCTGATGGGCCGACGATGCCGAGCTTGAGCCGGGTCGAGGCCAGGCGGTCCTGGTCGCGCACGTGGTGGGCCAGGCCCAGCAGCAGCAAGCCGGCGTAGGGGCGGTCGTCGGCGACCACGTCGGCACGGGTGCCGTCGGCGGGCGTGTAGATGGCGTGGTGCAGGCTCAGGGCCAGGTTGTGCTGCGCACCTTCGCCCCAGCGCAGCCAGGGCGTGGCGCGGTCGAGGAAAGCCACGATGCCGGGCAGGCAGGCCGCGTCTTCGCCCGTCACGGTTGGCGAAACCCAGGTCGCCGCGAAGCCAGCGGAGTAACCCTGGTCCTGGCCGGCCTGGCCGTAGACGTCGTTGTCCGAGCGCAGCAGCAGCCGGCTGTCGCCGCAGTCGGCGGCGGCGAGCGGCGCGAGGGCGAGGAGGAGCGTGGCGGTAAGAAGTCGCGGAAACATGGGGGATTCTCAGGCGGGTTCGGTGTCGCGCACGGTGGCCAGCACCTGCTCGCCGTAACGCTCGAGTTTGGCGCTGCCGACGCCGGGCAGGGTGCCCAGTTCGCCGAGGCTGCGCGGGCGGCGCTCGGCGATGGCGCGCAGGGTGGCGTCGTGGAAGATGACGTAAGCGGGCACGGATTGTTCGCGCGCCAGTTCGGCGCGCAGGCCGCGCAGGGCCTCGAACAGCGGCTGGTCGTCGGCCGACAGCGACACCGGCGCCGGGCCGCTGCGGGCCGGCGGGCCGCGCGGGGGGGGCCGCCCCCCCCCCCCCCCCCCCCCCCCCCC
>JAIBEO010000183.1 GCA_019459185.1 Rhizobium sp. | reverse complement strand
CCCCCCCCCCCGCGCGGGCGCCGCTCCCCCCCCCCCCCCCCCCCCCCCCCCGCCCCCCCCCCCCCCCCCCCCCGCCCCCGCCGGCCCCGCCGGCCGGGCCCCCCCGCGCCGGCACCCTTCGGGTTGGCCGTGGCGGCCGGCCTGCTGGCGGGCGTGCTGTGGGTGCAGGGCTTGGCCAGCCTGCCCGGAGCGCCGTGGCAATTCGCCTGGGGCTTCGCGGGCCTGCTGCTGTGGTGGCGCGGCGACTGGTTTCGCCCGCTGGGCGCGGCGCTGCTGGGCATCGCCCTGGCCTCGGCCCACGGTGCGTCGGCGCTGCAGGCACGACTGCCGGTCTCGCTGTCGGGCCTGCCGCTCGAGGTGGAAGGCGTCGTCACCGGGCTGCCGGCGCGCCACGAGGACGGCACGCGTTTCCTGTTCACCATTGTCGAAGCCCCGGGCCGAGCAGCACCGCTCGCAGGCCGCACCGTGCGGCTGGGCTGGTTCGTCGAACCGCCCGGCGAGCCGCCCGAGCTCGCTCCCGGAAGCCGCTGGCACCTTCGCCTGAAGCTGCGCCCGCCGCGCGGGCTGGTGAATCCCGGCGGCGTCGACGTGGAGCGGCGTGCGCTGGAGCAGCGCATCGCCGCCACTGGCCACGTGTTCGATCCGGAACAGGCACGCCAGCTTTCACCGGGCGAAGGCCTCGACGCGGCGCGCGCGGCGCTGTCCGCACGCATCGCCGCGGCCGTGCCCGGGCCAGGCGCCCGCTTCGTGCAGGCGCTGGCGCTGGGCGACACGAGGAATCTGGCCGAACACGACTGGGAGGTGCTGCGCGCCACCGGCCTCACGCACCTGATCGCCATATCAGGTTTCCACGTCGGCCTGGTCGCGGGCTTCGGCGCGCTCTTGGGGCAGGGCCTCTGGCGCCTGTTGCCCGCGCTGGGTCGCCGGCTGCCGCGGCCGCAGGGTGCCGCGCTGTCGGCGCTGCTGATGGCGGCGGCCTATACCGCGCTGGCCGGCTTCGCGCTGCCCACGGTGCGCACGGCGCTGATGATCGGCGTGGTGGCGCTGGCCCGCCTGCTGCGCCGGCCACTGGGCACAGGCGACGCGCTGGCGCTGGCCGCGGTGGCCGTGCTGCTGGTCGATCCGCTGGCCGTGCTGGCGCCGGGATTCTGGCTCAGCTTCCTCGGCGTGGCCTGGCTGCTGTGGTGCCTGCCGGGCGCGCCGGGGCAGGGCTGGTGGCAGCCCTTCCTGGGCGCGCAGGCGGTGGCCATGCTGGGGCTGCTGCCGCTGGGCGTGTGGTTCTTCAACCAGGCCTCGCTGCCGGGGCCGCTGGTGAATCTGGTGGGCATTCCCTGGATCAGCCTGGGGGTGGTGCCGCTGGCGCTGCTGGGCATCGCTCTCTTGCCCTTCAGCGAAGCGGCGGCGGCGCTGGCCTGGCAGGCCGCGGCCGCCCTGATGCAGGCGCTGTGGTGGGCGCTGGAGCGCATCGCCGCCTGGCCCGCCGCGCTGGTGTGGCTGCCGGCGCCAACGCCGTTGGCGGTCGTGCTGGCCCTGGCGGGCGTGTTCTGGCTGCTGCTGCCGCGCGGCTTGCCCGGCAAACACCTCGCGCCGCTGTTGCTGCTGCCGCTCCTCTGGCCGTCGCTGCCGAGGCCCGCGCACGGCGAGGCCGACCTGGTGCTGGTGGACGTCGGCCAGGGCCTGTCCCTGCTGGTGCTCACCGAAGGCCATGCGCTGCTCTACGACGCCGGCCCGGCGCCGGTGCGCGGCTTCGACGCCGGCGAAACCGCGGTGCTACCCACGCTGCGCGCCCTCGGCGTTCGCCGGCTCGACGCGCTGGTCATCAGCCACGGCGACAACGACCACGCCGGCGGTGCGCCCGCCGTGATGTCGGCGATGCCGCCGGCCGTGGTGTTCGCACCCGAAGGCTGGGCCGGGCCCGGCATGCGCCGCTGCGAACAGGGCGGCGAGTGGACCTGGGACGGCGTGCGCTTCCGCTGGCTGCACCCGACGCCGTATTTCCCCTACCTGCGCAACGACAGCAGCTGCGTGCTGCGAATCGAAGCAGGCGGGGCAACCGCGCTGTTGCCCGGCGACATCGGCCGGCACGTCGAGGCGCGCCTGGCCAGGCTGCCACCGGCGGCCATCCGCAGCGACCTGCTGGTGGTGCCGCACCACGGCAGCGACACCTCCTCGAGCCTGGATTTCCTGGCCGCGGTGCGGCCGTCGCTGGGCCTGCTGCCGGTCGGGCACGAGAACCGCTTCGGCCTGCCCAAGCCGCAGGTGCTGGCTCGTTACGACCGCTACGGCGTGGCCCTGCTCGACAGCGCCGGCAGCGGCGCCATCCGTCTGCGGCTGGGGCGCGAGGGCGTGCAGGTGCTGGAACGCTGGCGCCAGGACCACCCGCGCTACTGGCGCCATGCCACCCCCGGCGGCGGCACAGGCTATGCTATCGGCGACCCCCCAACGGCAAAGGTGTGGCGTGCTGGAACTGATCAAAGCGGGCGGCTGGGTGATGGCGCCGATCATCGCGCTGGCCGTGCTGGCCCTGGCCATCATCCTCGAACGCTTCTGGAGCCTGCGCCGCAAGGAAGTGCTGCCCCCGGGCCTGGGCGAGGAGGTCCGTGACTGGGCCCGCGGCCGCCAGCTCGACCCCAAGCACATCGACATCCTCCGCCAGAATTCGCCGCTGGGCGAACTGCTGGCCGCCGGCCTGGACGTGCGCCACCGCCCGCGCGAAATCATCAAGGAGCGCATCGAGGACGTCGGCCGCCACGTGGCGCACCGGCTCGAACGCTTCCTCAACACCCTGGGCACCATCGCCGCGGTGACACCGCTGCTGGGCCTGCTGGGCACCGTGTTCGGCATGATCCAGATGTTCCTGGGCATCCTCACCTCCGGCGTCGGCGACGCCAACAAGCTCGCCGGCGGCATCGGCCAGGCGCTGATCACCACCGCGGCGGGCCTGTGCGTGGCGATCCCGGCGGTGATGTTCCACCGCTACCTGCGCGGCCGGGTCACCGAGTACATCGTGGACATGGAGAAGCAGGCCATCGCCCTGCTCGACGCGCTCGACGAGGCCCCCTCGGCCACGCCCGGCAAGCCGCCGCGGGCGACCAAGGCCCGGGGTGGCGAGGCATGAAGCTGGGTTCGGGCCGGGTGCCCGACGAGCCGGAGATCAACCTCGTCTCGCTGATCGACGTGGTGTTCTGCCTCATCATCTTCCTGGTGGTCACCACCACCTTCGACCACCGCTCGGCGCTCAAGATCGTGCTGCCCACCACCCAGTCCAGCGCCGAGGTGGAGGCCGCCGAACCACTGACGATCCTGGTGGACGCCGACGGCCGCTTCTTCATCGGCAGCAACGAAGTGCTCAAGCGCGACGCCACCTCGCTCAAGGACGCCATCGCCCGCGTGGCCGGCAGCGACCGCGAGCGCCCGGTGGTGGTGCGCGCCGACGCCCGCGCCGACACCCAGGCCCTGATCACCGCCATGGACGCGCTGGGCCAGCTGGGATTCACCCGCATCTCCATCGCCACCACGCCCGAGGCCAAGCCTTGAGAGCGGAAGCTTCAGCCTGGGTGATCTACCGCCGCCTGCTGGGCCGGGCGAGGCGCTACTGGCCGCTGCTGGCCGCGGCCGGCGTCGGCATGCTGTTCGAGGCGGGCGCCGCGGCGGCCTTCACCTGGATGATGAAGCCGATGGTCGACGAGACCTTCGTCGCCCAGAACCCGGCCATGCGCTGGTCGATCCCGCTGGCGATCGTGCTGCTGTTCCTGGTGCGCGGCGCCGCCACCTTCGCCACCGACTACGGCATGGCCCGCACCGGCCGCAGCGTGGTGCGCGACCTGCGCGAGGACATCCTGGCCAAGTACCTGCGCCTGCCCAGCGTGCGCTTCGACCGCGAGCCGGTGGCGGCCATGGTGTCGCGCCTGAACTACGACACCGAGCAGGTCACCCAGGCCAGCTCGGACGCGATCAAGGTGATCCTCACCGACACGCTCACCATCGTCGCCCTGTTGGGCGTGATGCTTTATTACAGCCCGCGCGTCACCCTGGTGATGCTGGTGCTGGCGCCGCTGATCGCCGGCATTTCCTCGGTGGTGGGGCGGCGCTACCGGCGCATCAACCGCGGCATCCAGGACGGCGTGGCCAACATGGCCCAGATCGCCGAGCAGGCGTTGTCGGCCCAGCAGGAAGTGAAGATCTACGGCGCCCAGGACTCCGAGCTGGCGCGCTACCGCGAGCTGGTGGGTCGAAACCTGCAGCTCGGCATCAAGGTGGAATCCACCCGCGCCTCGGCGTCGTCGATGGTGCAGATCCTGGCCGCCATCGGCCTGGCGGTGATCCTGCTCGTGGCCGGCCACGAGGCCAGCCGCGGCCGCATGACCGCCGGCAGCTTCGTGGCGCTGTTGACCTCGATGATGGCCCTGCTGCCTTCGCTCAAACGCATCACCAACGTGCAGAGCCTGGTGCAGAAGGGCGTGGCCGCGGCCGACCGCCTGTTCACCATCCTCGACGAACCCGACGAGGACGACCGCGGAACCCGCACCTTGCAACGCGCCCGCGGCGAACTCGAATTCCGTGACGTCTCGGTCACTTATCCCGGCCAGGAGATGCCGGCGCTGTCGGGCCTGTCCTTCAGCGCGGCGCCGGGCACGGTGACGGCCATCGTCGGTCGCTCCGGAAGCGGCAAATCCACGCTCATCCGCCTGCTGCCGCGCTTCTACGAAGCCAGCAGCGGCCAGGTGCGGGTGGACGGCCACCCGGTGGGCGACTACCGTCTGGCCGACCTGCGCCGGCAGATCGCCATGGTGGGCCAGCGCGTGATGCTGTTCGACGACACCGTCGAGGCCAACATCGCCTACGGCGCCGCCGCCGGCACTGATCCGGAACGCATCCGCGCGGCCGCCCGCGATGCCAACGCGCTCGAGTTCATCGAGCGCCTGCCGGGCGGCATGCAGGCGCACGTCGGCGAAAACGGCGGGCTGCTCTCGGGCGGCCAACGCCAGCGCCTGGCCATCGCCCGCGCCATCCTCAAGGACGCGCCCATCCTGATCCTGGACGAGGCCACCGCCGCGCTCGACACCGAATCCGAGCGCCTGGTGCAGGACGCGCTCAACCGCCTGATCCCCGACCGCACCACGCTGGTCATCGCGCACCGCCTGTCCACGGTGGAACACGCCGACCAGGTGCTGGTGCTCGACGGCGGCAAGCTGGTGGAGCAGGGCACCCACGCCCAGCTGCTGGCGCGCGGCGGCCTTTACGCCCACCTGCACCGCATGCAGTTCCGCGAGACGGAGGCCGGGTGAAAGCCGCGCTGGAGCACTGGCTGCTGCGGCGCTGGTACGGCGGCGTGGCGCCGGGCCCCGGGCTGCGCCTGCTTTCGGGGGTTTACCGTGGACTGCTGGCAGTGCGCGCCGCGCTGTACCGGCGCGGGCTGCGCCGCGTGCACCGGCTGCGGGTGCCCGTGCTGGTGGTGGGCAACCTGGTGGCCGGCGGCAGCGGCAAGACCCCGCTCACCATCGCCCTGGCCCACGCGCTGGCCGAGCGCGGGTGGCGGCCGGGCATCGTCAGCCGCGGCTACGGCCGTCGTTCGCAGGAGCCGGTGCGGGTCACGCCGCACCTGCCGCCCGAAGTCTGCGGCGACGAGCCCCTGCTGATCGCCCGCCGCACCGGGCTGCCGGTGTTCGTGGACAACGACCGCGTCGCCGGCGCGCGCCGCCTGGTGGCGGAAGGCTGCAACCTGGTGATCGCCGACGACGGCCTGCAGCACCTGCGCCTGGGACGCGACCTCGAAATCGAAGTGGTGGACGGCCAGCGCCGCCACGGCAACGGCCGCCTGCTTCCGGCGGGCCCGCTGCGCGAGTTGCCGGGCCGCCGGGTGGATTTCCGGGTGGTGAACGGCGGCGCGGCGGGCGAGGGCGAATGGCCGATGCGCCTGCGCCTGGGCGAGGCCGAGCCGCTGGACGGCGGCGCCCCGCGCCCGCTGGCCCTGTTCGCGCCGGGGCCGGTGCACGCGCTGGCCGGCATCGGCAACCCGGGGCGCTTCTTCGCCTCGCTGCGCGACGCCGGCTTGCAGGTGCACGAACACCCCTTTCCCGACCACCACGCCTTCCTTGCCGCCGACCTGCGCTTCAGCCCGCCGCTGCCGCTGCTGATGACCGAGAAGGACGCGGTGAAGTGCGTCGATTTTTCCCTGGCCA
This sequence comes from Rhizobium sp., assembly GCA_019459185.1. GTDB lineage: Bacteria > Pseudomonadota > Gammaproteobacteria > Xanthomonadales > Xanthomonadaceae > Arenimonas. The sequence continues at coordinate 11,612 of JAIBEO010000183.1, read as the reverse complement.
ACGCCTGGTTCGTGCCGGTGTCGGCGGAATTGCCCGCCGGCCTGCTCGACGCGATCGCCGAACGCCTGGCCGAATGGAGTCCCGTGAATGCCTGAGCCCGATTTCATCGTCGCCATCCCCGCGCGCTTCGGCGCCTCGCGCCTGCCGGGCAAGCCGCTGCGGCTGATCGCCGGCACGCCGATGGTGGTGCACGTGGCGCGCCGCGCCCTGGCCGCCGGCGCCCGCGGGGTGGTGGTGGCCACTGACGATGCCCGCATCGCCGAAGCCCTGCGCGGCGAAGCCCTTACCGTCTGCATGACCCGCGCCGACCACGCCTCGGGCACCGACCGCCTGGCCGAGTGCGCCGACCAGTTGGGCTGGACCGACGAAACCATCGTGGTGAACCTGCAGGGCGACGAACCCTTCGCGCCGCCCGAAGGCATCCGTGCCGTGGCCGAAGTGCTGGCCTCGGGCACGGCAGGCATGGCCACCCTGGCCGCGCCCATCGAAGACGCCGACACCCTGTTCGACCCCAACGCCGTGAAGCTGGTGCGCGACCGCGCCGGGCACGCGCTGTATTTCAGCCGCGCGCCGATTCCCTGGCAACGCGACCGTTTCGCCCGCGACCGCACCTCGCTGGGGCCGGGGCCGGTCCTGCGGCACATTGGCATTTACGCCTACCGCGCCGGCTTCCTGCGCGAATTCACGCGGCTGCCGCCCGGCGAGCTGGAGACCCTGGAGGCGCTGGAGCAGCTGCGCGTGCTTGAGGCCGGCCACCGGATCGCCGTCGGCCTGACGCCGGTGCCGTTTCCGCCCGGCGTGGACACGGAAGCCGATCTGGCGCGGGCGGAGGCCCGCTTCCGGTCGGGCAATCAACTTTAACAATGTGACGTAACTGATTGAATATATTGTTCGTCTGCATGGGCAACATCTGCCGTTCGCCCCTGCTGGAAGGCTGGGCGGCGCATCTGCGCGCGCAGTCGGCCGTGGCGTATTCGGTGGATTCCGCCGGCACCGGCGGCTGGCACGCGGGGCAGCCGCCCGACCCGCGCGCCGTCGCCGCGGCCCGGCGCGCCGGCGTAGACATCAGCGGCCAGCGCGCCCGCCAGTTGCAGTTCGCCGATTTCCAGCGCTTCGACCTGGTGCTGTGCGCCGACCGCCACAACCTGGCGGCGGTGAAGTCGCTGGCGCCCACGGCGGCGAAGGGTCGCATCGCCCTGGTGCTGGACTGGAGCGGGGTGAAGCGCAACGGCGAGGTGCCGGACCCGTATTACGGCGACACCCGCGATTTCGACCAGGTCTGCGCGCTGGCACGCGAGGCCGCCGACGGCTTGCTGCGGCGTTTGGCCAGGGAGGCATAATGCCCTCGTTCCCCCGGACAACCCCCGCATGAATCCAGCCCTGGTCGCCGCCCCCGAACTGCAGTCCAGCCTGCAGTGGCTCAATGCCACGCCGCAGCGCATCGAGGCGCAGCGCGGCCGCGTGCTGGCCCTGGTGTTCTGGAACGCCGCCTCGGCTTATTGCCACACCCTGCTCGAAGACCTGGTGCGTCTGCAGGCGCGCTTCCCGGTGGGCTTGTCGCTGCTGGGCATCCACCAGCCGAAGTTCGATTCCGAGCTCGACGGCCGACTGGTGCTCAAGGCCGTGAACCGCCTGGGCCTGCCGTTCCCGGTGGCCAACGACCGCGGCTGGACCACCTGGCAGCACTACGGTATCCAGGGCTGGCCCTCGGTGGCGCTGATCGACACCCGCGGCCGGCTGCGCCAGGTGTTCACCGGCGACGACCAGTCCGGCGCCATCGACGTCGCCGTGCAGGGCCTGATCGACGAAGTCGGCGGCGCTGTGATGCCGGGCGAACCGGCCCGCCGCACCGGCGCCGAACCGCGCCTGCCGCTGGCGTTCCCCTCCGGCCTGGCCGTGGGCGAAAACCACCTGTACGTGGCCGACACCGGCCACCACCGCATCCTCGAATGCACCCATTCGGGCCGCGTGCTGCGTGAGTTCGGCACCGGCCACGGCGACTTGGTGGACGGCGCGCCGGAAGACGCCGCCTTCCGCCTGCCGCGCGGCCTGTGCCTGGTGCGCGAATCGCTGTACGTGGCCGACACCGGCAACCACGCCCTGCGCCGCATCCGCCTGCTCGACGGCGTGGTCGAAACCCTGCTTGGCAATGGCCGCGCCGGCCCCGTGCGCGAGGGCAGCGGCAAGGCCGCCGAACTGCCGCTCAACCAGCCCTGGGACGTGGTGGGCACGCTCGACCGCATCACCATCGCCATGGCCGGCACCAACCAGATCTGGGACTACGAACTGGGCGGGGCGAAGCTGCGCCGCGTGGCCGGATCGGGCGAGCTGGGCATCGCCGACGGCCCCGCCGCCAGCGCCATGTTCGCGCACCCGGCCGGCCTGGCCCAGGTGCAGCAGACGCTCTATATCGCCGACGCCGCCAACTCCGCCATCCGCAGCCTGCAGGTGGCCCAGGGCCAGGTGCAGACGCTGGTGGGGCAGGGCATGTACGAGTTCGGCGACGAGGACGGACAGCGCCGCGAAGCGCGCCTGCAGTTCCCGCTGGCCATCGCGCTCGACCCCAGCAGCCCGGTGCTGTGGATCGCCGACAGCTACAACGGCAGCCTGCGCCGCCTGCGCCTGGGCGGCGGCGACGTGGCCACGCACCCGCTGTCGCACGCCCTCGAACAGCCCGCCGCGCTGGCCACCGGCCCGGGTTCGCTGTGGATCGCGAATACCGGTGCGCACGAAGTGCTGCGCTACGACCTGGGTAACGGCAAGCTGGCCCGCCTGCCGATCGGCGAATGACCGAGCCCGTCGGTGACGCCGCCGGTTTCGACGGCAAGGCCTTCGTCCGCAAGCTGACGCCGGCGCCCGGCGTCTACCGCATGCTGGGCGCCGACGGCGCGGTGCTCTACGTCGGCAAGGCCGCCTCGCTGAAGAAGCGCGTGGCCAGCTATTTCCTCAAGGAACAGCCCTCGCGGCGCATCGCCCTGATGGTGGCGCAGATCGCCAATATCGAGGTCACGGTGACGCGCACCGAGAGCGAGGCGCTGATCCTGGAGAACCAGCTGATCAAGTCGCTGCGGCCGCGCTACAACGTGCTGCTGCGCGACGACAAGAGCTACCCGCAGATCCTGCTCACCGACGAAACCTGGCCGCGCCTGGCCTACCACCGCGGCCCGCGTTCGCTGCCCGGGCGCTACTTCGGGCCTTACCCCAGCTCGGGCGCGGTGCGCGAAACGCTGGACCTGATGTTCAAGCTGTTCAAGCTGCGCAGCTGCGAGGACAGCGTGTTCCGCAACCGCAGCCGGCCCTGCCTGCAGCACCAGATCGGCCGCTGCACGGCACCCTGTGTGGGCCTGGTGCCCACCCGCGAATACGACGCCACGGTGCGGCGTGCGGCGCTGTTCCTGGAAGGCCGCAGCACCGAGCTGGTGGACGAACTGGGCAAGGCCATGGAAGCCGCCAGCGCCCGGCTGGAGTTCGAGCAGGCGGCCCAGCTGCGCGACCAGATCGCCGCCATCCGCCGCATCCAGGCCCGCCAGTACGTCGAGGGCGAGCAGGTGGAGATGGACGTGCTGGCCTGCGTGGTGGACCAGGGTTTGGCCTGCGTGCTGCTGATGGCCTTCCGCAACGGCTTCAACCAGGGCACGCGCAGCTATTTCCCCAAGACCAACGGGGTGGAGTCGCCGGAGGAAGTGCTGGGAGCCTTCGTGGCGCAGCATTACCTGGACCAGCGGCCGCCGCGCGAGATCGTGCTCAGCCACACCATCCCCGACCTCGAGCTGCTGCAGGAGGTGTTCACGGGACAGGCTGGGCGCAAGGTGGAGCTCAAGGCCTCGGTGCGCGGCGAACGCGCGCGTTACCTCGACATCGCCAGGCAGAACGCCGCCATGGCCCTGGCCACCGAAATCGGCAGCAGCGCCAGCCAGCGCGCCCGGCTGCTGTCGCTGCAGGAACTGCTGGAACTTCCGGAACCGCCCAAGCGCATCGAGTGTTTCGACATCAGCCACACCATGGGCGAGGCCACGGTGGCCTCGTGCGTGGTGTTCGACGCCGAGGGCCCGGTGCGCGGCCAGTACCGGCGCTTCAACATCAGTGGCATCGAACCGGGCGACGACTACGCCGCCATGCACCAGGCGCTGGAGCGGCGCTTCCGGCGCGGGGTGGAGGAGGGCGTGCTGCCCGACCTGCTGCTCATCGACGGTGGCGCCGGCCAGCTGGCCCAGGCGCGCGCGGTGCTGGAGGAGCAGGGCGTGCGCGGCGTGGCCATGGTGGGCGTGGCCAAGGGCGAGGCCCGCCGCGCCGGCCACGAGGCCCTGGTGCTGCCCGACGGCCGCGAACTGCGCCCCGGCGCCGCCTCGCCGGGCCTGCAGCTGGTGCAGCAGGTGCGCGACGAGGCCCCCCGCTTCGCCATCACCGGCCACCGTGGCAAGCGCCAGAAGACGCGCGAAACCAGCCGCCTCGAGGACATCCCGGGCATCGGCCCGCGCCGGCGCGCCAGCCTGCTCAAGCACTTCGGCGGCCTGGTGGGGCTCAAGGCCGCGGGCGTGGAGGAAATCGCCCGGGCCGAGGGGGTGAATGCCGCGCTCGCGCAGCGCATCTACGCCGCGCTGCACGGACTTGAGCCACAATCGCCCTGAGCCCGCCCCCGGACGCCCGATGACCCTGACCATCCCGACCATGCTCACCATCTTCCGGATCATCCTGATCCCGGTGATGGTGGTCGTCTTCTACCTGCCATATGGCTGGACCAACATCGCGGCCGCCGCGGTGTTCATCCTGGGCGCGGTGACGGACTGGCTGGACGGCTGGATCGCCCGGCGCTACGGCATGTATTCGGCCTTCGGCGCCTTCCTCGATCCGGTGGCCGACAAGCTCACGGTGGCCTTCGCGCTGCTGCTGGTGGTCGAGCGCCACGACACGCCGTGGATGGCGCTGCTGAGCGCGGTGATCATCGGCCGCGAGATCACCATTTCGGCGCTGCGCGAGTGGATGGCGCAGATGGGCGCGCACGGCCTGGTGAAGGTGGCGGGCCTGGGCAAGCTCAAGACCATCGTGCAGATGACGGCCATCAGCTGCCTGCTGTTCCAGGAAGACCTGTGGCTGCTGCCGGTGTTCAAACTGGGCGAATGGCTGCTGGCCTTCGCCGCGGCCCTGACCCTGTGGTCGGGCTGGGATTACCTGCGGGCCGCCTGGCCGACCATGCGCAGGAAGGGCTGAATTCGAAAAAGGGTGTTGACAGCCGCCGGGGGAATCCCCAAAATACGCGTCTGCTTTGCGGGAATAGCTCAGTTGGTAGAGCACGACCTTGCCAAGGTCGGGGTCGCGAGTTCGAGTCTCGTTTCCCGCTCCAGTTCGACACAAAACCCCGCCCGTCGGGGTTTTGTTTTTTCCGGGCCAGCCGCGCTAAGCTGCGGGCCCATGCAAGACACCCGGCCGGGTGGCAGAGTGGTTATGCAGCGGACTGCAAATCCGCGTACGCCGGTTCAATTCCGACCTCGGCCTCCAATCTTGAAGCCCCGCTCCGGCGGGGCTTTTTTTTGGCCACGGATTTACGCGGATGAACGCGGATAGGGCAGAAACGGATTTGCTCCCGTTGCCCCGTGGGAGCCTCGGCCCGAATCCAATCCATTTTTATCCGCTCTTATCCGCGTAAATCCGTGGCAAAAAACCTCTCTCCCTAGTCGCCAGATGCCCCGCTGGCGGCCACGGCGCGCATGCGGCAACATCGCGGCAGGCCCGGGTGGCGAAACTGGTAGACGCATGGGACTTAAAATCCTCCGGCCGCAAGGCCATGCGGGTTCGACTCCCGCCCCGGGCACCACCTGAGGAGATGCCCATGCTGCCTTCGCGCTACTGGCCTTTCGCCGCCTGCCTGCTGCTGGCCGTGGCCAGTGGCGTGGCGCTGGCCTACACGCCGCTCGCCGGCTGGGGCCTGGCGGTGTTCGGCGCACTGTCGCTGATCGGCCTGTGGGACCTGCTGCAGACGAAGCAGGCGCTGCGGCGCAATTTCCCGCTCACCGCGCATTTCCGCTACGGGCTCGAATCGATCGGGCCCGAGATCCGCCAGTACTTCATCGAGTCGGACACCGACGAGCGGCCGTTCTCGCGCCAGCAGCGCGCCATCGTCTATCAGCGCGCCAAGGACGTGCTCGACAAGCGCCCATTCGGCACCCAGCGCGACGTCTACGGCGACGACTACGAGTGGATCAACCACTCGATGCGGCCGGCGCGCATCGAATCGCACGACTTCCGCATCGCGGTAGGCGAGGGCAGGGCCCAGCCCTACGACGCCAGCGTGTTCAACATCTCGGCCATGAGCTTCGGCTCGCTTTCCGCCAACGCCATCCGCGCGCTCAATGCCGGCGCCAAACGCGGCGGCTTCTACCACGACACCGGCGAAGGCTCGATCTCGCGCTACCACCGCGAACACGGCGGCGACCTGGTGTGGGAGATCGGCTCGGGTTATTTCGGCTGCCGCGACCCGGACGGCAATTTCGACGAGGCGCGCTTCCGCGAGAATGCCGTCGACCCGCAGGTGAAGATGATCGAGCTCAAGCTCAGCCAGGGCGCCAAGCCCGGGCAGGGCGGCATCCTGCCGGCGGCCAAGGTGAGCGCCGAGATAGCCGAGGCGCGCGGCGTGCCGCAGGGCGTGGAATGCCATTCGCCGGCGGCGCATTCGGCGTTTTCCACGCCCATCGGCCTGCTCGAATTCGTCGACCGCCTGCGCACGCTGTCGGGCGGCAAGCCCACCGGCTTCAAGCTGGCGGTGGGGCATCCCTGGGAATGGTTCGCCATCGCCAAGGCCATGTGCGAAACCGGCATCACGCCCGATTTCATCGTGGTGGACGGCGGCGAGGGCGGCACTGGCGCGGCGCCGCTGGAGTTCACCGACCACGTGGGCGCGCCGATGCGCGAGGCCCTGATGCTGGTTCACAACACGCTGGTGGGGCTGGACCTGCGCAGCCGCGTTCGGGTGGCGGCGGCGGGCAAGGTGGTGACGGCCTTCGACATCGCCCGCACGCTGGCGCTGGGCGCCGACTGGTGCAACGCGGCGCGCGGTTTCATGTTCGCGCTGGGCTGCATCCAGTCGCAGAGCTGCCACACCGACCGCTGCCCCACCGGCATCGCCACCCAGGACCGGAACCGCCAGGCGGCGCTGGACCCGGCCGACAAGGCCACGCGCGTCCACAACTTCCACCGCAACACCCTGGTGGCGCTGAAGGAGCTGCTGGCAGCGGCCGGGCTCACCCATCCCTCGCAGCTGGGGCCGGAGCACATCGTGCGCCGGGTCTCGTCCACCGAGGTGCGCTCGCTGGCCACGCTGCACCGTTTCGTAGCCCAGGGCCGGCTGCTGGAAGGCGTGCCGGCCGAGCACCCGGTGTTCCAGGTGTTCTGGGACAAGGCCCGGCCCGACAGTTTCGCGCCCCCGTCCGAGGCCGCGGCCATGCTGGCCACCAAGCTGCGCTAGACCGGCGTGTTGACCGTTTCCGGCCGCCCGCGTAAGATTCGCGGCTTCTTGGGGCGGTTAGCTCAGCGGTAGAGCACTGCTTTCACACGGCAGGGGTCACAGGTTCAAATCCTGTACCGCCCACCAAGTCCCGAAAAGGCCCGGCACTGCCGGGCCTTTTTGTTTTCCGCCCTCAGGCGGCGCGCACGTGGCGGCCCAGCACGCGCTGCACCCGCGCCAGCGGCTTGAACAGTTCCAGTGCCAGGCCGCCGGCCAGGCCCAGGGCCAGGGCCCGCAGGGTGTCGCCCGGGGTCGGCAGGCCGAAATCGAACAATTCGCGCAGCGCCGGCACGAAGATGCAGGCCGCCAGCACCAGGGCCGACCCCACCGCGATGGCGAAGTAGGCTTTGCCATTGCCGCGGACCCAGGCGCCACGGCGGTGCGACAGGCTGGCCACCAGGGCCAGGTTGCCCGCCGTCAGCGAGAGCATGGCCAGGGTGCGCACCACGTCCTGCGGCAGGCCGTCGGCCTGGGCCAGCAGGTAGCTGCCCAGGCAAGCCAGCAGCAGCACCGCGCCCAGTCCCGAGGCCAGCAGCAGTTGCAGCCCCCCCACCAGCGATTCACCCAGCGGCCGCGGCGGCTGCTGCATCAGGTCGGGTTCGTCGGGCTGGCTTTCGAAGGCGATCGAGCACATCGGGTCGATCACCATCTCGATCAGCACCACGTGCGCCGGCAGCAGCAGCGGCGGGAAGCCCAGCAGCAGCGGCAGTACCGCCAGGCCGGCGATGGGCACGTGGATGGCCACGATGTAGAGCATCACCTTGCGCAGGTTGTCGAAGATGCGCCGGCCCTGGCGCACGGCCGCCACGATCAGGCCGAAGTCTTCCTCCACCAGCACCAGCGGCGCGGCCTCGCGGGCCACGTCGGTGCCGCGCTTGCCCATGGCGATGCCGATGTGCGCGGATTTCAGCGCCGGCGCGTCATTGACGCCGTCGCCGGTCATGGCCACCACGTCGCCGCGGGCCTTGAGCGCCTCGACCAGGCGCAGCTTCTGTTCGGGCCGCACGCGCGCGAACACGCCGGTGCCGGCGGCGGCGCGGGCGAAGGCGGCATCGTCCATGGCCGCCAGCTCCTCGCCCAGCAGCACCGTGTCGGGCGCGTCCAGCCCGGCCTGGCGGGCGATGGCGCGCGCGGTCGGCGCGAAGTCGCCGGTGAGCATCACCACGCGCAGGCCGGCCTCGCGGGCTTCGGCCACCGCGGCGGGCACGCTGGCGCGCAGCGGGTCTTCGAAGCCGACCAGGCCGAGCCAGCGCAGCGGCAGCTCGCGCTGGCTGGCGGGCAGGGGGCCTTGCACTTCGGCCTCGGCCACGCCGAGCACGCGCAGGCCGCGCGTCGCGGCGTCGGAGGCGCGCGCATGCACCGCTTCCAGATCGGCGGCAGGCAGGCCGCACAGCCGCGCCACCGCCTCCGGCGCGCCCTTGGAGGCGATGCGCAGGCGGCCGCCTTCGCCCGCGTGCGCCACGCTCATGGCGGGCAACTCGGCGGTGAGCGGCAGGTGAGCGGTTTCGGCCTGCGCGGCGCCGTGGCCTTCCATCGCCTGCAGGGCGCGGTCCATCGGGTCCATCGAATGCGCGCGGCTGGCCAGCACGGCCGTGCGCAACAGCGCCCGCTGCCCGGGCGACAGGGGGGCGGCAGTTTCCAGCCGGGTGGCCAGCTGGCCATCGTCCAGCCAGGCCACGCGCATGCGGTTCTCGGTGAGGGTGCCGGTCTTGTCCACGCACAGCACGGTGGCCGCGCCCAGCATTTCCACCACCGCCGCACGCCGCACCAGCACGCCCACGCGCGCCATGCGCCAGGCGCCCAGCGCGAAGAACACCGCCAGCGCCAGCGGGAATTCCTCGGGCAGCATGGCCATGGCCAGGGCGATCGACGACAGCAGGCCCTGCACCCATTCGCCGCGGGCCAGGCCGTGGAAGAGCAGCAGCGACAGGCTGACCACGGCCGCGAACAGCCCGAACAGCCGCACCAGCCGCGAGGTGTCGCGCTGCAGGCGGGTCGATTCGATGCCGATGCTGCCCAGGGCTTCGCCGATCTGGCCGGTGCGCGTGGCCTTGCCGGTGCGCGCGACCTCGGCCAGGCCGGTGCCCGACACCACCAGGGTGCCGGCGGCCACTTCGCCCTCGTCGCCTTCTGCGCCAGGCTGCTTGTCCACCGGCATGCTTTCGCCGGTGAGCAGCGATTCGTCCACCCGCAGCGACTGCGCCGACAGCAGCGGGCCGTCGGCCGGCACGCGGCTGCCTTCCTCGAGCACGATCACGTCGCCCGGCACCACCTCGCCGGCGGGAATGCGCCGCACGCCGCCTTCACGCAGCACCACGGCCATGGGCGCGCCCAGCGCACGCAGCGCCTCGAGCGCACGTTCGCTGCGCCGCTCCTGCACCACCACCAGGCCGATGGTAACCACGGCGAAACCCGCCAGCAGCGTGCCCTCGGCCGGTTCGCCCAGCACCAGGTAGGCGCCGGCGGCCAGCGCCAGCAGCAGGAACATGGGCTCGGTCATCACCTGCGCGGCGATGCGGCCCAGGCCGCGGCGCGGTGGCGGCGGCAGTTCGTTGCGGCCGAAGCGGGCCAGGCGGCGCGCGGCTTCGGCCTCGTCCAGCCCGCGTGGCTTATTCGAGCTGGGCACGGGCGAACTCGGCGTCCAGGGCCTCCATGGCGTCCTGGGGCTTGAGCTTGCCGGCTTTCTCGAAGGCGTTCGCGGCCTGGTCTTCCTTCTTTTCGCCGTGCAGCAGCAACAGCAGGTTGGCGTGCTCGACGTGGGCGATCGGCGATTCGGGCGTGAGCTTGAGCGCAGTGGCCAGGTGCTTTTCGGCCTCCGCCGCCTTGGCGCCGTAGGTCAGGCCGCCGACCAGGGCGCCGACCTTGTCGATGATTTCGGCGTGGTACAGGCCCAGCGCGGTATGCGCCTCGGCGTGCTTGGGCGCGAGCTCCAGGGTCTTTTCAAGCGCCTTGCGCACCTTGGTAGCCAGGCCCAGCTTTAGCGCCTTGGCGATCGAGATGCCCTGGCTGTAGCGGCCCATGGCGTGGGCGTAGCGGTAGTGGCTGTTGGCCTCGCCGGGCAGGGTGGCGATGGCGGCTTCGGCCAGCTTGCCGGCCTGTTCGTAGCGCTTGAGCTGCTCGTCCTCGTCGTCCATCAGGTGGGTGGCGTGGATGGCGATGGCCTTGCAGGCCACCGAGGCTCCCACCGGGCCCAGCGCGCTGCCGGCCTCGAAGGCCTGCTGGAACTCGCCGCGGTGGAAGGCGCGCCAGGCGTCCTGCAGCGCTTCGGCCAGCTCCGCGGCCTCCATGCCCTTGGGCGCGGCCTTGCCGGCGGCCTTGATGAGCGCGGCGGCGCGCTTGTCGTCGGGGAAGGGTTCGGCGTCGCCGGCGTGCAGGCCCGGCCAGGCCTTCCTGAGCTTGTCGCCGGCGTAGTCGAAGGCCTTGGCGTCGTGCGGGAACTTCGCCCAGGCGGATTTCTTGGCGGCCATGCGGGGTGACTCCATCGCGGGGATGCGGCCAGCATCGCCCGACCTCCCGCGCCCCGCAAGCCGGCGCCGGCTCTAGTGTGAAAACTCGGGGCAGGGCGTCGAGACTCGGGTGCGAAACGGGCCGCCCTGGCCCCGCCACGAGGTTCCCCATGACCCGCCAGACTTCCCCGCGCCGTCGTCGCAGCGCTCCCATCGCCCTCACGCCGCGTGCCGTGCTGCTGGCCGGCCTGGGCGCCGCGTCGCTGGCCCGCAAGCAGGCGATCAGGCAGTTCGCCGACGCCGCCGCCAACGCCGAAGCCCTGCGTGCCCGCGCCGATGCCGCCGCCGTCGAGGCCGGCCGGAAGGTCGCGAAGCTGCGCAAGCAGGCCGCCGGCTTCGCCGCCAAAGCCGAGGCCGAGTTCGAGGCCCGCTTCATCCAGCCCAAGCGCAGCCCGCGCCGCCCGGCGCGCCCGGCCGCGAAGCGCGTTCGCAAGCGCGCCTGAGCCTCCGTCTCTCCTTCCCGTCAGTGGGAATTCGACGCCCCGGCCTGGCCGGGGCGTTTTTTTATGGTTCTTCTCCCAAGTCCGGGATGGCCTGGGCGGTTCTTCGCTATCCACCGAGCTGGCGCCGGCCGCACCGCGAAGGCGAGGGTCGCTTCCTGCTCGGTG
>JAIBEO010000171.1 GCA_019459185.1 Rhizobium sp. | reverse complement strand
TTTTTCCCCCCCCCCCCCCCCCCCCCACGGGCCGCGGCTGCGTTGAGGGGCCCTGCGCGTGCCGGGGCCAGGCAGGAGGACGCAATGCCCAACACCCCCATCCATCGCACGCGCCTCGCCGCAGCCCTGCTGCTGGCGCTGGCGTTGCCCTTCGCGCTGCAGGCACAGGACGGGTCCACCGACCCGGCCGTGCTAGACGCTGAAATGATGCCGCGCGCCAGCCGTTCGCTGCTGCTCGACGTGGTGCGCACCCAGGCGGGCTATTTCGCCGTCGGCGAGCGCGGCCACGTGCTGTCCTCCGAGGACGGCCAGGCCTGGAAGCAGGCGCCGGTGCCCACCCGTTCCACCCTCACTTCCATCGCCACCGCCAACGGCGTGCTCTGGGCCGCCGGCCACGACGGCGTGATCGTGCACTCCACCGACGGCGGCCAGACCTGGACCCGCCGCCGCGCCGCGCCCTGGACCCTGGACACCATGGATCCCACCGAAGGCGTGCCGGTGATGGACGTGCTCTTCGTCGATGGCATGAACGGCTTCGCGGTCGGCGCCTACAGCCTGATGCTGGCCACCACCGACGGCGGCGTCACCTGGGAGCCGCGCAGCATCATCGACCACGGCGACGAGACCACGGCCGAGGCCACGTCCACACCCGCCACCGACGCCGGCGAAGGCGACGACTGGACCTTCGACGCCTCCGACCTCGAGCTCGACGCCGAGGCGGACCCGCACCTCAACGCCATCGCGCAGGACGCCGGCGGCGCCCTGGTGATCGCCGGCGAGCGCGGCGCCTTCTTCCGCTCGCGCGACGGCGGCCAGACCTGGGAACGCAAGCGCCTGCCGTACGAGGGCTCGATGTTCGGCATCCTGGCCTGGGACGCCGGCCACCTGCTGGCCTTCGGCCTGCGCGGCAACGTGCTCGAGTCCATGGACCTCGGCGACACCTGGACCCCGGTGGAAACCGGCGTCGGCACCAGCCTGCTGGGCGGCCACGCGCTGCCCAACGGTGGCGCCATCCTGGTGGGTGCCAACGGCGTCGTGCTGACCCGCCCGGGCACCGGCACGCCGTTCGCGGCCACCAGCTTCGAAATGGCCAGCGGCGAAACGCCGAACCTCACCGGCGTCCTGCCGGCCGGCGACGCCGGCTTCATCGTGGTTGGCGACAAGGGCGCCGGCCTGTACCGCCCGCAGTAACGGAGATCCCATGAGCCTGCCCAACAGCCAGCCCGGCCCGTTCGCCCGCCTCGCGGAAAACCTGGTGTTCGCGAACCGGCCGCTGATCCTGGTGGTCTTCGCGATCATCACCGTGGCGATGCTCTTTTTCGCCAGCCAGCTCAAGGTGGACGCCGGCTTCAAGAAGCAGGTGCCGCTGCAGCACGAGTACATGCAGACCTTCCAGGACTACGAGCTCGAGTTCGGCGGCGCCAACCGCGTGCTCGTGGCCGTGGTCGCCAAGGACGGCGACATGCTCGACCAGGCCTTCATGGCCACGCTGGAGAACGTCACCAACGAGGTCATCAACCTCGACGCCACCGACGACGCCCGCGCCCGTTCGCTGTTCACGCCGAACGTGCGCTTCATCGAGGTGGTCGAGGACGGCCTGTCCGGCGGCAACGTCATCCCGCAGACCTTCACCCCGAACGTCGAGGGCTTCGCCTCCACGCAGGAGGACTTCGACCAGATCCGCGGCAACATCATCAAGGCCAACATCGTCGGCCGGCTGGTGGCCAAGGACTTCTCGGGCGCGATGATCTGGGCCGACCTGATCCCGGAAAGCGCCACCAACAAGCTCGACTACCAGCAGGTGGCCGACCAGTTCGAGGCCATCCGGCAGAAGTACGAGGACGAGCACCACAGCGTCCACATCATCGGCTTCGCCAAGATGGTGGGCGACATCAGCGACGGCGCCCGCTCGGTGATCAAGTTCTTCGCGCTGACCATCGCCTTCACCTGGCTGCTGCTGTTCCTGTACTCCACCTCGGCCAAGCTGGCCAGCCTCACCGTGGCCGCGGCCCTGGTGTCGGTGGTGTGGATGCTGGGCGCGCTGCAGCTGATGGGCTTCGGCATCGATCCGATGAACATGCTGACGCCCTTCCTGATCTTCGCGATCGCGGTCAGCCACGGCGAGCAGATGATCAACCGCTTCCGCGGCGAGATCTTCTTCGGCGGCCTGGAAGAGGGCACGGTCGAGGAACTGCGCGCGCGCGCCAAGGACGCGGTCGAGCCGCTCGAGGCCGCCCGCCTGTCCTTCCGCATGCTGCTGGTGCCGGGCACGGTGGCGCTGCTGGCGGGCTGCATCGGCTTCGGCGCCATCATGGTCATCCCCATCGACATGGTGCGCGAGCTGGCCATCACCGCCACCGTGGGCGTGGCCCTGACCATCCTCACCGACCTGGTGCTGCTGCCGGTGCTGCTGAGCTACACCCGCCTGCGCAACCTGGACCGCAAGCGCGAGTTCCGCCTGCGCCAGCTGACCCGCTTCGACCGCATCTGGGCGGCGCTGTCGCGCCTGAGCAAGCCCACGGCCGCCCTGGCGGTCATCGTGGTGGGCGCCGCGGTGTGGTTCTTCGCCTGGCAGCACGGCAACAAGGTGATGATCGGCGACGCCCAGAAGGGCGTGGCCGAACTGCGCCCGGACGCGCGCTACAACCAGGACGCGGTGCTGATCAGCGAGAAGTTCGCGCTCGGCGTGGACATCCTCAACGTCATCGCCGAAGCCGGCCCTTCGGCCTGCACCACTTCCTACGCCGCGATGGAGCTGGTCGACCGCTTCGCCTGGCACATGGAGAACGTCGAGGGCGTGGAGCAGGTGATCACGCTGCCGGCGGCGGCCAAGATCGTCAACGCCGGCTGGAACGACGGCTCGGTGGCCTGGCGCGTGCTGCCGCGCGACCCGGACACGCTGCGCCAGGCGACGCAGAGCTTCGAGACCGACTCGGGCCTGCTCAACTCCGACTGCAGCGCGATGCCGATCACCATCTTCACCTCCGACCACCAGGCGACGACGATCGACCGGGTGGTGGCGGCGGTGAAGGACTTCCGCGAGAAGAACAACGCCTACACCGAGGGCAACCTGCAGGTGCGGCTGGCCGAACAGGCGGCGCAGGACCCGTCCTTCGCCTCCGACCAGGTGAACCTGCGCCTGGCCACCGGCAACGTGGGCGTGATGGCCGCCACCAACGACACGGTGCGCGCGTCCGAACACACCATCCTGTACCTGCTGTACGCGGCGGTGTTCCTGATGTGCTGGCTGAGCTTCCGCAACCCGCTGGCGGCGCTGTGCGTGCTGCTGCCGCTGGTGCTGGTGACCGAGCTGGGCCATTCGCTGATGGTCGAGCTCGACATCGGCATGAAGGTCAACACGCTCTGCGTGGTGGCGCTGGGCGTGGGCATCGGCGTGGACTACGGCATCTACATCTTCGCCCGCATGCGCGAGGCGATGCTGCAGGGCCGTACCATCTCGGAGAGCTACTTCATCGCGCTCAAGACCACCGGCATCGCGATCTTCTACACCGCGCTGACGCTGGCGGTGGGCGTGGCGATGTGGATCTTCTCGGACCTGAAGTTCCAGGCCGACATGGGCATCATGCTCACCTTCATGTTCGTGGTGAACATGGTCGCGGCCATCATCTTCCTGCCGGCCCTGTGCCGCTGGCTGCTGCGCCCGCGCGAAAAGGACGACTGGGTGCCCAGGCTCTGACGGGCTGCCATCGTCGCACTGAATGAGGCGGGCTCCGGCCCGCCTTTTTCTTTTCAACACGGATCAGATCGGATCTTTCTATTTGTTCTTATCCGCTTCAATCCGATCTGATCCGCGTTCAAACCGCAGCCCTCACAGCTCTTCCGCGACAGGCGCTGGCCGCGCTTTCGCCTGGCTGCGCAGGGCGATGAGCAGGATGCCGGCCAGGGTCATGGCGCCGCCGATCCAGAGCTTGGGGCCGGGACGGTCACCCCAGAAGGCGATGCCCAGGGCCATGGCGAACACCGGCGTCAGCAGCAGCCAGGGCATGACGCGGGCCACGGCGTGGCGCTGGATCAGCGAGTAGTACAGGCCGTGGCCGATCACCGAGGCCATGATGGCCGCGTAGGCCACGCCGGCCCAGGCCGTGCCGCTGATGCCGCCCAGCGTCGCCAGCGCGCCCGGTTCCAGCCACAGGCTCAGTGCCAGCAGCGGGCCCAAGCCCACCGCCGCGATCCAGGCTTGCATGCCGTAGCGCGTCACGCCCGTCAGGCCGCGCATCATCACCGTGGCCAGCGCCAGGAAAAACGCCGACGCCAGCATCAGGAACAGCGAGGCCGGGTTGTCGAGCACCAGCGGGTCGAAGCCCAGCACCAGCACGCCGCCGAAGCTGATGGCGATCGCCGTGCCGGTGCGCCAGGCGAACCGTTCGCCCAGCAGCGCCCAGGCCAGCAACACCGACATCGGGATGTAGCTCTGCATCACGATGGCCGGTGACGACAGGTCGCCCGCCAGCTTCAGCGCCCAGAAGCTCAGGCCGAAATGCAGCACGCCCGTGCAGGTGGCGATGGCCAGCAGGCGCGGCCATTGCCCTGGCGCGGGACGGCGCAGGAACACGCCCAGCATGAGCACCAGCAGCGCCAGCCGCAGCGCGGAGAACAGCAGCGGCGGCAGTTCCCGCAGCGCCAGCGCGGAGCCGAGGAAATTGCCGGCCCAGGCCAGGCAGATCAGCAGGGCGAGCAGGATGTCGCGCGGGGGCATGGGCGGGCCGGCAGGGACGGTGGGGCATTATCGCGCCTCGGGGCGCACCGCGCGTGCAAGGCTTGCCCCGGCCCGCGCGCTCGGTCACAGTCCCGGGGCGCATTGCGCACCAAACCAAGACGAATGGGGAGATTCGAGATGGAAATGGCTGCAATTGGCGGAGCCCTGGTGGGCCTCCTGGTGATCGCGGTGATCGGCCTGCTGGTGGGGGCGCTGATCCTGAAGCTGTCGGTGCGCATGGTCGAGGGCTTTTCGCCCGGCTATGGCCGCTCGCTGCTGGTGGTGCTGGTGGCCGGCATCATCGGCATCGTGGTGAACATGGTGGTGTCGGCCGCGATGGGTGTGGGCGGCGCGGCGCTGCCCTCGATGGACGGCAGCGAAGCGGCCGCCGCCGCCGCGGCGACGATGATGGGCGCCATGTTGGGCGCGATGGCGGTGAGCCTGCTGGCCAGTCTGTTCATTACCGCGGCCTGCGTGAACTGGCTCATCAAGCACCCGGACGGCCGCGCCATCGGCTTCGCGCGTTCGCTGCTGGTGTCGCTGCTGTACCTGGTGATCGCCACGGTGCTGGTCATCGTGCTCAGCATCGTGCTGGGCGTGGTGATCGGCCTGGGCGCGGCAGGCATGGCGGCGTCGATGGGCTGAGGCCCGGCGAAGCGCGTTGACCGGGGCGTGGGGGCCGTTGGCCCTCGCGCCCTTCTCGTTTCAGTGGCTCCAGCCGAGCTTGCGGTAGAGCTTGTCGAGCGTCCACAGCGGCCCGACCAGCAGGTACTTGAGGTCGGTGAAGAAGCTGGGCCGGCGGCCTTCGATCTTGTGGCCGATGAACTGGCCGATCCAGGCCACCACGAACACGCCCAGCGCCGTCCAGCCCAGTCCCGCGGGGCCCAGCGTGTCCCACAGCGCGCGGTTGACGAAGCCGAAGCCGACGAAGGCCACCAGCGCGCCCAGCGCCAGCTTGCGTGAGAGCTTCCAGTACCACAGCCAGGCCGCGAACATGGCCAGCGCCATCCAGGCGCCGGGGCGCGCCAGCGCCTCGGGCACGGGGATGAGCCAGAAGCCGGCGGTCACCGACCACACGATGGCCGGCACGCAGACCACGTGGATGGCCTGGTTGGTGGCGTTGACGTGGTCGCCGGAATAACTCGACAGCCAGCGGTCGATCGGCCGGCGCGGGTCGGGCGAATCCATCAGGTCGGGCGAGGTCGCCATGGGCGGGCTCCGGGTGTTTCGGGTGGTGCGGCCATCATAGCGCCGGGCCCGCGCCGGGGCGTCAATCCAGGCGGATGTCGGCCAGCCGGTCCAGGGCCTCGGCGTACTTGCCGCGGGTGACTTCGATCACCTCCGCGGGCACGCGCGGGCCGGGCGCGGTTTTGTCCCAGTCCAGGGTCTCGAGGTAGTCGCGCACGAACTGCTTGTCGTAGCTGGGCGGGCTGATGCCCACCTGGTACTGGTCGGCCGGCCAGAAGCGCGAGCTGTCGGGCGTGAGCATCTCGTCCATCACGTGCAGCACGCCGTTGTCGTCCAGGCCGAACTCGAGCTTGGTGTCGGCGATGATGATGCCGCGGCCCAGGGCGTATTCGGCCGCGAACTGGTAGATCTGCAGCGTGGCGGCGCGGATCTGTTCGGCCAGCTCGGCGCCGATGCGCGAGACCATGGTGTCGAAGCTGATGTTCTCGTCGTGGTCGCCCACGGCGGCCTTGCTCGACGGCGTGAAGATGGGCTGCGGCAGCTGTTCGGCCTGGCGCAGGCCGGTGGGCAGGCGGATTTCGCAGACGGCGCCGGTGCGCTGGTAGTCCTTCCAGCCGCTGCCGATGAGGTAACCGCGGGCGATGGCCTCCACCGGCACCGGGCGCAGGCGCTTGGCGACCACCGAGCGGCGCGTGTACAGGGCCACGTCGGTGCCGGGCGGCAGCACGCTGGCCACGTCCTCGTGGGTGAGGTGGTTGGGCACCAGGTGCGCGGTCTTGTTGAACCAGAAATTGCTGATCTGGCAGAGCATCTCGCCCTTGCCGGGGATCGGGTCGGGCAGCACCACGTCGAAGGCCGAGAGCCGGTCGGTGGCGACCATCAGCAGGCGCTTGCCGGGCAGTTCGTAAACGTCGCGGACCTTGCCGCGGTGGAGCAGGTTCAGGCCGGGCAGGTCGGAGGTATGCAGGGTGGTCGGCACGGGCGTCTCGACGGCGTGAAGCTGGGCCGGCCATTGTACGCCGCCGGGGCCCGCGGCGGCGTCCCGCTGCTAGAATCGCGGCATGTTCCGACCCACCCTGATCCTGGGCCTGGTGCTGGCCCCGCTGGCGGCCTGCGCCGACGGCGACACCCCCGTTTCCGCCGCGGTGGCCGCTCCGGCCGCCGGCCCGGTGGCGCGCCCCGCCAAGCTGGGCCTGTGCATGGCCTGCCATGGCGCCGACGGCACCAGCCGCACGCCGGGCACGCCGCACCTGGGCGGCCAGGACCGGCTCTACCTCGAGCGCGCCCTGGGCGACTACCGCAGCGGCAAGCGCCAGCACGTGCCGATGACCAGCCTGGCCAATTCGCTGCAGCCCGCCGACATCGAGGCGCTGGCGGCCTGGTACGCCGCCCAGCCGGGCTTCGCCGCCGGGGCCGCGCCGTGAGGTGGTACGGCAAGGTGCTGGGCGCCATCGCCGGCATGGCGCTGATGCGCGGCCACCCGGCCGGCGCGCTGATCGGCCTGCTCATCGGCCACGCCTTCGACGCCGGCTGGTTCCGTCCGAAGCAGTACGACCCCTACGCCGTGCTGGGCCTGTCGGCCGACGCCAGCGAGGCCGAGATCGACCGCGCCTACCGCCGCCTGATCACCCAGTACCACCCGGACCGCCTCAACGGCGCCGCCGAGGACCTGCGGCTGCAGGCCGAGAAGAAAGCCGGCGAAATCAACGCCGCCTACGACCGCATCCAGAAGCTGCGCAGCAAGCGCTGAGGCCCCCATGTCGAACTGCATCATCGCCCCGTCCATCCTGTCCGCCAATTTCGCCAAGCTGGGCGAGGAGGTGGACGCGGTGCTCGCGGCCGGCGCCGACTGGGTGCACTTCGACGTGATGGACAACCACTACGTGCCCAACCTCACCATCGGCCCGCTGGTGTGCGAGGCGCTGCGCAAGCACGGCGTCACCGCGCCGATCGACGTGCACCTGATGGTGAAGCCCGTGGACCGCATCGTGCCCGACTTCGCCAAAGCAGGTGCCAGCCTCATCAGCTTCCACCCGGAGGCCAGCGAGCACGTGCACCGCACGGTGCAGTTGATCAAGTCGCTGGGTTGCCAGGCCGGCCTGGTGCTGAACCCGGCGACGCCGGTGGAAGTGCTGGACTACGTGCTGCCCGAACTCGACCTGGTGCTGCTGATGTCGGTGAACCCGGGCTTTGGCGGCCAGGCTTTCATCCCCTCGGCGCTCGACAAGCTCAAGCGCGTGCGCGAGCGCATCGACAAGCTCGGAAAGCCCATCCGCCTGGAAATCGACGGAGGCGTGAAAGCCGACAACATCCGAGAAATCGCCGCCGCCGGCGCCGACACCTTCGTGGCCGGCAGCGCCATCTTCAACGCCCCGGACTACGCGGAAGTGATCTCCCGCATGCGCGCCGAGGTCGCGGCGGCCCGCAAGTAGGCGGTTTCGTTTTCGAACGCGGATCAAAGCGGATGGAAGCGGACAAAGGCAAACAAAAAATGGGGTGCGGGAAAAATTTTTTTTTTTAAAGGGGGGTGAAAAAACAAATTTAGATGAGCCCAAAATTTTTTTTTTTTTTT
>JAIBEO010000031.1 GCA_019459185.1 Rhizobium sp. | reverse complement strand
ACTTTGTAGATGGTGTGGCTGTGATGGACGATGGGCGTGGGGGTGGTCTTCGACCTGTCCTCGCTGGCGCTGGCTAATTAATCGTTTGCACGGCGGGGAGTGTCGCCCCGGCCGGAAGATTTTGAAGGCGACGCCCGGGGCTTGCCCCGGGCGTAGCCATCAAAGACCGCAGGTGCGGTCTGCGCGTGACGACGTCGGGCAGGGATGCACGAAAGGCATGGATTCGCCGTCGCCACAAGCGGGATCGCTTAATCCGGACTTCTGACGAAGCCGGGCCTGCGTAGATGGTGCCGCCTCCTGGAGAAATCTGGATAGGCCACCACCGGGACGCAACCCGCGTCCCCGGCGCCGAGGGAACGGCGCCGCCCAAGACCACCAGCGGCTGGAGCCGCGGGTGGAGTCCAATTGGAGGAGTGCAATGGCTCTCAATCTGTCCCAAAAGCAAGAAGTTGTCGCCGAGCTGGCAGAAATCGCCGCCAAGGCGCACTCCCTGATCGCCGCTGAGTACGCTGGCACCACGGTCGCCCAGATGACCGAGATGCGCAAGAAGGCTCGCGAGAACGGCGTGTTCTTGAAGGTTGTCAAGAACACCCTGGCTTCGCGCGCCGTCGAAGGCACGGAATACGAGTGCGCCAAGGATGCGCTCGTGGGTCCGCTGCTATACGCGTTCTCTACCGAGGAGCCCGGCGCCGCCGGCCGCCTGATCAAGGAGTTCGCCAAGGGCAACGACAAGCTGAAGGCCAAGGTCGTCGCCGTGGGTGGCCAGGTTTATCCGGCCAGCCATGTCGAGGTCCTCGCTTCGCTGCCGACCCGTGAACAGGCCCTGGCCATGCTGGCCCGCGTCCTGGCCGAGCCGGCCACGATGTTCGCCCGCGCCGTCAAGGCCGTGGCCGACAAGCAGGGTGGTGGCGACGAAGCCGCCCCTGCCGAGGCCGCAGCGGAAACCGCCTGAAGCTCGACGCCTTCCCGGCTCGAAGTAATCCAATCCAGATAATTATCCAGAGGTAATCACAATGTCCCTTTCCAACGAGCAGATCGTCGACGCCATCGCTGGCAAGACCCTGATGGAAGTGATGGAGCTGGTCAAGGCCATCGAAGAGAAGTTCGGCGTGTCCGCCGCCGCCCCGGTCATGATGGCCGCCGGCCCGGCCGCCGCCGCCGCCCCGGTCGAGGAGCAGACCGAGTTCACCGTCGTGCTGAAGTCGGCCGGCGAGAAGAAGGTCGAGGTCATCAAGGCCGTCCGCGCCATCACCGGCCTGGGCCTGAAGGAAGCGAAGGACCTCGTCGAGGGCGCCCCGCAGACCGTCAAGGAAGGCGCTTCGAAGGACGACGCCGCGAAGTTCAAGAAGGACCTCGAGGCGGCCGGCGCCACGGTCGAGCTCAAGTAAGCGTCGGATTGCGTCGCCGGCTTTCATCGGCGACCACCTGAGGCTGGGGGCGAAAGCCCCCGGCCTTTGGCCGTTCCTGGAACGGCACGTGGCAAGCAAGGCAAAACACCTGAGAGTTGCCAGTCGGAAGTAGCGGGAGAGGGCGTGCTGGTGCCGGCAATACCAGCGACTTCCCACTGGCAGTTTGATGTTCCCCCCGGGACCGCGGACGCGCGGCCCACAGATACCCGAGGCGGTAGCTCACCATGACGTACTCCTTCACCGAAAAGAAGCGCATCCGCAAGGACTTCGGCAAGCGCCGCGCCGTCCTTGACGTGCCGTACCTGCTCGCCATCCAGATGGACTCGTACCGCGAGTTCCTGCAGGAAGGCGCCACCGGGACCAAGCGCGAAGACCGCGGCCTGCACGCCGCCCTCAAGTCGGTGTTCCCGATCACCAGCTACTCGGGCAACGCCGCCCTGGAGTACGTCAGCTACAAGCTCGGCGAGCCGCCGTTCGACGAGCGCGAGTGCCGCAACCGCGGTCTGACCTACGGCGCCCCGCTGCGCGTCACGGTGCGCCTGGTCATCTACGACCGCGAATCGTCCACCAAGGCGATCAAGTACGTGAAGGAGCAGGAGGTCTACATGGGCGAGCTGCCCCTGATGACCGACAACGGCACCTTCATTGTCAACGGCACCGAGCGCGTCATCGTCTCGCAGCTGCATCGTTCGCCGGGCGTCTTCTTCGACCACGATCGTGGCAAGACCCACAGCTCGGGCAAGCTGCTCTACAGCGCCCGCATCATTCCCTACCGCGGTTCCTGGCTCGACTTCGAGTTCGACCCGAAGGACTGCGTGTTCACCCGCATCGACCGCCGCCGCAAGCTGCCGGTTTCGATCCTGCTGCGCGCCCTTGGCTACAACAACGAGGAAATGCTCAAGCTCTTCTTCGAGATCAACACCTTCCACATCGCCAAGCAGGACGGCGTGGAGCTGGAACTGGTCGCCGAGCGCCTGCGCGGCGAGACCCTGAACTTCGACCTGATCGTCGGCGGCAAGGTGATCGTCGAGGCCGGCAAGCGCATCACTGCGCGCCACGTTAAGCAGCTCGAGCAGGCCAAGGTCGACACCCTGGCCGTGCCCGACGAGTACCTGTTCGGCCGCATCGTGGCCCACGACGTGGTCGACACCAAGACCGGCGAAGTGCTGGCTGTGGCCAACGAGGAGCTCAACGAGGCGAACATCGCCAAGCTGCGCAAGGCCGGCGTCAATACCATCGGCACCCTGTGGGTGAACGACCTCGACCGCGGTCCGTACATCTCGAACACCCTGCGCATCGATCCGACCAAGACCCAGCTCGAGGCCCTGGTCGAGATCTACCGCATGATGCGCCCGGGCGAGCCGCCGACCAAGGACGCCGCGCAGAACCTGTTCTACAACCTGTTCTTCACCTTCGAGCGCTACGACCTCTCCGGCGTCGGCCGCATGAAGTTCAACCGCCGCGTCGGCCGCAAGGAAGTCACCGGCGCGCCGGTGCTGTTCGACTCGAAGTACTTCGGCGAGCGCAACGACGAGCAGGCCAAGGCCATGGTCGCCGAGCTCGGCGAGACCTCGGACATCCTCGACGTCATCCGCACGCTTTGCGAAATCCGCAACGGCCGCGGCGTGGTCGATGACATCGACCACCTGGGCAACCGCCGCGTGCGTTCGGTGGGCGAGATGGCCGAGAACGTGTTCCGTGTGGGCCTGGTGCGCGTCGAGCGCGCCGTCAAGGAGCGCCTGTCGCTGGCCGAGTCCGACGGCCTGACCCCGCAGGACCTCATCAACGCCAAGCCGGTGGCGGCCGCGATCAAGGAGTTCTTCGGCTCCTCGCAGCTGTCCCAGTTCATGGACCAGAACAACCCGCTGTCGGAGGTGACCCACAAGCGCCGCGTTTCGGCCCTTGGCCCGGGCGGCCTGACCCGCGAGCGCGCCGGCTTCGAAGTGCGCGACGTGCATCCGACCCACTACGGCCGCGTCTGCACCATCGAGACCCCGGAAGGCCCGAACATCGGCCTGATCAACTCGCTGGCCGTGTACGCCCGCTCGAACAAGTACGGTTTCCTTGAGACCCCGTACCGCAAGGTCGTGGACGGCAAGGTCACCGACCAGGTCGAGTTCCTGTCGGCCATCGAGGAACATGAGTTCTCGATCGCCCAGGCCAACGCCGAACTGAACAAGGACGGCAGCTTCCAGGCCCCGTTCGTGCCCTGCCGCTTCCAGGCCGAGACCCTGCTCAAGCCGCCGAGCGAGATCCAGTACATGGACGTGTCGCCGATGCAGTCGGTGTCCGTTGCGGCAGCGCTGGTCCCGTTCATCGAGCACGACGACGCCAACCGCGCCCTGATGGGCGCAAACATGCAGCGCCAGGCCGTCCCGACGCTGCGTTCGCAGAAGCCGCTGGTCGGTACCGGCATCGAGCGCGCCGTGGCGCGCGACTCGGGCGTGACCGTCAATGCCAAGCGAGGCGGCGTGATCGACCAGGTCGACGCCGGCCGCATCGTGGTGCGCGTGAACGAGGCCGAGATCCACGGCAACGACGCTGGCGTGGATATCTACACGCTGGTCAAGTACACCCGCTCGAACCAGAACACCTGCATCAACCAGCGCCCGCTGGTGAACGTGGGTGACCGGGTCGCCCGCGGCGACGTGCTGGCCGACGGCCCGTCCACCGACATCGGCGAGCTGGCCCTGGGCCAGAACATGCTGGTCGCGTTCATGCCGTGGAACGGCTACAACTTCGAGGACTCGATCCTGCTCTCCGAGCGCGTGGTCGAGCAGGATCGCTACACCACGATCCACATCGAAGAGCTGACCTGCGTCGCGCGCGACACCAAGCTCGGTCCCGAGGAGATCACCGCTGACATCCCGAACGTGTCCGAGCAGGCCCTGGGCCGCCTGGACGAGTCGGGCGTGGTGTACATCGGCGCCGAGGTCCGTGCCGGCGACATCATGGTCGGCAAGGTCACGCCGAAGGGCGAGAGCCAGCTGACCCCTGAAGAGAAGCTGCTGCGCGCCATCTTCGGCGAGAAGGCTTCCGACGTTAAGGACAGCTCGTTGCGCGTGCCCCCGGGCATGGACGGCACCGTCATCGACGTGCAGGTCTTCACCCGCGACGGCATCGAGAAGGACAAGCGCGCGCGCCAGATCGAGGAAAGCGAGATCAAGCGCGTCAAGAAGGACTTCGACGACCAGTTCCGCATCCTCGAGGGCGCGATCTACGCCCGCCTGCGCACCCAGATCGTCGGCAAGGTCGCCAACGGCGGCCCGAACGGCCTCAAGAAGGGCACCGAGATCACCGCCGAGTACCTCGACGGCCTGAAGAAGGACGACTGGTTCTCGATCCGCATGAAGGACGAGGATGCGGCCGAAATGGTCGAGCGCGCGCAGAAGCAGATCGAGGCCCACGAAAAGGAATTCGAGAAGCGGTTCCAGGACAAGCGCGGCAAGATCACCCAGGGCGACGACCTCGCCCCGGGCGTGCTGAAGATGGTCAAGGTGTTCCTGGCCGTGAAGCGCCGCATCCAGCCGGGCGACAAGATGGCCGGCCGCCACGGTAACAAGGGCGTCGTGTCCACCATCGTGCCGGTGCAGGACATGCCGTACATGGCCGATGGCCAGACCGTCGACATCGTGCTCAACCCGCTGGGCGTGCCGAGTCGAATGAACATTGGCCAGGTGCTCGAAGTCCACCTGGGCTGGGCCGCCAAGGGCTTGGGCCAGAAGATCCAGCGCATGCTCGAGGCCCAGGAGAAGGTGGCGGAACTGCGCAAGTTCCTCGACCAGATCTACAACCACGACAAGAAGCTGGCCGCCGAGCGCGTCGACCTGTCCCAGTTCAGCGACAAGGAGTTGCTGCTGCTCTCGCAGAACCTGGTTGACGGCGTGCCGATGGCCACCCCGGTGTTCGACGGCGCCAGCGAGGCCGAGATCAAGGCCATGCTGAAGCTGGCCGAGCTCCCGGAGAGCGGCCAAACCATCCTGCACGACGGCCGCACCGGCGAGGCGTTCGATCGCCCGGTCACCGTCGGCTACATGCACATGCTGAAGCTGAACCACCTGGTCGACGACAAGATGCACGCGCGTTCGACCGGCCCGTACTCGCTGGTCACCCAGCAGCCGCTGGGCGGCAAGGCGCAGTTCGGCGGCCAGCGCTTCGGCGAGATGGAAGTCTGGGCGCTGGAAGCCTACGGCGCGGCCTACACCCTGCAGGAAATGCTGACGGTGAAGTCCGACGACGTGCAGGGCCGCAACCAGATGTACAAGAACATCGTCGATGGCGAACACGAAATGACCGCCGGCATGCCGGAGTCGTTCAACGTGCTGGTCAAGGAAATCCGCTCGTTGGCGATCAACATCGAGCTGGAAGAGCAGTGATCGGGCGCTGAGAACAGGAGAATCAAATGAAAGACCTACTTAATCTGTTCAACCAGCAGCGTCAGTCGCTGGATTTCGACGGCATCAAGATCGGCCTGGCTTCGCCGGACCTGATCCGCAGCTGGTCCTTCGGCGAGGTCAAGAAGCCGGAGACCATCAACTACCGCACCTTCAAGCCGGAGCGTGACGGCCTGTTCTGCGCGGCCATCTTCGGCCCGATCAAGGACTACGAGTGCCTGTGCGGCAAGTACAAGCGCATGAAGCACCGCGGCGTGGTCTGCGAGAAGTGCGGCACCGAGGTCACCCTGGCCAAGGTCCGCCGCGAGCGCATGGGCCACATCGAGCTGGCCAGCCCCACCGCGCACATCTGGTTCCTCAAGTCGCTGCCTTCGCGCATCGGCCTGATGCTGGACATGACCCTGCGCGACATCGAACGCATCCTGTACTTCGAGGCCTACGTGGTCATCGAGCCGGGCCTGACCACGCTCGAGCGCGGCCAGCTGCTCAACGAGGAGCAGTTCCTGACCGCGCGCCAGGAGCACGGTGACGACTTCGACGCCCTGATGGGCGCCGAGGCGGTCTACCAGCTGCTGCGCACCATTGACCTGAACGCCGAGCTGCTGCGCCTGAAGGAGGAGATCGCCTCGACGAACTCCGAGACCAAGCTCAAGCGCCTCACCAAGCGCATCAAGCTGATGGAAGCGTTCCTGGAGTCGGGCAACCGCCCGGAGTGGATGGTCATGACCGTCCTGCCGGTGCTGCCGCCCGACCTGCGCCCGCTGGTCCCGCTGGACGGCGGCCGCTTCGCGACCTCCGACCTCAACGACCTGTACCGCCGCGTCATCAACCGCAACAACCGCCTCAAGCGCCTGCTCGAGCTCAATGCGCCCGACATCATCGTGCGCAACGAGAAGCGCATGCTGCAGGAGTCGGTCGACGCCCTGATGGACAACGGCCGCCGCGGCCGCGCCATCACCGGCACCAACAAGCGCCCGCTCAAGTCGCTCGCCGACATGATCAAGGGCAAGCAGGGCCGCTTCCGCCAGAACCTGCTCGGCAAGCGCGTCGACTACTCCGGCCGTTCGGTCATCGTGGTCGGCCCGACCCTGCGCCTGCACGAGTGCGGCCTGCCGAAGAAGATGGCGCTCGAGCTGTTCAAGCCCTTCATCTTCGCGAAGCTGCAGCGCCGTGGCCTGGCCACGACGATCAAGGCCGCCAAGAAGCTGGTCGAGCGCGAGTCCGCCGAGGTCTGGGACATCCTTGAAGAGGTGATCCGCGAACACCCGGTGCTGCTCAACCGCGCCCCGACCCTGCACCGCCTGGGCATCCAGGCGTTCGAGCCGGTGCTGATCGAGGGCAAGGCCATCCAGCTGCACCCGCTGGTCTGCACCGCGTTCAACGCCGACTTCGACGGCGACCAGATGGCCGTGCACGTCCCGCTGAGCCTCGAGGCCCAGCTGGAAGCCCGCGCCCTGATGATGTCGTCGAACAACATCCTGTCGCCGGCCAACGGCGAGCCGATCATCGTGCCGACCCAGGACGTCGTTCTGGGCCTGTACTACATGACCCGCGCCCTCGAGAACAAGAGGGGCGAGGGCATGGTGTTCGCGAACGTCGCCGAGGTTAAGCGCGCGTACGACAACCGCGTCGTCGAGCTGCATGCCAAGGTCAAGGTGCGCCTCAAGCGCGTCGAGATGGACGAAAACGGCGACAAGGCCGAGAAGAGCGGCATCATCGACACCACCGTCGGCCGTGCGCTGCTGGCCGAGATCCTGCCGGACGGCCTGCCGTTCGCGCTGGCCAACACCGAGCTGACCAAGAAGGCCATCAGCCGCCTGATCAACTCGTGCTACCGCATGCTGGGCCTGAAGCACACGGTGATCTTCGCCGACAAGCTGATGTACACCGGCTTCTCCTACGCCACCCGCGCGGGCGTGTCGATCGGCATCGACGACATGATCATCCCGGACGAGAAGAAGGGCATCCTGGCCGAAGCCGAATCCGAGGTCCTCGAAATCCAGGAGCAGTACCAGAGCGGCCTGGTCACCGCCGGCGAACGCTACAACAAGGTCGTGGACATCTGGTCGCGTACCAACGAGCGCGTGGCCAAGGCGATGATGGAGGCGATCGGCACCGAGAAGGTGCAGAACGCCAAGGGCGAGACCATCGACCAGAAGTCGATGAACTCGGTCTACATCATGGCCGACTCAGGCGCTCGTGGTTCGCAGGCGCAGATCCGCCAGCTGGCGGGTATGCGCGGCCTGATGGCCCGTCCGGACGGCTCGATCATCGAGACGCCGATCACCGCGAACTTCCGCGAAGGCCTCAACGTGCTGCAGTACTTCATCTCGACCCACGGTGCCCGTAAGGGCCTCGCGGACACCGCGCTGAAGACCGCGAACTCCGGCTACCTGACCCGCCGCCTGGTCGACGTTGCCCAGGACGTCGTGGTGACCGAGCCGGATTGCGGCACCGCCAACGGCCTGACCATGACCCCGATCGTTGAAGGCGGCGACGTGGTCGAGCCGCTGCGCGACCGCGTGCTGGGCCGCATCGTGGCCGAGGACGTCTACCTGCCGGGCAACGACGAAGATCCGATCGTCACCCGCAACACCCTGCTGGACGAGGGTTGGGTGGACAAGCTCGAGGCCGCCGGCGTCCAGTCCATCAAGGTTCGCTCCGCGATCACCTGCGACAGCGCCTTCGGCATCTGCGCCCACTGCTACGGCCGCGACCTGGCCCGTGGCCACATCGTCAACCTCGGCGAGGCGGTCGGCGTGGTCGCCGCGCAGTCGATCGGCGAGCCGGGCACCCAGCTGACCATGCGTACCTTCCACATCGGCGGCGCGGCTTCGCGTGCGGCCGCCGTGGACAACATCACGGTCAAGACCACCGGCACCATCAAGTTCAACAACCTCAAGCACGTGCAGCACGCGAACGGCCACCTGGTGGCGGTCTCGCGTTCCGGCGAGCTGTCGGTCCTGGACAACCATGGCCGCGAGCGCGAGCGCTACAAGCTGCCCTACGGCGCCGTGATCAACGTCAAGGACGGCGACCCGGTCAAGGCTGGCCAGGTCGTGGCCAACTGGGACCCGCATAACCACCCGATCGTGTCGGAAGTGGCGGGTTTCGTGCGCTTCATCGACTTCGTCGACGGCGTCACCGTCATCGAGAAGACCGACGAGCTCACGGGCCTGGCTTCGCGCGAGATCACCGATCCGAAGCGCCGTGGTTCGGCCGGCAAGGACCTGCGCCCGATCGTCCGCATCGTCGATGCCAAGGGCAACGACTTGTCCATCCCGGGCACCGACTTGCCGGCGCAGTACCTGCTGCCGCCGCGCTCGGTCGTCAACCTGCAGGACGGCGCGGCCGTCGGCGTGGGCGACGTGGTGACCAAGGTTCCGCAGGAAGCGTCCAAGACCCGCGACATCACGGGCGGCCTGCCGCGCGTGGCCGACCTGTTCGAGGCCCGCAAGCCGAAGGACCCGGCCGTGCTGGCCGAGGTCTCCGGCATCATCAGCTTCGGCAAGGACACCAAGGGCAAGCAGCGCCTGATCATCAAGGACGCTGACGGCAACGAGCACGAGGAGCTGATCCCGAAGTACCGCCAGGTCATCGTCTACGAAGGCGAGCACATCGCCAAGGGCGAGACCGTGGTGGATGGCGAGCCGAACCCGCAGGACATCCTGCGCCTGCTGGGCGTCGAGCCGCTGGCGGCCTACCTGGTCAAGGAAATCCAGGACGTGTACCGCCTGCAGGGCGTGAAGATCAACGACAAGCACATCGAAACGATCATTCGCCAGATGCTGCGCAAGGTCGAGATCACCGACGCCGGCGACACCCGCTTCATGGCGGGCGAGCAGGCCGAGCGCATCCGCGTCATCGAGGACAACGCCAAGGCGGCGTCCAAGAACGAGATGCCGGCAAAGTTCGACCCGGTGCTGCTGGGCATCACCAAGGCCTCGCTGGCAACCGAGTCGTTCATCTCGGCGGCTTCCTTCCAGGAAACCACCCGCGTGCTGACCGAGGCGGCCGTGCGCGGCACCCGCGACAGCTTGCGGGGCCTGAAGGAAAACGTTATCGTCGGCCGCCTTATCCCGGCGGGTACGGGCCTGGCTTACCACAACAAGCGGCGCCAGGCCGCGGTTCCCGAACTGTCCGATTCCGAACTGGAGACCTTGCGGGCCGTCTCGACGGCCAATGAGACTACCGAAGAAGCCGGCTCCGAAGGCTGACCTAGTGCGCTGGCAAGCTCGCCGATAGCTTGCCCACATCCGGAAAGAGGGGACAGGACGTCCCCTCGTGTCCGGTTCAAGGACGATGGAAACCCAGATGACGCGACCTGTCGCTCGTTGACAGGTCCGTTTAACGCGAAGTAAACTCCCGCTTCTCGGTGGGCCGGTTTCCGGCCTGCCTTGTTTTTCATTCAGGATCCCCAACGCATGGCGACGATCAATCAGCTGGTGCGCAAGCCGCGTCAGCCCAACACCTACAAGAGCGCCTCCCCGGCGCTGGCCAACTGCCCGCAGCGTCGTGGCGTGTGCACCCGCGTGTACACCACGACCCCGAAGAAGCCGAACTCGGCCCTTCGCAAGGTGGCCAAGGTTCGACTGACCAACGGCTTCGAAGTCATTTCCTACATCGGCGGCGAAGGTCACAACCTGCAGGAGCACTCGGTCGTGCTCATCCGCGGCGGCCGAGTCAAGGATCTGCCGGGCGTGCGCTACCACACCGTGCGCGGCTCGCTCGACGCCGCCGGCGTGGCGAAGCGTCGCCAGAGCCGTTCGAAGTACGGCGCCAAGCGCCCGAAGTCCTGAGTGCGCGGTTCCGTCCGCAGCGCTTGATTCCCGATCAAACTATTTAGGCAAGCATCATGTCCCGTAAAGGTTCTCCCGGTACCCGTTCGATCCTTCCGGATCCGAAGCACGGAAGCGAAGTCGTCGCGCGCTTCATCAACATGGTCATGAAGTCCGGCAAGAAGTCGATCGCCGAGAAGATCGTCTACGGCGCCATGGACGTCATCGGCGAGAAGAACAGCGACGCCCTCGGCCTGGTCGAGAAGGCGCTTGGCAACGTCGCGCCGGCCGTCGAGGTCAAGTCCCGCCGCGTCGGCGGTGCGACCTACCAGGTGCCGGTCGAAGTCCGTTCCTCGCGCCGCATGGCGCTGGCCATGCGCTGGGTGATCGAGTCGGCGCGTAAGCGCGGCGAGAACACCATGCCGCGCAAGCTGGCTGCCGAGCTGCTCGAGGCGTCGGAGAATCGTGGCGGCGCCGTCAAGAAGCGCGAAGAAACGCACCGCATGGCGGAGGCCAACAAGGCCTTCTCGCACTACCGCTGGTAATAGAGAAGGACCTCAATCGTGGCACGTAATACCCCCATCGAGCGTTACCGTAACTTCGGCATCATGGCTCACATCGATGCCGGCAAGACCACCACGTCCGAGCGCATCCTGTTCTACACCGGCAAGAGCCACAAGATCGGTGAAGTGCACGACGGCGCCGCGACCATGGACTGGATGGAGCAGGAGCAGGAGCGTGGCATCACGATCCAGTCCGCTGCCACCACCGCGTTCTGGAAGGGTATGGACAAGTCCATGCCTGAGTACCGCTTCAACATCATCGACACCCCGGGCCACGTCGACTTCACCATCGAAGTCGAGCGTTCGCTGCGCGTGCTCGACGGCGCGGTGTTCGTGCTGTGCGCGGTCGGCGGCGTGCAGCCGCAGTCCGAGACCGTGTGGCGCCAGGCCAACAAGTACCACGTGCCGCGCATCGCGTTCGTCAACAAGATGGACCGCACTGGCGCCAACTTCTTCAAGGTCCGCGACCAGTTGAAGTCTCGCCTTGGCGCGACCCCGGTGCCGATGCAGGTGCCGATCGGCGCCGAAGAGGGCTTCGAGGGCGTGGTCGACCTGCTGAAGATGAAGGCCATCCACTGGGATGTCGCCTCGCAGGGACTGAACTTCGAATACCGCGACATCCCGGCCGAGCTGCTGGAGCAGGCCAACGAGGCCCGCGCCTTCATGATCGAGTCGGCCGCCGAGGCCAGCGAAGAGCTGATGGACAAGTATCTCGAGCAGGGAGAACTGTCCGAGGACGAGGTCATCGCCGGCCTGCGCCAGCGCACACTCAGCACCGAGATCGTGCCGATGTTCTGCGGCTCGGCCTTCAAGAACAAGGGCGTCCAGGCCATGCTCGACGGCGTGGTCAAGCTGCTGCCGTCGCCGGTCGACGTGCCGGCCGTGCGCGGCGTGGACGTCGACGACGAGACCAAGGAGCTGAGCCGCGAGTCCAGCGACAAGGCCCCGTTCTCCGCGCTCGCCTTCAAGATCATGACCGACCCGTTCGTCGGTTCGCTGACCTTCTTCCGCGTCTACTCCGGCACGCTGAGCGCGGGCGACCAGGTGCTGAACTCGGTCAAGGGCAAGAAGGAGCGCATCGGCCGCCTGCTGCAGATGCACTCCAACCAGCGCGACGAGATCAAGGAAGTGCTGGCTGGCGACATCGCCGCGGCCGTGGGCCTGAAGGACGTCACCACCGGTGACACCCTTTGCTCGCAGGACGCGCCGATCGTGCTCGAGCGCATGACCTTCCCGGAGCCGGTCATTTCGATGGCCGTCGAGCCGAAGACCAAGTCCGACCAGGAAAAGATGGGCATCGCCCTCGGCCGCCTGGCGCAGGAGGACCCGTCCTTCCGCGTGCGCACCGACGAAGAGTCGGGCCAGACGATCATCTCCGGCATGGGCGAGCTGCACCTGGACATCATCGTTGACCGCATGAAGCGCGAGTTCAACGTCGAGGCCAACGTCGGCAAGCCGCAGGTCGCCTATCGCGAAACCGTCCGCAAGGCGGTCAAGCAGGAAGGCAAGTTCGTGCGCCAGTCGGGCGGTCGCGGCCAGTACGGCCACATCGTCATCGAGATGGAGCCGCAGGAGCGCGGCGTCGGCTTCTCGTTCGAGAACGCCATCGTCGGCGGCGTGGTTCCGAAGGAATACGTCACCGCGGCGGGCAAGGGCATCGAGGAGGCCATGAAGAATGGCGTTCTGGCTGGCTTCCCGGTCGTCGACGTCAAGATCAAGGCCGTGGACGGCTCGTTCCATGACGTCGACTCGAACGAAATGGCGTTCAAGGTCGCCGGCTCGATGGCGTTCAAGGAGGCCTTCCAGAAGGCCAGCCCGGTCCTGCTCGAGCCGATCATGAAGGTCGAGGTCGTCACCCCGGAAGACTACATGGGCGACGTGATGGGCGACCTGAGTCGCCGTCGCGGCATCCTGCAGGGTTCCGACGATACTCCCTCGGGCAAGGTGATCAACGCGATGGTGCCGCTGGGCGAAATGTTCGGCTACGCCACCTCCATGCGCTCGATGTCGCAGGGTCGCGCCACCTTCACGATGGAATTCGACCACTACGCAGAAGCCCCGGCCAATATCGCGGAACAGGTCATCAAGAAGTCCTGATCCATCCAGAACCCCGATTACAGATTAGAGGCAGACAGACATGTCTAAGGAAAAGTTCGAGCGCAAGAAGCCGCACGTGAACGTGGGCACCATCGGTCACGTTGACCACGGCAAGACGACGCTGACGGCGGCGCTGACGAAGGTTGGCGCGGAGCGTTTCGGTGGCGAATTCAAGGCTTACGACGCGATCGACGCGGCGCCGGAAGAGAAGGCTCGCGGCATCACGATTTCGACGGCGCACGTGGAGTACGAGTCGCCGACCCGTCACTACGCGCACGTGGACTGCCCGGGCCACGCCGACTACGTGAAG
>JAIBEO010000163.1 GCA_019459185.1 Rhizobium sp. | reverse complement strand
GGTGTACATCACCCCGAGATGTTTTCGTTTTTCGTTTGAGCGGGTTGCGGGGGCGGGTTTTTGCGGCCCCCGTCTTCTTCGACTTGTTGTGCGGCTCCGGGGGCGTTCTTAACATTCGCCGCAAGATGTCGTCGAACACGGGGCTTTCCTCGGGCTTCGCTGGCCGCTTAGGCATTGTAAGTCAACCGCTTTCCGCCGACTCCAGCCAGCAGCGTATCGCTACGCTCGCGGTCCGTCACCTTGCGGTGATTCCAGCGGAAATCGAACTCGGTCACGTAGCGCTGCAAATGCCGCTCGCCCACATGGTGGAAGGTGCCGATTAGACCGCGCTTAAGCAGGCTAAACGAGGACTCGACCGTGTTGGAGTGGGTCTCCCCGTCAGCGTACTGGCCCGACTGGTGCGTGGTGAAACGGTGCGACGCAAATTCTTTTCCGAGCTTCTTGTAGCCGCCGAACTCGTCGGTCATTAGGTGAGCAGACTTGCACACATTCGCTTCGAGCACGACGCGAAGCGTCTTCGAATTGACGCTCTGTACAACGATCGAACGCTTCTCGCCGCCGCGTTCGACGAGCGAGACAACCTTCATCTTATGCTCGTAACCACGAGCCTTTGCGGGCTTGGACTTGGAGGTGCCCCAGTACGTCTCGTCGGCTTCGACAACGCCGCCGCCCGACCCCATCAGGCCAGTGCTGCCCGGCTTCATGGCCTCGCGGATGCGGTGGGTCATGAACCAGGCGGATTTATAGGTGACGCCCAGCATGCGGTGAATTTGGTGAGAGCTAATGGCCTTCTTGCTGGCGCACATCAGATGCACGGCCATGAGCCACTTGTTAAGCGGGATTTTGCTCTTCTCAAACACGGTGCCGACCGTCACCGAGAACTGCTTACGGCAGTCCTTGCACTTCATCAGGCCAGGGCGATGCGCCGCGCCCTTCAGTGCGTAGTGCTCGCCTTCCACGCCGCAATGCGGGCAGACCGGGCCGTGCGGCCACCGCAGCGCTTCGAGATAGGCGCGAGCCTTATCAGCGTCATGGAAGTGTGGGGCGAAAAGGTCGGCGGACATGACAGAACTCCTTGAGTGAGGCCAGTTTCGGCCTTCCTGCTGGGTTTGTCAAGTATATAATCGCCTATTCTTTGGGGCGTCAGGGGGTGGTATCGGGCTCGCTGGTTTCGATGTTCGGCAGCGCTTCGAGAAAACTCTGCAGTGCTTCTTCGGTGATACAGGCGCGCATCACGCAGATCGGCCACCAGGCACTGTGCTCTTGGGGATCTTGCAGGCGGTCGAGAAC
>JAIBEO010000138.1 GCA_019459185.1 Rhizobium sp. | reverse complement strand
GGGGGGATTAAAAAGCCCTTGCCTTTTTTGGGGTTTTGGTTCTTTACATATCCCGGTACCCAGGGGTTTAAGCCGCGACGGGCGGGGCCCTTGCCGGGCCGTTTTCGTTTTCGGCGCCGACCGGTGCACCCATGTCCACCTGAGCGGACTTTGATTTATCCTTCACGGAGCGGGGCGGTCCAAGAGCCGCCGTGCGCTCGATCTTGCCAGGGGAATCCAATGCCGTCGTTCCTACGCTCCAGCCAATTCTGGCTGTGCTTCCTTGTTGCGTCCGTTTCGGCGCTGGCCTGGGGCGAAGCCCGGGCCGGTACGGCCACCCTGGTCAACGAATCGGCTTCGGCGGTCACCTGCAATTTCCCCAGCGCAAGCTTCTGCAACATGGTGCCGGCGACCTGCGCCGCGGGCGCCACCTGCACGGTCAGCGGCCTGGGCTTCACCACCCTGTCGACCACCGATGGCCGCAGCATCCTCTGGGGCGGCAGCAGCGCGGCGCTGTGCACCACGCGCGACAGCGTCTGCGTGCCCGACCTCAGCGGCGGCGGCACCCAGCGCCTGTCCGAAGTGCCCACCATTACCATGGCGCTCGCCCCGGCCAGCGTGACGGAGGACACCGCGGCACCGGTGCTGACCTTCACGCTTTCGAACGCGCCGGCGGCCGCGGTCGCCGTCAACCTCGGCAGCGCCGGCGGCACCGCCACCGCGGGCGTGGACTACACGCTGCCCTCGGTCCTGATTCCGGCCGGAAGCACCAGCCACACCGGCAACGTCGCCGTCGCGGCCGACACCTCGGACGAGCCGAACGAGACGGCGCTCATCGAGATCAGCTCGGTGCCTTTCGCCAACGAATCCGGCGTCCAGCAGCAGACCCTGACGATCAACGACGACGACCCGTCGCCGACGGTGACGCTGTCGATCAGCCCGGCGAGTTTCAACGAAAACGGCGGCACCGCCACCCTGACCGCGACCCTGTCCAACCTCTCGGGCCAGGCGGTCACGGTGGGGCTGGGCTTCACTGGCGGCGCCGTGCGCGGTACCGACTATTCCACGGCGTCCACCGCGATCGTGATTCCGGCCGGCGCGAGCTCCGGCACGCTGGTGCTGACGGGCCTCGACGATATGGACGTCGAGAGCGGCGAATCGGTGGTCGTGGACATCCTTTCGGTCAGCAACGGCTTGCCGAACGGCGCGCAGCAGGTCACCGCCACCGTGGTGGACGACGACCTGTCGCTGGTCACCCTGGCCGCCGTCCCGAACCTGATCACCGAGGGCGACGCCGCGGGCCGCATCGTCGCCACCCTGTCGGCGCCGCTCGCCCAGCCGGTGACGGTCACCCTGGCGGTGACCGGCGGCACCGCGTCCAGCCCGGCCGACTACAGCCTTTCCAGCACCAGCCTGGTGATCCCGGCGAGCAGCCTCTCGGCCTTCGTCGACCTGGCCGTCGTGGACGACGCCACCACCGAGCCGGACGAGACCGTGCAGGTCGAGATCGCCAGCGTCGTGAACGCGATCGAGAGCGGCGCCCAGGTGGCAACCGTCACCCTCCGTGACAACGACAATGCGCCGGTCGCGACCCTGTCGATCACGCCAGCCAGCCTCGCCGAAAACGGCGGCACGGCCACGCTTACCGCGACCCTGTCCAATCCCTCGGCGACCGACGTGGCCATCACGCTGTCCGCCGGCGGCACCGCCACCCAGGGCGTGGACTACAACCTGTCCGCGGGCACGCTCACCGTCACCGCCGGCAGCACCACCGGCAGCGTGGTGGTGACCGGCCTGGACGATGCCCTCGACGAAGCCGACGAAACTGCCACCTTCGGCGCCTCGGCCATCACCGGCGCGACCCTCGCCGCCGCCGTGCCCTCGGCGACGATCGTGGACGATGATCCGTCACCGACGGCCAGCATCACCGCGGCCGGCGCGGTGGACGAGGGCGGGGTGCTCTCCTTCAGCGTCGCCTTGGCCCAGCCGTCCGGCCGCGACATCGTGGTGCAGCTGGGTTACGGCGGCAGCGCCACCGCCGCGGATTTCGCGGCCCTGCCCGCCAGCCTGCCCATTCCGGCCGGTGCGGCCGGCGCGACCCTGGACCTGGCCTCGATCGACGACGGCGCCTACGAAGGCCTCGAATCTCTCACCGTGAGCCTGCTGGCCGGCACCGGCTACACGCCGGGGGCGCCGGCGTCCGCCACGGGCGACCTCAACGAGACGAGCCTGCAGCCGCAGGCGATCACCGCCTTCACGGCCACCCCGGCCACGCCCGCCTACGCCTCGGGCGGCACCTTCACCCTGGCGGCCACCGGCGGTGGCTCGGGCAATCCGGTGCTGTTCGCCAGCACCACGCCGGCGGTGTGCAGCGTGGCCGGCAACGTGGTGACCACGCTGGCCGCGGGCACCTGTTCGCTCACGGCCGACCAGGCCGGCAATGCCAGCTATGCAGCGGCGCCGCAGGTTTTCCTGGACGTCGCCATCGCCAAGGCGGCGCAGGCGATCACCGGTTTCGCGGCGACCCCGGCGGCGCCGATCTACGCGCCCGCCGGTACCTTCACGCTGGCCGCCAGCGGCGGTGGCTCGGGCAACGCGGTCGTGTTCGCCAGCACCACGCCAGCCGTGTGCAGCCTCGCCGGCAACGTGGTCACCACGCTGGCCGCCGGCACCTGCTCGCTGACGGCGGACCAGGCCGGGGACGCCAACCACGACCCGGCGCCGCAGGCGACGCTGGATGTCGGCGTCGCCAGGGCGGCGCAGGCGATCACCGGCTTCGCGGCGACACCGGCGGCGCCGACCTACGCCCCGGGCGGCACCTTCACGGTGTCCGCCACGGGCGGCGCCTCAGGCAATCCGCTGGTGTTCGCCAGCACCACGCCGGCGGCGTGCAGCGTGGCTGGCAATGTGGTGACCACGCTCGCCGCCGGCACCTGCTCGCTCACGGCCGACCAGGCCGGCGACGGCAGCTACGATCCGGCGCCGCAGGTCTCCCTGGACGTCAGCGTCGCCAGGGCGGCGCAGGCGATCACCGGTTTCGCGGCCAGCCCCGCCGCGCCGACCTATGCCCCGGGCGGGACGTTCACGGTATCCGCGACGGGCGGTGCCTCCGCCAATCCGCTGGTGTTCGCCAGCACCACGCCGGCGGCGTGCAGCGTGGCTGGCAATGTCGTCACCATGCTCGCCGCCGGCACGTGTTCGCTCACGGCCGACCAGGCCGGTGACGGCAACTACGAACCGGCGCCGCAGGCGACGCTGGACGTCGGCGTCGCCCGGGCGGCGCAGGCGATCACGGGTTTCGCCGCCAGCCCCGCCGCGCCGACCTATGCCTTGGGTGGCACCTTCACCGTCGCCGCGACCGGCGGTGGTTCGGGCAACCCGGTGCTGTTCGCCAGCACCACGCCGGCGGTGTGCAGCGTGGCTGGCAACGTGGTGACCACGCTCGCGGCCGGCACCTGTTCGCTGACCGCGGACCAGGCCGGCGACGGCAATTACGATCCAGCGCCGCAGGCCGTACTGGATGTCGCCATCGCCCGCGCGGTCCAGGCCATATCCGGATTCGTGGCCAATCCCGCGGCTCCGGTCTACGCACCGGGTGGCAGCTTCACCGTCGCCGCGGCCGGCGGCGCGTCCGGCCAGCCGGTGCTGTTCGGCAGTTCAACGCCGGCGGTGTGCAGCGTGGCCGGCAACGTGGTGAGCACGCTCGCTG
Source organism: Rhizobium sp. (assembly GCA_019459185.1). Lineage (GTDB taxonomy): Bacteria > Pseudomonadota > Gammaproteobacteria > Xanthomonadales > Xanthomonadaceae > Arenimonas. The sequence continues at coordinate 11,949 of JAIBEO010000138.1, read as the reverse complement.
CGGGCACCTGTTCGTTGACCGCCGACCAGGCCGGTGACGCCAACCACGACCCGGCACCCCAGGCCGTGCTGGATGTCGCCATCTCGCGTGCGGCGCAGGCCATCACCGGCTTCGCGGCGAACCCGGCCGCGCCGACCTTTGCGCCGGGCGGCACGTTCAGCCTCGCCGCGAACGGCGGTGCGTCCGGCAATTCGGTCGTTTTCGCCAGCACGTCGCCCGTCGTCTGCAGCGTCGCGGGTGGCACGGTGACGATGCTCGCGGCGGGCCCTTGCCGCCTGACCGCCGACCAGGCCGGCAACGCAAACTACGACGCGGCGCCGCAGGCGCTGCTCGAGGTCAATATCGGCCGCGCGGCGCAGGTGATCACCGGCTTCACCGCGACGCCTCCGGCGCCGGTGTTCTCGCCGGGCGGAACGTTCACGCTGTCGGCGACCGGCGGCGCGTCCGCGAACCCGGTGCTGTTCGCCAGCGGCACGCCGGCGGTGTGCACCGTCACCGGGAACGTGGTGACCATGCACTCGGCGGGCACGTGTTCGCTGACAGCCACCCAGGCCGATGACAGCAACTACATTGCGGCGCGACCGGTGCAGCTGGATGTCGCCATCGGCCAGGCGGGCCAGGCGATCACCGCTTTCGCCGCCAATCCCGCGGCCCCGACCTTCGTCCCGGATGGCAGTTTCACCGTATCGGCCACCGGCGGTGCCTCCGGCCAGCCCGTGGTGTTCGGCAGCAACTCGCCGGCGGTGTGCCGCGTCGAAGGCGACGTCGTCACCATGCTCGCCGCGGGCACCTGCTCGTTGACCGCCGACCAGGCTGGCGACGGAAACTACGAGGCGGCGGCGCAGGCCACCCTGGAGGTGGCGATCGGCCGTGCCGGACAGGCCATCACCGGGTTCGCGGTGGATCCCGCGATGCCGGTGTATTCGCCCGGTGGCAGCTTCACGGTCTCGGCCAACGGCGGTGCCTCGGGCCAGCCCGTGGTCTTCGGCAGCGCCACGCCCGCCGTCTGCGGCGTCACTGGCAGCACCGTGGCCACGCTGGCGGCCGGCACCTGCGTGCTGACCGCCGACCAGGCCGGTGACCAGAATTACCTGGCCGCCCCCCGCGTCGTCCTGGAAGTCGCGGTCGCCCGGGCGGCGCCTTCGCTGGACTGGATCGAAGCCCTGGAGCACTTCATCGGTGAGTCCGACTTCGACCTGCCGGATCCGCAAAGCCAGAGCCCGGGCGCCTTCACCTTCCACAGCAGCGACCCGGCGGTGGCGACGGTGACCGGGCGGACGGTGTCCCTGCGGGCTCCCGGTACGACGACCCTGACGGTGCGACAGGCTGCCACCGCCAATTACCTTGCGGCCGAAGCCAGCGTGCAGCTGGTGGTGTCCGCGCGGCCGGACCCGACGGCCGATCCCGAGGTGGTGGGTTTGCTGCAGGCGCAGGTGGACGCGAGCCTTCGTTTCGCAAGGGCGCAGTCCTCCAACATCCACGACCGCCTGCGGCAGCTCCGCGCGGGGAACGGCAATGCTTCCCGGCAGGGCGTTTCGCTGAACCTGCTGGGCGGCGCCGCGGGCGGCCTTTCGCTGCAGGCCGACGCGCTGGGCCTTGATGCCGCCGGCCCGGTCGCGCCGAAGGGTTGGGGCGTCTGGAGCGCAGGCTCCGTGACCGTCGGCGACCGCGATGCACGCGCTGGCAGTGCCGGCTTCGACTACCAGAGCGACGGCCTGACGCTGGGCGTGGACCGCATGGTCGGCGACCGCGCGGTGTTCGGCTTCTCGGCGGGCCTGGGCTGGAATGACAGCGAGTTCGACGGTTCGGCCTCGAGCCTCTCCGCCGACCATCGCTCTATTGCCGCCTACGGCCTGTGGCGCGGCGACGGCCCGTGGTTCGTGGACGGCCTGCTGGGACGCGGATGGCTGTCCTTCGACATCGCGCGCGAGAGCAGCCTGTCGGGTGCCATGGCGCTGGCCAGCCGCGACGGCGACCAGGACTTCGGCGCCATGACGCTGGGCTACGAGCATCGCGGCGACGGGCTCGCGCTCACCGGCTACCTTCGCTACGACGCCAGCCGCACGCGGCTGGAGGCTTACCGGGAAACCGGGCTGGGCGCCTTCGACCTTGCCTATGGCGAGCAGCGCGTCGACGCCAGCGCTCTGGCACTGGGCCTGGAGGGCCGGCACGTGGTGCAGGCGGGCAACCACGAACTGCGGCCGTTCTGGAGCGTCGAGTACCGCGAGGCCATCGACGAGGAGGGCGACGTCGCGATCAACTACGTCCTGAAGCCGGTGGCAGACGATTACACGCTGCGGCTGCGCGGCTATGAAGACGGGATGTTCGGCGTGGGGGCTGGCCTGGAAACGAGCTTCGGGCGGGGATGGACGCTGTCCTTCATGCTCCGCCACGAAGAAGCGTCCTACAGCCGGGGTTTCGGCGCGACGCTGCGCCTGGCCTGGGTGCCGAAGCCGTCCTCGCCCTGAGGCCGGTGGTCCGGCGCGCCCTGGCCTCGGGTCAGAGGCGCGCCAGGAACCCGCCGATGGCGGGGCCGAAGCGGGCGATGTCCACCAGGAAGGCGTCGTGGCCCTGGGGGGATTCCAGCGCCAGGAATTCCGCGTCGGCGCCGCCGGCGCGCAGGCCGTCGGCCACCTGCTCCTGTTGCTGCAGCGGGAACAGGATGTCGGTGTGCACGCCGATGGCCAGCGCCTTTTCCACCTTGATCGAGGCCAGGCCCTTCATCACGTCGCCGCCGCCGTATTCGGCCGCGTCGAACCAGTCCATGGAGCGGCTGAGGTAGAGGTAGCAGTTCGGGTCGAAGGTGCGCACGAAGCGGCGCGCATGGCCCTCGAGGTAACGCTCGACCTCGAATTCCAGGCCGAAGGGATCGTCCTCGCGGCATTCGCTGTCGAGCCGCACGCGGCCGAAGCGGCCGTCCCATTCCATGGCCGAACGGTAGGTCACCACGCCCAGCTTGCGGGCGATGCGCATGCCGTTTTCGGGGTAGGCGTGGTCGTCGTAGTGGCCCTGGTTCCAGTTCGGGTCGAGCCGGATCGCCTCGCGCTGCAGCGAGCGGATGGCGATGGAAAAGGGCAGGGCCTGGGCGCTGCCCGACACGTTGATGTGCGAGCGCGCCGCGCCCGGGAACAGCAGCAGGTAGGCCAGCGCGCTCATGCCGCCCATCGAGTTGCCGATCACGCAGGCCAGCGTTTCGATGCCCAGGGCCTGCACCACCACCTGCGCCGCGCGCGCGCCGTCCTCGATGGACAGGTCCGGGAAGTCGAGCCGGTAGGGCTGCCCGCTGGCGGGGTTGGCGGAGGCCGCGCCGGTGCTGCCCTTGCAGCTGCCCAGCGAATTCACGCAGACCACGAACCAGCGGTCGGTGTCGATCGCCTTGCCCGGGCCCAGCATCGCTTCCCACCAGCCCGGGTCGGGGTTGCCCGCGTTCGAGGCCGCATGCGCGTTCGGCGACAGGCCGGTGAGGATGAGCACGGCATTGTCGCGGGCCGGGTTGAGCGTGCCCCAGGTTTCGTAGGCCAGCCGCGCGCCGGCCAGGGCGCCGCCGCGCTTGAAGGGGAAAGGACTGGGCAGGTCGACGTAGCGGGTGCCGGGCGGAACGGTCTCGGTCATTCCACCACTTTACCAATCACCAGCGTCGCCGCGGCGCCGTCGGCCACCGCCAGCTCCACCGGCTCGGCTTCCAGGTCGCCGGGGGCCGCGCCGGCGTCGCCGGACTTCGACACGCGCGCCATCAGCCGCACCTTCGCTTGCATGGACAGCTTCTGCGCCGGCATCAGGCCGTCGGCGTCGGAGAGCGTGAGCCGGAGCGGGAAACCCGCGGCCGGCAGGCGCTTCACCGCCACCGGCAAGCCGGCGCCATCGGTGGTGCGGGCGAACACGAACAGGGTGTCGCCTTCGGCCACCTGCGCCGCCAGCGCCGGCGCCAGCTCGATGGTGAGGGCCAGCGTGGGCCCGGCGGCGGCCGGTTCGGGTTCGGGCAGCGGCGGCAGGCCGGCCTGTTCGCGCGCCATGGCCAGCTGCGGGCGCAGGGCGTCGGCGGTCTGCGGGTCCACCAGCGGCAGCAGGCGGCCCCAGAACTCCGCGGCCTCGGCCGGCGGGCCGGCCTCCAGGCGCTGGGCGCCGAGGTAGAACAGGCCGCGCTGGTGCGTGGGCTGGCGTTCGACGGCGCGCTCGAGCAGTTCCACCGCCTTGGCGGGGAAGCGGCCGTCTTCCGCCGCGCGCATCAGCGCATCGGCGTATTCGATCATCAGGTCGGCTTCGTCGGGCAGCAGGGCGTGCGCCTTTTCGAAGGCCGCCACGGCCTGCGGCCAGGCTTCCTGCGAGGCGCGGCTGCGGCCCAGCAGCACCCAGCCCTCGACGCTGCCGGGTTCGTCCGCGAGCTTGCGCTCAAGCTGCACGATGGCCTGCTCCAGCGTCTTCGGTGCTTCCACCAGCTCCGGGTCCAGCGCGTCGGGCGTGCCCAGCAGGGTGTACAGGCCGGCGGTGCCACCCAGCAGGGCCAGCGCCAGCGCCAGGGCGGTGCCCTTCGCATCCTTCCACAGCGGGCGCAGCACGAAGGCCAGCACCAGTACGGCCAAGGCCAGCGAGGCCAGCAGCAAGTTGCCCATCACCACTCCTGCCCGTCGTCGGACGGGTTGGCCGCCGGGGCCTGGGCGGCGCGCCGGCGCACCACCACCACCACGGCGGCAAGGCCGCCCAGCAGCACCAGGCCCGGGCCGAACCACAGCAGCCAGGTCGAGGGACGCACGGGCGGGTTGTAAAGCACGAAGTCGCTGTAGCGCGCGACCAGGTAATCCTTGATCTCGCGGTCGGTCTTGCCCTCGCGCATCAGCGCCAGCACCTGCAGGCGCAGGTCGTGGGCGATCTGGGCGTTGGAATCGGCCAGCGACTGGTTCTGGCACATCACGCAGCGCAGCTCGGCGCTGAGCGCGCGGAAGCGCGCTTCCTCGGCGTCGTCGCGGAACTCGATGGGATCCATGGCGCCGGCGACGGCCGACAGCAGCATCAGCAGGGCGAACAGCCAGGCCTTCATTCCAGCGTCTCCAGCACCGGCAGCAACTGCTGCTGCACCACCTCGGGCGTGATCGGGCCGACGAATTTCCAGCGGATCACGCCCTGCGCGTCCACCAGGAAGGTTTCCGGCGCGCCGTAGATGCCCCAGTCGAGCGCGGCGCGGCCGTCCTGGTCGGCGATGACCAGCGAATAGGGGTTGCCGAACTGCTGCAGCCAGCGCTGCGCATCCTCCGGCTCGTCCTTGTAGTCGTAGCCGACGACCTTGATGCGGCCGCTCTGCGCGAGTTCGGTGATCACCGGGTGCTCGTCGCGGCAGGCCGGGCACCAGCTCCCCCAGACGTTGAGCAGGTAGGGTTCGCCGCGCAGGTCCTCGTTCGTGACAAGGCGGTCGGGTTCGCCCAGCACCGGCAGCGAAAACGCCGGCGCCGGCTTGCCCACCAGCGGCGAGGGGATGGCGCTGGTGTCCTTGCCGGAATTGCGCAGCACGCCCAGGCCCAGCAGCACGGCCAGGAGCGCGAACGCGAGCAGCGGCAGCAGGCGCTTGATCATGCCGGCACCCCCGCCGACACCGGACGGCGGAAGCGGCGGTCGAGCACCACCACGAAGCCGCCCAGCGCCATCAGCAGCGAACCCAGCCAGATCAGCCGGATCCAGGGTTTCACGTACAGGCGCAGGGCCCAGGTGCCGTTGGCATCCAGCGGTTCGCCCAGTGCCACGTAAAGGTCGCGGGTGAGGCCGCCGTCGAGCGCCGCTTCGGTCATCACCTGACCGCCGGCGGCGTAGGCGCGCTTTTCCGGGTGCAGCGTGGCGATTTCGCGGCCGTCGCGGCGCACCACCACGGTGCCGTGGTCGGCCAGGTAATTCGGGCCCTGGCGCTTTTCCACGCCTTCGAAATGGAAGTCATGGCCACGCAGCTCGAAGTGCTGGCCGGGCTTCGCGGCCACGTCCTTTTCGATACTGGTGCTTTCGGTGATGAAGACGCCGGCCACGAACACCGCGACGCCCGCGTGCGCCAGCAGCATGCCCATCATTTCGGCGGTGACGCGCTGGCCCTGGCTGCTGGACTTCAGGCGCTGCCAGGCGAAGCGCGCGGTGCCGGCGGCGACCCAGGCCGCGCCGAGCAGGCCGAAGGCGGTCTTGGCGGTGCCGTGGGGCCAGGCGAAGAAGGTGATGACAGCGACCACCCCCGCCAACACCGCCCAAGGCGCCAGCCAGCGCAGCGGCTGCGACAGGTCTTCGCGCTGCCAGCGGGTGAGCGGCCCGAAGGGCACCAGTGCCACCAGCGGCGCCATCAGCAGCACGAACAGCAGGCCGAAGTAGGGCGGGCCCACGGAAATCTTGCCCAGGTCCAGCGCCTCGGCCAGCAACGGGTACAGCGTGCCCAGCAGGATCATCGCCGCGGCGGCGGTGAGCAGCAGGTTGTTGGCCAGCAGGAAGGTTTCGCGCGAGGCCGCGGCGAAGGGCTTGCCGGTTTCCAACTTCGGCGCGCGCAGGGCGTAGAGCAGCAGCGAGCCGCCGATCACCGCCACCAGGAAAGCCAGGATGAAGATGCCGCGCTCGGGGTCCGAGGCGAAGGCGTGCACGCTGGTCAGCACGCCCGAGCGCACCAGGAAGGTGCCCAGCAGCGACAGCGAGAACGCCGCGATGGCCAGCAGCAGGGTCCAGCCGCGGAAGCTGCCGCGCTTTTCGGTGACGGCCTGCGAATGCAGCAGCGCCGCGCCCACCAGCCAGGGCATGAAGCTGGCGTTTTCGACCGGGTCCCAGAACCACCAGCCGCCCCAGCCCAGCTCGTAATAAGCCCAGAAGCTGCCCAGCGCGATGCCCAGGGTCAGGAAGGCCCAGGCCACGTTGGTCCACGGCCGGCTCCAGCGCACCCACTGCGCGTCCACCTTGCCGTCGATCAGCGCCGCCACCGCGAACGCGAACGCCACCGCGAAGCCCACGTAGCCGGTGTAGAGCAGGGGCGGGTGGAAGATCATGCCCGGGTCCTGCAGCAGCGGGTTCATGTCGCGGCCCTCGGCCACGGCCGGCAGCAGGCGCTCGAACGGATTCGAGGTGAACATCGTGAAGGCCAGGAAACCCAGCGCGATCATGCCCATCACCGCCAGCACGCGCGCCACCACCGGCATCGGCAGCGCCTTCGAGAACCGCGCCACCAGCGCCGTCCACAGCACCAAGAACCACAGCCAAAGCAGCAGCGAACCTTCGTGCGCGCTCCACACCGCGGTGATCTGGTAGGCGCGCGGCAGCAGCGAGTTCGAGTTCTGGGCCACGTAGGCCACCGAGAAATCGTGCTGCAGGAAGGCCCAGGTCAGCAGCGCATAGGACACCGACACCACCACCAGCAGCGCGTACGACAGCGGCCGGGCGGTGGCCATCCACGGGGCCAGGCCGCGCTGGGCGCCCAGCAGCGGCAGCGCCGACAGGGCCAGCGCCAGCATCAGCGCCAGCGCCAGGCTCACCAATCCAAGTTCGGGCAGCACTCAGTAAGCTCCCTGGTTGTCGGGCTTGGCCTTGTCTTCGACCTTGTGCTTCTCATGCGCCTTGCCCATGGCCTCGGCCACTTCGCGCGGCATGTACTGCTCGTCGTGCTTGGCCAGCACCTGGGTGGCGATGAACTCGTCGCCCTGGCGGCGGCCGGTGGCGATGACGGCCTGGTTCTCGCGGAACAGGTCCGGCAGGATGCCTTCGTAGTGCGCGGTCATCACCGCGTCGCCGTCGGTGACACCGAAGCTCACCTTGAGCGTGCCGTCTTCGCGCTTGAGGCTGTCCTTGGCCACCATGCCGCCCAGGCGGAACACGGCCTGGTCGGCGGCTTCGCCGGCATAGACCTGGCTGGGCGTGTACAGGTAGGTGATGTTCTCGCGCAGGGCCAGTGTGACCAGGCCGGCGGCGACCGCGGAAGCGGCCACCAGGCCCAGCACCAGCCACAGGCGGCGCTTGCGGGTGGGGTGCATCATTCGACGACTCCGGTATTTCGGGTGGCTTCGCGGCGGGCGCGTTGCGCGATGTTGCGGCGGGTGCGGGCCAGGCGCAGGCGCGGCACCAGGAAATCCCAGGCGAGGTAGGCGGCGAACACCGCGTAGGCGCCGGCGACGTACTCGAGGTAGCTCATCGCGGCACCCCCGAGGCGGCGCGGGCCCAGTCCTTGCCGGACTCGCGCTCGAGGTTGTCGGCGCGCGCGCGCTGCAGCAGCGAGCCGATGAACCAGAACTTGGTGGCCAGCACCAAGACCCAAAGCGGCCAGGCCATGGACGCGTCCATGGTGGATTCGCCGAAGAGCTTGATGGTGGCGCCCTGGTGCAGCGAGTTCCACCATTCCACCGAGTAGCGGATCACCGGCAGCAGCACCACGCCGACGATGGCCAGGAAACCGGCGGCACGCGCGGCGGCACGGCGGTCCTCGATGGCGGCGTTGAGGCCGATCACGCCCAGGTACAGGAACAGCAGCACCAGCTCCGAGGTCAGGCGCGGGTCCCAGTCCCACCAGGTGCCCCACATCGGCTTGCCCCAGATCGAACCGGTGGCCAGGGTGACCGCCGTGAACAGGGCGCCGATGGGCGCGCAGGCCATGGCCAGGATCTCGCAGAGCTTGATGTGCCAGATGAGCGCGATGGCGGCGTACACGGCCATCAGCCCGTACACGAACAGGCTCATCCAGGCGGCCGGTACGTGGATGTAGAGGATGCGGAAGCTGTCGCCCTGCTGGTAGTCCGCGGGCACCAGGAACAGCGCGCCGTAGATGCCGATGGCCATGCCCAGCAGGCCCAGGCCGAAGCCCCAGGGCGTCCAGCGCGCGGCGAAGCGGTCGAAGGTGGGCGGCGAGCCGAGTTGGTGGAACCAGAGCAGGACGGGATTCACGGCGTTGGCGTCGTCGGTCAGGTCAGGGCGATACGGATCGCCGCGGCGGCGGCGAGCGGGGCGAGCACCAGGGCAAGGACCAGGCCGGCTGCCAGCAGCAGCAGCGCACCGGCCCAGGGAAGGCCCTGTGCGGCGGCCATCACGCTGCCGGCGCCGAACACCAGGACCGGCAGGAACAGCGGCAGCGCCAGCAGGGCCAAAAGCATACCAGAGCGCCGTATCCCGACCGTGAGCGCCGCCACCACCGCGCCCAGCAGGCTCAGCAACGGCGTCCCCAGCGCAAGCGAGACCATCAGCACGGGCAGGAGTTCCCCGGGCAGGAACAAAAATTCCGCCAGCAGCGGCGCCACCAGCACCAGGGGCAGGGCGGTGGTGGCCCAGTGCACGGCCACGCGCACCGCCAGCAGCCAGGCCAGCGGCACCGGCGCCAGCAGCATCTGTTCGAGGCTGCCGTCTTCCAGGTCGCCGCGGTAGAGCGAATCGAGGGTGAGCAGGCCGGCCAGCAGCACCGCCACCCAGAGCACGCCGGGCGCGATCTTCGCCAGCTGCTGCGGGTCGGAGCCCAAGGCCAGCGGGAACAGCGCCACCACCATCAGCGCGAACAGCAGCGGCTGGGCCGCGTCGCCGCGCCGGCGCCAGACCAGGCGCAGGTCGCGGCGGGCCTGGGCCATCGCCGCGGCCAGCAGGGAAGGCGCGCTCACGCCGGCCTCCGCGACGGGCCCAGCGCCAGCGTGCGCACCGGTACCGGCGGCGCGGCGTAGGCGCCGTGGGTGGTCAGCAGCACCGCGCCGCCGCGCGCCACCTGGCCCTGGATCAGCCGGTTCACCAGGGCGATGCCGTCGAGGTCGAGGTTGGCGTAGGGCTCGTCGAGCAGCCAAAGCGGCGCCGACTGCAGGCGCAGGCGGGCCAGGCCCAGGCGCTTGTTCTGGCCAGCGGACAGGCGCCGGGCCGGGGTGTCTTCGTAACCGGCCAGGCCGACCTCGGCCAGGGCCTGTTCGAGGTCGGCAGGGGCGCCGCCGTTGAGCGCCTGGGCGAACTGCAGGTTTTCCAGCGTGCCCAGTTCACCTTTGTGACCGGGCAGGTGGCCCAGGTAGGCGCTGCCGCGGGCCAGGTGGTCGCGGTCCACCGGGCGGCCCTGCAGCCGCACCTCGCCGCCGCTGGCATCGAGCAGGCCGGCCAGCACGCGCAGCAGGGTGGTCTTGCCGGCGCCGTTGCCGCCCAGCACCAGCAGGGCCTCGCCGGGGCGCAGTTCGAAGTCGAGCGGGCCGAAAACCGGCTCCTCGTTGCGCGAGAACGCCAGCCCGCGGGCTTGCAGCAGCGGGGCGTCGGCGGGCTCGTGGGGCTTCATTGCGCGGGAATGCTACCGACTCGCTTCAAGCAGTGTCCATGACGCCCGTCAATCACCGGCATCGCCGTCTTCGTTTGAGATTCACACCCATGTCGGTGAGAATCGGGAAATCCGTTCATCTGCAGGACAGCCTTACCATGCGCGCAACCCCCCTCATGCTCGCGATCGCCCTCGGACTGGGCCTCGCCGCACCTGCGCAGGATGCGCTGGCCCGTCCCGAAACCGCGGTGGAGAAGCGTTCGGAAACGCTGTCGCGCTGGATCGTGGTGTTCGAGGAGCCGGCGGCCGGCAGCTTCCGCGGCTTCCCGCCCGGCGACAGCCGCCGGCCCAAGCTCGCGGCCACCAGCCCGGCCGTCACCGGCGCGCGCAAGTACGTGGCCGAAAGCGTCGAGGCCGTGGCCTACCTCGATTACCTGGCCGACCTGCGCCGGGCCCGCCTGGCCGAGGCCTCGGTGCGCCTGGGCCGGCCGCTGGAGCCGCAGTACGTCTACCAGCACGCCATGAACGGCGTCGCGCTCGACCTGACCGCCGCCGAAGCCGAGCGCCTGCGCGGCGTGCCCGGCGTCGAAGCGGTGCGGCCCGACTTCAAGCGCTACCTGCAGACCCAGTTCGGCCCGGCCTGGATCAATGCCGACGACGTGTGGAGCGGCGCCGCCACCGGCACCGCGCGGCGCGGCGAGGGCATCGTGGTCGGCGTCATCGACTCGGGCATCAACCACAGCCACGTGGCTTTCACCGGCGCCGGCTTCACCAACCCGCTGGGCAGCTACAAGGGCTATTGCGCCAGCACGCCCGCGGCCTGCAACAACAAGCTCATTGGCCTCTGGGACTTCACCATCGGCGATTCCGGCCTGGGCGAAGCGGCCGACACCGACGGTCACGGCACCCACGTGGCCGCCACCGCGGCCGGCAACGCCTACCTGACCAACTACACCGGCGTGGCGCCGCGCGCCAACCTGATCGCCTACAAGGGCTGCCCCGACGACAGCGATGGCTGCGATGGCTCGGCGCTGATCCGCTCCATCGACCAGGCCGTGGCCGACGGCGTGGACGTCATCAACTATTCCATCGGCGGCGGCAGCGAGGACCCCTGGGCCTACGTGGGCCAGGCGCCCTACAACGACACCGAGGCCTTCCTGGGCGCCCGCGAAGCCGGCGTCGTGGTCGCGGTGGCGGCCGGCAACGACGGCCCGAACCCGGGCACGGTCACCAACCCGGGCAATTCGCCCTGGACCTTCGGCGTCGCCGCGGCCACGTCCAACCGCAACGGCAACATCTCCGCGGACATCCTGGCCAGCTTCAGCGGCCGCGGCCCGGTCGTGCCGCTGAGCGTGCTCAAGCCCGACATCACCGCACCGGGCGTGACCATCACCGCCGCCGGCATCGGCAACACCACTTCGCTGGCCACCCTCAGCGGCACTTCGATGGCGACGCCGCACGTCGCCGGCGCCGCGGCGCTGCTCAAGTCCACCAATCCCTCGCTCACCGCCGACCAGGTGATGTCCGCGCTCAGCCTGACGGCGCAGCCGGTGGTGCGCTCGGGCGTGCCCTTCGCCAACCCGCACGAGCAGGGCGCCGGCCGCGTCGACGTGGGCCTGGCCGCCCGCGCCGGGCTGTACATGGAAGTGCCGGCGGGCAGCTTCCGCAACGCGCGCGCCCCCGGGTTTACCCGCGGGGGGCCGGGCCGGGACCGGCCGGCCCTTGGGCCCCCGGGGTTGTTACGG
>JAIBEO010000097.1 GCA_019459185.1 Rhizobium sp. | reverse complement strand
GGCGGGGGGGGGGGGCGGGGTTGGGCGGGGGTGCGGCCGGGCGGGGGGGGCCGGCTTTCGCCCCCGCGCCGGGCGCCCCGCGGGGGCCGCGGCGCCCAGCGCGCTGGTGCTGGAAGTGGTGGCACCCGATGGTTACGCCGGCCCGATCAGGCTGCTCGTCGCCGTGGCCGCCGACGGCACCGTGCTCGGCGTGCGCGTCACCGCGCACCAGGAAACACCGGGCTTGGGCGACGACATCGAAGCCGGCCGCAGCGACTGGATCACCCGCTTCACCGGCCGTGCGCTCGGCGATCCGCCCGCACCGCGCTGGCGGGTGCAGCGCGACGGTGGCGACTTCCCCCAATTCGCCGGCGCCACGCTGACGCCGCGCGCCGTGGTCGCGGCGGTGCGGCGCACGCTGCAGTTCGTGGCCCGCCACGGCGACGCCGTCCGCGCCGCCGGGCCCGGCACTACACTCTCCTTCGACGACGCGCCCGCACCCGACGACGCCCCATGACCGCCGCCTCGCCCCGCGCCATCCTCGAATACGGCCTGTCCAGCGGCAACGTCGGCCTGGTGCAGCTGCTGGGCCTGTGCCCGCTGCTGGCGGTCAGCAACAACGCCGTGAACGCGCTGGGCCTGGGCCTGGCCACGGTGCTGGCGCTCACCGCCACCAACACCGCGGTGGCCGCCATTCGCCGCCTGACCCGGCGCGACGTGCGCATCCCCGCCTTCATCCTGGTGATCGCCGCGGTGGTCACTTCGATCGAACTGGCCATGCGCGCCTGGCTGCCGGCGCTGCACACGGTGCTGGGCCTGTTCATCCCGCTGATCGTCACCAACTGCGCGTTGATGGGCCGCGCCGAGGCCTTCGCCTCGCGGCACGACCCGGCGCGCGCCGCGCTCGACGGCTTCGCCACCGGCCTGGGTTTCCTGTGGGTGCTGCTGGCGCTGGGCGCCATGCGCGAGCTGGTCGGCGAAGGCAGTCTGTTCGCCGGCGCCGGCCACCTGCTGGGGCTGCCGGGCCTGGAACTGGCGGCCGCCGGTTACCCGGGCTTCGTGCCCGCGGTGCTGCCGATTGGCGCGTTCCTGGCGCTGGCCAGCCTCGTGGCGCTGCGCCAGGGCTGGCGCCTGCGCCGCGCGGGAGCCGGCGCATGAAGCCGGCGGAGCGTCGCGAACTGTTCGCCCGCCTGGCCGAACTCAACCCCAAGCCCACCACCGAACTGGAATACAGCACGCCCTTCGAGCTGCTGGTGGCGGTGACGCTGTCGGCCCAGGCCACCGACGTGGGCGTGAACAAGGCCACGCGCAAGCTGTTCCCGGTGGCGAACACGCCCGAAGCCATCCTGGCACTGGGCGAGGACGGGCTGAAGAAATTCATCTCCACCATCGGCCTGTTCAACGCCAAGGCGGCGAACGTCAACGCCGCCTGCCGCCTCCTGGTGGAGCGCCATGGCGGCGAGGTGCCGCGCGACCGCGACTCTCTCGAGGCCCTGCCCGGCGTCGGCCGCAAAACGGCGAACGTGGTGCTCAACACCGCCTTCGGCGAGCCCACCATCGCCGTGGACACGCACATCTTCCGGGTGGCCAACCGCACCGGCCTGGCCCCCGGCAAGACGGTGCGCGCCGTCGAAGACAAATTGATGAAGGTGGTGCCGGCTCAATTCCGGCTCGACGCCCACCACTGGCTGATCCTGCACGGACGCTACGTCTGCAAGGCCCGCAAGCCCGACTGTCCCAATTGTGTCATCCGGGACCTCTGCCGCTTCCGCGACAAGACGCCCGGCGACGGCAAACGCTGACCGCGCGCCACCGGCGCGCCCTCCCCTGCCCCTGTGAAAACCTCCCGGCCAGGCCGGAAGGTGACGGCGCTGTCTTTCTTCTGTCAGCGCTCCGTCACATGACGCCCCTATAAAAGCCGCCAGCGGGAACGACACCGTCGCCACGTTTCACCGGCGGGACCCGCGATTTCGCTCGGCACGCCGGCCGCCCGCCGCCGCCCGCACCCCTTCCGCTGGAGACCCTTCAAATGGCCGTCCGCAACAAAACCCAACTGCTACTCCTGACGTTCGGCGCGGTTCTCGCGCTGGGCGCCTGCTCCGATGGCGCCGTCGAAGTCGCCTCGCCCGGCAACGGCGTGTATCCCCCGCCGCCGCCGCCGCCGCCCCCGCCGCCGCCGCCGCCCCCGCCCCCGCCGACCGGTGGCCCGGCCGCCGACTGCCCGACCGGCTTCGCCAACGTCGGCACCGTCGCCAACAACACGCTGCGCGCCTGCCAGCTGCCGAACAAGATCGTCGGCAACCTGGTGATCCCCAAGCGCGCCGGCACCGTCTATTCGATCTCCGGCCGCGTTGACGTGGGCGACGACCAGGGTGGCGACGCCAACAACCCGATCGCCGGCCGCGAGAAGGGCATCCTGACCATCGAGCCGGGCGTGAAGGTGTTCGGCGCCGCGGGCCTGGACTACATGGTGGTCAACCGCGGTTCGCAGCTGTTCGCCGAGGGCACCTCGAGCGAGCCGATCGTGTTCACCAGCCGCCAGAGCATCGAAGGCACCACCACCGTCGACTCGATCGGCCAGTGGGGCGGCCTGGTGCTGCTGGGCCGCGCGCCGATCAGCAACTGCCCGGGCAGCGCCACCCCCGGCACCCCGACCTGCGAAGCCCAGGTGGAAGGCACCAACGCCTTCTACGGCGGCAACCAGGCCGGCGACAACACCGGCCGCATCCGCTACTTCCGCGTCATGCACTCGGGCTTCCAGATCCTGCCCAACAACGAGCTCAACGGCATCAGCCTGGCCGGCATCGGCAATGGCACCGTGATTGACCACGTGCAGGTGCACAACAGCTCCGACGACGGTTTCGAGTGGTTCGGCGGCACCGTCAACGCCAAGTACCTGGTGGCCACCGGCAACGACGACGACAGCTTCGACACCGACGTCGGCTTCAGCGGCGCCATCCAGTTCGCCCTGGTCGTACAGCGCGACAACGGCGGCGACCGCTCGAACGAGTACAGCGCGTCCACCCGTACCCCGGCCTCGAACCCGAAGATGGCCAACGTCACCTACATCGACCGTGCCGGCGGCGGCGACGCCATCGTCATGAACTCGGGCACCGACACGGAGTTCTACAACGCCGTGGTCACCTCGCGCGGCGCGGCCGGCACCTCCGGCTCGTCCTGCCTGGACGTCGACGACGCCACCACCACCGGCACCTTCCAGTCGGTGTACTTCTCCTGCGCGCAGCCCTTCGCCGACGACGCCAACGGCGCCGCCGCGGCGCTGTTCAACGCCGGCAGCCACAACACCGCCAACGGCACCTCGACGCTGGTGAACACCTTCGTCAACGGCGCCAACGAGTCGGCCGTCCCGGCCTTCGTCAACCTCACCTCGATCAGCCCCTTCTTCACCCAGGTGAGCTACATCGGCGCGGTCCGCGACGCCAACGACAACTGGTGGCAGGGCTGGACCTGCGGCCTGAACGCCGCTAACCCCTGCTGAGCACGCCCGGGCGGGGGGGTGGTACCCCCCCCCCGGTGACCCCCCCCCCCCCCATAAACCCCCGCCCCCCAATATTTAGTAACCCCCCCCCCCCCCC
>JAIBEO010000079.1 GCA_019459185.1 Rhizobium sp. | reverse complement strand
AGGAGCGGTTTCAGCCGCGAAGCTCTTCGCGAAAAGCTTCGCGGCTGAAGCCGCTCCTACGGGTTCCGTCAGGACAGCTTGCTGATCAGGTTGGCGCCGCCGATCCACACGGCGATGGCGGTGCCCAGGCTGGTGAGGAAGAAGTTCACCAGCACGCGCGCGACGCGATTCTTCCACCAGCCGGAAAGATGGCCGGTGTCGTCGCGCAGGCGCAGGAAATCGGCGTAGGTGGGCTTGCGCGCCCAGGCCTCGACCAGGGCGCTCACCGTGCCCGACGCCAGCGCGGGGTGCAGCGGCGTCAGCGGCGAGGAGATGGCCGCCGCCAGGATGCTCAGCGGGTGCCCGCCGGCCGCCAGGCAGCCCAGCGCGCCGCCTGCGGCGGTGATCAGCGCCCACTGCAGCAGCAGCTCGCCGCCCAGCTCGGCGCCGCCCTGCCAGTAGCCCCAGGCGAAGCCGCCCAGCAGGAACACCGCCAGCAAGATCGTGAACCAGGGGATGTCGCTGGACCTGGGCAGCGCGTTGAGCGCGTCCAGCGCCGGCTGCAGCGCGTCGTCGTCGTGGCGCAGGTGTTCGGCCAGGCCCTTGAGGTGGCCGGCGCCGACCACGGCCAGCACTTCCTTGCCACCTTCCGCGCCCACCTGGCGCAGGCGCGTGGCCATGAAACGGTCGCGCTCGGCGATCACCGCGTTGTACAGCGGCGGGCTGCCGGCGGCGAATTCGCCGAAACTGGCTTCGAGGAAATCGCCCTTCTTGAGCCGTTCGATCTCGTCGGCCTCGACGGTTTCGTCGGCCAGCAGGCTGGCGCCGAGGCCGGCGATGAGCTTGGTGCGGCCCCAGAAGCCCAGGCCGCCGAAGGCGCGGCGCAGGGTGATGCCGACGTCGCGGTCGACCAGGGCCAGGCGCAGGCCACGCTCGGCGGCGCCGGTGGCGGCGGCCTTGAGTTCGGCGCCGGGTTCCACCTTGAGCTGCTCGGCAAGCCGGCGCTGGTAGGCGGCCAGTGCCAGGTTCGCGGCCACCAGGCCGGTCTTGCCCTCGCGCAGGATCTGGAACAGGTCCAGCTTCGACAGGGCCTCGGGGTCGGTGAGGGCGCGGTGGCGCTGCTCGTCGAGTTCGACGGCGATGGTGTCGTAGCGGCCGCTGGCGAGCGCGGCGTTCACCGCGTCGACGCTGGCCTGCGACACATGCGCGGTGCCGAGCAGGGTGTAACGCACGCCGTCGCGTTCGACGATGGCGTGGGGCTGGTCGTGCAGGCCGTCAGCCACGGCCGGGTCGGGAGTGTTCAATCGCGGTACCGCTTGAGGAGGTCGCCGTAGGCGTCGATGCGACGGTCGCGCAGGAAGGGCCAGATGCGGCGCACCTGTTCGCTGCGGCCCAGGTCCACTTCGGCCATCAGGATCGTGGCCTCGTCGGTGCCGGCTTCGGCCAGGAATTCGCCCTGCGGGCCCAGCACGTGGCTGCTGCCCCAGAAGCGGATGCCCGAGGCGCCGAGCGGCGAGGGTTCGTGGCCGACGCGGTTGCAGCTCAGCACCGGCAGGCCGTTGGCCACGGCGTGGCCGCGGTGGCTCAGCATCCAGGCGCCGCGCTGGCGGTCCTTTTCGTCCTGGGCGTCTTCCGGGTCCCAGCCGATGGCGGTGGGGTAGAGCAGCAGGTCGGCGCCGGCCAGCGCCATCAGGCGCGCGGCTTCCGGGTACCACTGGTCCCAGCACACCAGCACGCCGAGGCGGCCGACCGAGGTGTCGATGGGCTCGAAGCCCAGGTCGCCCGGGGTGAAGTAGAACTTCTCGTAGAAACCCGGGTCGTCGGGGATGTGCATCTTGCGGTACTTGCCGGCGATGGAACCGTCGGCTTCGAACACCACCGCGGTGTTGTGGTACAGGCCGGCGGCTCGGCGCTCGAACAGCGAAGACACCAGCACCACCCCGTGTTTCTTCGCCAGCGCGCCCAGCCGTTCGGTGCTGGGGCCGGGGATGGGTTCGGCGCGGTCGAATTCGGCGGTCGCCTCGTGCTGGCAGAAATAGGCGCCGTTGTGCAGTTCCTGCAGCAGCACCAGCTTGGCGCCGCGGGCGGCGGCCTCGGCGACGCGGGCCTCGATGTTGGCCAGGTTGGCTTCGACGCTGCCGTGGTCGCGGTCCTGCACCAGGGCGACGCCCAGGGTTTTCTTGTTCATGCCAGAAGGCCTTCGGGAAGTTGCATGGTGACGCAGTGCAGGCTGCCGTTCTGCCAGATCAGCGGGCGGCAGTTCACCGGCACGATCTCGCGGCCGGGGAAGGCGGCGGCCAGCACCGCGGCGGCGGCGCCGTCGGCCGGGTCGCCATAGGCCGGCATCAGCACCGCGCCGTTGATGATCAGGAAATTGGCGTAGGAAGTCGCGAGGCGGCGTCCTTCATCCATGATGGGCCTGGCCCAGGGCAGCGGGAACAGCCGGTAGGGCTGGCCGTCGCGGGTGCGCAGCGCGGCAAGTTCGCCGGCCATGGCGGTGAGCTCGCGGTAGTGGCCGTCGGCGGGGTCGTCGCAGGCCTGGAACACGATGGCGTCGGGGGCGGCGAAACGTGCCAGGGTGTCGATGTGGGCGTCGGTGTCGTCGCCCTCGAGGTAGCCGTGTTCGAGCCAGAGCGTGCGCGACTGGGCCAGCGAGTCCTGCAGGATCCTCGTCACTTCTTCGCGCGACGTGTCCGGGTGCCGTTCGTGCAGGCAGCGCCAGGTGCTGAGCAGGCTGCCCTGGCCGTCGGTCTCGATGCCGCCGCCCTCGAGCGCGAAATCGATGCGCTGGTGCGTGGCGGCGCCGAACACACCGGCCGCGTGCAGCTTGCCGACCAGCTGGTCGTCCCGCCCGGCCTCGAACTTGCCGCCCCAGGCGGTGAAGCGGAAGTCGAGCAGGCGGAAACCCGCGCCTTCGCGCAGGGTGATGGGGCCGGAGTCACGCAGCCAGGTGTCGTCGTACTCGACCTCGAAGAAGCGCACCCGGGCCAGGTCCACCCCGGCCGAACCGAGCAGGCTGGCGGCGCGTTCGCGCAGCGCCGGGCCGGCCACGCAGACCAGGACCGGCTGGAAGCGGGTGATGGCGGCCACGAGGGCGACGTAGGTCTGTTCGACCTGGGCGAGCCGGTCGGCCCAGTCGGTGCCTTCGTGCGGCCACGCGATCAGGACGGCGGACTGGGGTTCCCATTCCGCCGGGAAGCGCTGGAGTTCGGACATTCGTTTTTACTGGACGGGCTTGGGGCCGATCTCGCCCGGGCTGGCCTTGGCCACCACCGCGTCGACGACGTGGTTGTACTCAAAGTAGACCGAGAAGCCGGCGTAGTCCCAGCGGGTGATCGGCGGGTTGTGCTTGCGGTCGCCGGGGCCGGCGATGGCCGCGTGCTTGCGCTCGGGGGCGCCGAAGCGGACTTCGACCTGGGCCATGGACTGGCCGCGGGCCGGAATGTCCAGGACTTCGGCCTGCACGCGGTCGACGAGCAGGGTGTCGGCGGACACCGGCGCCTGCAGCAGCAGGCCGGCAGCGAGCGCCAGGGAAAGGGTCAGGGCCTTCATGGTCCACCTCCGCAGGGCCGTCGGGATGACGGTCAGGCTCGGAATCATCGCAAAACCGGCCGGGGCGCGCCATGCCGCGTTTCCGCGGCCCCGGAACGGAAAACGCCCGGGGTTGGCGGCGGGGTTGGGGGTAACCCGGGGGGGGGCGGGGGGGCTTTTAACCGGGGTTTGTATTTGCTTTACACTAATACTTTCCCGCGACGGCGCACGACCTTGCAGTCGCGATGGCGGGTCTTCGCCGACTTCAGGGACGAAAGCACTTTCATGGCAATTCCTTAAAGGGGTTGGGGCGATAAAGAAGCGGAAGTATAGCCGAGTCCAAAACGGCTTGCAATACAAGCGTTTGGGCAGGCGCGGGGCGCCCGGCGGCTCAGTCCAGGTAGGCCTGGGTGAGGTTGTTGAGGTGCAGGCGCTCGGCGTCCCGGAGCAGGGGCGAGAGCAGCATCATCACCTGCACGATGCCCCGGCGGATGGCCTCGTGCTCGTCGCGGTCGCCGCGCACGCTGGCGTAATTGAGCCAGAAGGTGGCCAGGACCAGGATGTTGGTGGCCGTGGCCTCGACCTCGGCGGCCGAGGCCCGCATCACCCCGGCCTGGACCAGCCCGCGCATGCCCGAGGTGGCGTTGTCGGCGGCCCGCTTGAGGATGCGGGCGAAGCGCAGGCGCAGGCGCCGGTTGCGGCTGAGGATGTCCACGAGGTCGCGGTAGAGGAAGCGGTAGTCCCAGATCGCCTCGAACACCAGGTGCAGCTGCAGCCAGATGTCCTCCAGGTCCCGCAGCCGGCCCTCGGGCGCCACGAGGGCGGTGTCCATGCGCTCTTCGTAGCGCGCGAACAGCTGCTCGATGATGTCGTCCTTGTTGCGGAAGTGGTAGTAGAGGTTGCCCGGGCTGATTTCCAGCTCGTCGGCGATGTGGTTGGTCGTGACGTTCGGCTCGCCCTGTTCGTTGAACATGGCGAGGGAGGCGTCGAGGATGCGCTGGCGGGTCTGCCTGGCCATCGGCGGCGTCAGCCGCGCAGCTTCTTCACGAGGTCGACGTACTTCTTCATCGCATCCTCGGGCTTGGTGCCGGCCAGTTTTTCCCAGGCCTCGTACTTGGCGGTGCCGACGAAGTCGAAGAAGCCCGGCTTGGGACCGCTGACGTCGCCCTCGGAGCCCTGTTTGTAGAGGGCATAGAGGCGGAGCATGGTGTCGTTGTCCGGCCGGTCCGGCAGGCTCATCACGTCCTGGGCGGCTTTCTGGAACTCGGCTTTCAGGTCGGCCATCTGGTGTTTCCCCACGGTTGAACCCGAGGTGATATCACGCCCCCCGGGGACGGTCAACGCGATGTTTGCCGGCGCACGGGCGCTCTGGCAAGTTAGTCGCATTCGCCCGGCCGCCCAGGCCGGCGCTCATCCAAGGGCAGGGGAGTTGTCATGGCATATTTCGTCACCGGCGCCACGGGTTTCATCGGGCGTTTCCTGGTCAGCAACCTGCTCAAGCGCAGGGGCACCGTGCACGTGCTGGTACGCAAGGGCTCGGAAAAGAAGCTCGATGCCATCGCCACCTCCATGGGCTGGGACCGCAAGCGCATCGTCGTGGTCACCGGCGACCTGTCCAAGCCGAAGCTGGGCCTGGCGCCGGCGAAGATAAAGGCGCTGCAGGGCAAGGTGCAGCACTTCTTCCACCTGGCCGCCATCTACGACCTTTCGGCCGACGCGGCCTCGCAGCAGGTGGCCAACATCGACGGCACCCGCAACGCGGTCGAGCTGGCCGCGGCGCTCAAGGCCGGCTGCTTCCACCACACCAGTTCCATCGCCGCGGCCGGCCTGTACCCGGGCGTGTTTCGCGAGGACATGTTCGAGGAGGCCGAGGGCCTGAAGGACCCCTACCTGCGCACCAAGCACGAGTCCGAGGGCATCGTGCGCAAGGAGTGCAAGGTGCCGTTCCGCATCTACCGCCCGTCCATGGTCATCGGCCATTCCAAGACCGGCGAGATGGACAAGATCGACGGCCCCTACTACCTGTTCACGCTCATCAAGAAGATGCGCCAGGCGCTGCCGCAGTGGGTGCCGACGCTGGGCATCGAGGGTGGCCGCATCAACGTGGTGCCGGTGGATTTCGTCGCCGACGCCATGGACCACATCGCCCACAAGAAGGGCCTGGACGGCCAGTGTTTCCACCTGGTGGACCCGGAGCCGATGCGCTTCGGCGAGCTGATGAACACCTTCTGCCGCGCCGCCCACGCGCCCGAGATGACCATGCGCCTGGACGCCCGCATGCTGGCCGTGGTGCCGGGCGCGGTGCGCAGCGCGGTCACCAACCTGCCGCCGGTCAAGCGATTCACCAGCATGATGCTGCGCGACCTGAAACTGCCGCCTGCCACGCTGGCCTTCATCACCTACCCGACGCGCTTCGACACCCGCGTGGTCGAACGTGCGCTCAAGGGCAGCAAGATCTCCGTGCCGGCGCTCGACAGCTACGCCTGGCGCATCTGGGACTACTGGGAGCGCCACCTCGACCCCGACCTGTTCGTCGACCGCACCCTGCGCGGTCACGTGGCGGGCAAGGTGGTGCTGATCACCGGCGGCTCCTCGGGCATCGGCAAGGCCAGCGCGATCAAGGTGGCCGAGGCCGGCGCCAAGGTGATCATCGTCGCCCGCGGCGAGGAAGAGCTGTTCAAGACCCGCGACGAAATCATCGCCTCCGGTGGCAAGTGCTGGGCCTACACCTGCGACCTCACCGACATGGCCAGCTGCGACCAGCTGGTGGCCACGGTGCTGGCCGAGCACAAGGCGGTGGACATCCTGGTCAACAACGCCGGCCGCTCGATCCGCCGCTCGGTCGAACTCAGCTACGACCGTTTCCACGACTACGAGCGCACGATGCAGCTGAACTACTTCGGCTGCCTGCGACTGATCATGGGCTTCCTGCCGGCCATGACCCACCGCCGCCGCGGCCACATCGTCAACATCAGCTCGATCGGCGTGCTGGCGAGCTCGCCGCGATTCTCGGCCTACGTGGCCTCGAAGGCCGCGCTCGACGCCTTCAGCCGCTGCGCCCAGGCCGAGTTCAGCGGCAAGAACATCGCCTTCACCACCGTCAACATGCCGCTGGTGAAGACGCCGATGATCGCCCCGACCAAGATGTACGACTCGGTGCCCACGCTCACGCCCGAGGAAGCCGCCGACCTGGTGGTCAAGGCCATCATCGAGCGGCCCAGCCGCGTCGCCACCCGCATGGGCATCTTCGCCGCCACGCTCAACGCGCTGGTGCCGAAGGCCTACGAGGTGATCATGAACACCGCGTTCGAGATGTTCCCGGACTCGGCCGCCGCCAAGGGCGACCGCAAGGCGCTCAAGGACGAGAAGCCGACCAACGAGCAGGTGGCGTTCGCCGCGCTGATGCGCGGCGTGCACTGGTAAGGCTTACTGGCACTGCCTCCACCGCACGGGTGCGGTGGAGTCGCCGGGCGGCTCGAGCTGCAGGCGGGTGTAGCGCAGCTCCTCGTACTTGACGAGGATGGCACAGGCGTCGTTGACCAGGCCGGTGTCGATGCCGTCGGCGTCGGCCATGCGGATCACCAGGGTCGACTGGGTGGACCAGATGGCGTTTTCGGCCTGCGCGAGCTCCGAAACTTCGCTGGCGGCGGCCAGGCGGCGCTGCATGCGTTCCTGTTCGGTGAGCTTGGCCACTTCCTCGAGCTCGCGCAGGGCCGCGTCGGCCTGCTGGGAGGCTTCGTCGGCGAAACGCGGTGCGGTCCCGGCGGGCGCCGTCGGTGCGGCGGGCACGGCGTCGGTGCCAGCCTCGTCGGCGGCGGCGGGCGTGGGGGCGGCTGCTGGTTCGGCCATGGCGGACGGCGCCGGCTCAACCGCGGCAGGTCGCGACGCCAGGTAGCTGCCCGCGAACACCAGCAGTCCCAGCAGCACGCTGCCGGCCATGCCGATGCGCTGGCCCTTGCGGATCTCGCGCGCGGCCTGGTCACGGATGGAAGCGACCATGGCCGGTGGCGCGAAGGGTTCGACCTGCGGCCACAAGCTGCGGCCATCCATCAGGTCCACGCCGTAGCGGCGGGCCAGGTCGCGGGCGAAACCCTCGGCGCTGCCCAGCGTCACCAGGATGCCGCTGCCGGCGCCCTGCAGCTGCACGGCGTTGGCGAAATCGCGCACGTTGGCCTCGCCCAGGCGGTAGGCGGTGCCGTGCTTGTAGCCGAGCAGGCAGCGCTCGTCGTTCTTCACCAGCAGGAACTCGGCGCCGCCGTCGCCGGGCTGGCGGCTGGACGGCAGCTCCGCGTAGCCCTTTTCGGCCATGGCCTGCAGCACCAGGCCGGCGCATTCGCGCCACTTCATACCAGCCAGGGCCTGCACGCCGGCTCGCGTTTCCGCCATGCGGCGGCGATGCACGCCGAACCACCAGCTGCTGGCGAGCAGGGCGGCCACGGTGGCGACGACGGCGGCGATCAGGGGGCTGGAACCGAACATCCGGGAACTCCGCGCGGAGGCGACTGGGGGTGCCAGAGGATAACGCGGAAAGGCGGCGTCAAAGGCCCGAAAAACAAAGGGCCCGGCGATGGCCGGGCCCTGTGCCTGCAGAAGATGTCCGCCAGCAGGAAGCCGCAAGGGGAGGGAGCGAACGGGTTCCGTCAGCGGCTGGCGGACAAGAAAGGGTTCACTCGCCCTGCGGCGCCACCGGCTTGGGCGCCTTGGGCAGCGCGGCCTTGCGCGGCTTGGCCGGCTTGCGCGCGGCCGGCTTCCTGGCGGCGGGCTTCTTGGCCGCCGGCTTGCGGGCCGGCTTGGTCGCGGCCTTGGCCTTGGTGGGGCGCGCCGCGGCGGGCTTGGATAGCTTGCGCAGCTCGGCGTTGAGTTCATTGACGCGCTTGCTGAGCTCGGCCAGGTCTTCGCGGCCCGGCACGCCCAGGCGGTTGAGGGCGCGCTGCACGCGGGTCTCGAACACGTTCTCGAGGCGGTCCCAGGTGTCGACGGCGCGCTCGCGCACCACGCCCACGCGGTCCTCGACGGCGTCGCGCACGGCGTCGACCTTGCCGGTGGCCAGCTTGCGGGTGGTCTGCTCGATGCTCATGCCTTCCTTGACCAGGGCCTCGAACATCTTCGAACCCTCGCCCTGGGCGCGGTGGAAGGCGCCCATGCCGGCCATCCAGATCTGCTGCGCGGAGCCGACGATCGAGCGCGACATCTGCTCGGCCTTGGCCTGCAGGTCGGCGGGCTTGGCGGACTTCGGGCGCTTGGCGCCGGCGGCCTTGGCGCGGACGGTCTTCTTCAGCTTGGCCATGGTGTCTCGACTCCGGGTGTCTGGGGCGGGCGAAGGTGCCCGAGTGGCGCCAATCTGCGCGCCGTGTCTAGAGTTTTCACACCATTGCGCGGCGGTTTTGCTCAGCGCGGGCGAGGCGTGGCGGCGCGCCGGCGGTTCGGTCGGCGGGTGCGCACCAGCACCTCGACGTCGTCGAGCGCGCGGCGCAAACGGGCGGTGGTTTCGGTCGGCGCCGGGGCCAGGCCCAGGCCGTCCATGATCGAGGCGGCGGGGTTGTCCAGCACCTCGTCGCGCAGCCGCAGCCCGTGCCTGGCCAGCACCGGCGCCAGCTCGGCGCGGCGCCGACGCAGGTCGTTGAGGGTGGAGCCGAAGGCGTGCTCGCAGACTCGCTGGCGCGAGGAATAGCTGAAGACGTTGGTGAAGAACATCTCGCCGTCGTCCTCGTTGGGTTCGAACACCACCTGGTCCACGTCGGGGTAGCGTTCGGCGTATTTCTCCAGGCCCACGCGCATGCGCGACTGCAGCAGGGTGCGGAAGGTCTGCGACAGCACCACCGGCAGGCCGCCCTCGGACAGCTTGGCCATGCCCTCCGGCGGGCGCCCGGCGGTCTTGGCGTTGAAGGGCACGAACGGGTTCACGCCCAGCATCAGGTCGATGCCGTGGTCGAGCACCACCGAGGCGTGCATGGTCCGGCGCAGCGCGCCGTCGACGAAATGATGTCCGCGCACGTCCACCGGCGGGTACAGCCCGGGCAGGGCGGAGCTGGCCTGCACGGCGAGCGAGATGGGCACGTCGTCCCAGCCCTTGCTTCCGAAGCGCACGGCCTCGCCGCTGTCGAGGTCCACCGCCACGACGTAGAGCTTGGCGGCCAGTTCGCGGAAGTCGTTGCTGCGGCCGCGGATGGTGAACACCTGGCGCAGGAAGCGTTCGATGCCGCGGTTGTCGAACAGGCCCGTGGGAATGACGCCGCCGAAGCGCCCGGCCAGTTCGCTCAGGTGCGAGCCGGTGGGGTCGGTCAGCAGGTCCTTCCACCAGTCGAAGGCCAGGCGTGGCACGGCGGCGGCGCGGCGCACGTATTCCATGAAGGCCGGGCGCAGGAACATCTGCGGCTGGAACTTCACCTGGTCGCTGTCGCCGGTGATGAAGATGCGGCACATCTCGGCCGTGTCGAGCCGGTTGGCCAGGCCGGCGGCGAGGAAGGCGCCGGAGCTGACGCCCACGTAGACCTCCAGCCGGGTCAGGTCCAGGCCCTCGAGGGCCACGTCCAGCGCGCGCAGCGCCCCCAGTTCATACATGCCGCCGATCGGCCCGCCGCCGGCGATGGCCAGGCCGATGCGGCCCTGGCTGGGCGGTTGGCGCTTCCGGGCGGGCTGCAGAACAAGCATGCTAGGGGCAACTCCTGCGAAACTGCGGCGATTGTAGCCGCTCCGGCCATTCCCCAAGTGTGAACCTTTCCGACGCTTCCGTGACCACGACGTTCCCGGTGCCGCGGCCATGAGCCACGCCCTGCAGCGCCACCGCCTGGGCCAGCGCCTGGCCTGGCAGCAGGCGGTGAACGACCCGGTGCGCGAGCCGCGCAACCGGCTGGCCACGCTGCCGTTGCTGCGCGCCTGGCAGGCGAAGCGGCTGGCCGACGGCTTCCGCGACTTCCTGGCCAGCCCGCGCATGCGCCCGGCCGCCGAATTCTTCCTCACCGACCTCTACGGCGAGCGCGACTTTTCCGCCCGCGACCGCGACGTGGCGCGCATCCTGCCGATGATGGCGCGACTGCTGCCGGACACGCTGCTGGTGGCGGCGACGGACGCGATCGAGCTGGCGGTGCTGAGCCATGCCTTCGACCTGCGCCTGGCCGGAGCGCTGGCGGCGCGCCCCCGGCCGCAGGCGCCGATCACGGTGGAGGACTATGCCGTGGCCTACCGCGCCACCGGCTGCCCGCGGTTGCGCCGGCACCAGATCGACCTGATCCTGGGCGTGGGCTGGACCCTGGACGCGGCGGTGCGCAAACACGGCGTGTACAAACTGCTGCGCGCCTCGCGGCTGCCGGCGAAGGCGGCTGGCCTGTCGGAACTGCAGGGCTTCCTGGAGCGTGGCTTTTCCGCCTTCGACGCGCTGGGCGGCGCGGGCGAATTCCTGGAGGCGATCGGCCGCCGTGAGCGCGAAGTGTCGCGCCGGCTGTTCGCCGGCGAACCCGACCCGTTCGCCGAGGGGCCTAGCCGAACTCGCGGTCGAGGTACTGGTGGATCTCGCGCTCGATCGGGCCCTTGATCGCGCCCAGCAGGAAGCCGAGCTGCGCCGTCACGTGCACTTCCTTGGCCGACAACGCGATGTGGCCGTCGACGCCGCCGCGCGAGAATTCCATGGTGTTGCCGTCCCAGCCGTATTCGACGTCGAACTTCTCGGCGAGGTGCTCGGCGACGCGTTCGATGGCGGCGCGGGCGTCCTTGATGCTGCGGGTGTGCTTGCGGCGGATGTCGATGTGGGACATGGGGTCCTCCTGGACGGCCTATTCTGCTTGGCTTTGCCGTATCCACCAAGGGTGCGCGCGATGGCAGCCATGCTAGATTCGCCGGCGGAGGATCCCGGATGCAACTGACGTTTCCCAACGGCGAACACCCGAACGTGCCCCTGCAGGGCGAAGTCGCCGTGGGCAGCCGCGCCGGCCTGCGGGTGAGCCTGCCGGGCAGCGGCCTGGCCGCGCACCACGCCAGTTTCACCAGCGACCGCCGCGGCCTGTGGCTGCGCGTGCCGGGCGGCGCGCCCGGCGTGCACCTCAATGCGCGGCCGGTGCAACGCCTGGCCCAGCTGCGGCCGGGCGACCTGGTCTGCCTGGACAAGCTGCGGGTGGTGGTGCGGGCCGACGACGAGCCCGCCATCGAGCGCCGCATACCCGCTTCGGCCCCGGCCGCCATGAACGAAGCCCAGCGCGTGGCCGCCGCCCGCGTCGTGCTGCGCGGCCTGAGCGGCCAGCATTTCGGTCGCAGCTACACGCTCACCGAACCGCGCACGCTGGGGCGCGCGCCTTCGGCCGACATCCGCCTCGACGACCCGGCCATCGCCGACCGCCATGCCGTGGTCGAACTGCACGGCGACCGCGTGGTGCTGCGCGCCGTCGGCAACGGCGGCGAATCGAGCCTGGTGAACGGCGTGCCGGTGCGCGACGCCGTGCTGTCGCCGGGCGACCAACTGGTGGTGGAACAGCACCGTTTCGTGCTCGAGGCCCCGGGCCTGCCGCTGCGCGGCCATTCCGGCGCGGGCAAGCCTGCCGCCACCACGCACACCCAGACCCTGGCCGCGGTGAACGTGCCCATCGCCCGCGATCCGACTCCCGGCCCCGAGCCGACGGCGCCGGTTCCGCCGGCCCGCGATCCGGGCGCGCTGTGGTGGCTGATCGCCGCCGCCACGGTGCTGGCGGCGGCCATGACCGCGCTGCTGGTCTACGCGCCCTGAGGCGCCGGGCGGCGCAGCCGCCACCACAGTCGCAGCCCGAGCAGCACCGCCAGGACAGCGGCGTAGATCGCCGGCTCGCGCAGGTCCGACTTCACCAGCCACAGGAAATGCAGCACGGCCAGCGCGCCGGCCAGGTATACCGCGCGGTGCAACTGTCCCCAGCGCCGGCCCAGCCGGCGCATCCAGCCGCGCGTCGAGGTGAGCGCCAGCGGCACCAGCAGCAGCCAGGCGGTGAAGCCGACCGTGATGTAGGGCCGCTTGGCGATGTCCTGGAAAACCTGCGCCCAGAAGCCGCCCAGGTCGAGTACCAGGTAGGTGGCCAGGTGCAGGCAGGCGTAGAAGAACGCATACAGCCCCACCAGCCGCCGGAACCGCAGCAGCCAGGCCTGGCCCAGCAGTCGCCGCAGCGGCGTCAGCGCCAGGCCCAGCAGCAGCAGGCGCAGGGCCCAGTCGCCGGTGAAGTGGGTGATGGCGGCGACCGGGTCGGCGCCCAGGCCGTCTCCGACCACCGCCCGTACCAGCCACGCCAGCGGCCACAGCGCCAGCGCGTGCGCCAGCGCCTTCAGCCCGACCCAGCGCCAGTCGGTGCGACGGGCCGCTAGAACCACTTGCGCAGGTCCATGCCCGAATACATCGCCGCCACCTGTTCGCCGTAGCCGTTGAAGGGCAGGGTGGCGATGCGGTCGGCGAAGACCCGGTTGCCCTCGCCGGCAATCCGGCGCTCGCTGCGCTGGCTCCAGCGCGGGTGGTCCACGTCGGGATTCACGTTCGAATAGAAGCCGTATTCGGAGGGCTGGGCCAGGTTCCAGCTGGTGGCGGGCATCTGTTCGGTGAAGTCGATGCGCACGATCGACTTGATGCTCTTGAAGCCGTACTTCCACGGCACGACAAGTCGCAGCGGGGCGCCGTTCTGGTTCGGCAGCGGCTTGCCGTAGAGGCCGGTGGCCAGCAGCGCGAGCGGGTTCATGGCTTCGTCCATCCGCAGGCCCTCGCGGTACGGCCAGTCCAGCGCCGGGAAGCGGATGCCGGGCATCTGCACGGGGTCGGCCAGCGTGGTGAAGGCCACGTACTTCGCGCGCGACGTCGGCTTGAAGCGCTTGAGCAGCTCGCCCAGCGGCACGCCCTGCCAGGGCACCACCATCGACCAGCCCTCGACGCAGCGCAGCCGGTAGATGCGGTCCTGCATCGCGTGCGGCCGCAGGAAGTCCTCGAGCCCGAAGGTCCCGGTGAGCCCGGCTTCGCCGCCCACCACCACGGCCCAGGGCGAAGGCTTGAGCGCGTGGGCGTTGCGGGCCGGGTCGGCCTTGCCGGTGCCGAATTCGTAGAAGTTGTTGTAACTGGTCACGTCTTCCAAGCGCGTCGGCGCTTCGCTGGTGCGGAAGCCGTCGGGGCTGTCGGTGGCCGCGGCGGCGGCCGGCGGGGGCGCCGCGTCCTCTGCGCCCGCGCAGCCCGCCAGCGCGAGCAGGGGGCTGGCCAGGCCCAGGCCGAGCAACTGGCGCCGGGACCGGTAGACGGACTCCGGGGTGATTTCCGAGGGGGGCGGGGCGGGGTAGTCGAATCGGCGCATGGCGGGCTCCGGGCCCCGGTCCAGGGGCGAATGGCGTGGCTATACTCCCCAAGGAGGGCCCCAGGGGGAAAAAGGATGCGCCTGGCCGAGGCGTTCGAATCATCCACCAGCGTGGTGGCGGTGATGCGCGGCAGCGATGGCGTCTTCCTGGGCGTCAACGCCGCGTTCGAGCGTAGCACCGGCTACCGTCGCGACCAGGTGATAGGCCGGCTGCCGATCGAAATCGGCCTGTGGCCGGACCCCGCCTTCCGCGCCCGCGTCTGGAGCGTGCTGCGCGCCGAGCAGCGTGCGGTCGCGCTGCCGATGACCCTGGCCTGTGCCGACGGCCGGCTGCGCCCGGGCCACCTGAGCGTGGAATTCGCCAGCGACGCGGGCGAAACCGTGGTGTTCTGCCTGGTGCACCTCGAGCCGGAAGACGCCGCGCCGGCGCCGGCCGAGGCGGTGGTTCCCGATGGTTTTTACCGCTCGCTCTACCTGGCCGCGTCCGAGGGCATCTACCGCAGCCTGCCGGGCGGCGGTTTCCTGGATGTGAACCCGGCGATGGCGCGCATCCTCGGCTTCGCCACGCCGGCCGGGCTGCTGGCCGAGCGGGGGCGCGACGCGGCCTCGATCTACGTCGACCCGGCCCACGGCGCCCGGGTGCAAACGCGCCTGCTGGCCGGCGAGCGCCTCGAGCGCGAGCGCGCCCAGGTGCGGCGGCGCGACGGCGCGGTGATCTGGGTGAGCGAAAACAGCCGCGCCATCCGCGGCGAAGCCGGGCAGATGCTGTTCTTCGAAGGCTCGCTGGTCGACATCACCGCCCAGGTCGAGGCCGAGCAGGCGCTGCGGCAGTCGCAGGCGCTGTACCAGGTGCTGGTGGAAACCAGCCGCGAAGGTGTGTTCCTGATCCAGCGGGGACGCGTGCTGTTCGCCAACGAGGCCATGGGCCGCATCCTGGGCTACCCGGTGGGCGAGCTCATCGGCATGCAATACCTGTCGCTGGTCGATCCGGCCGACCTGGACGCCCAGGCCGCCCGGCGCGCCGAGCGCGAGGCCGGTTCGCGCGAGCCGCAGGTCTACGAAATCCGGCTGCGGCGCAAGGATGGCGGCCTGATCCTGTGCGAAGTTCGCGCCGACGCGGTCGAGTACCAGGGCGACATCGCCTCCACCGGCACGCTGCGCGACGTCACCGAGGACCGTGCCCGCCAGCGTGCGGTCGCCGAGGCCGAGCAGCGCTACCGCGAGCTGTTCGAGCATTCGCCGGCGGGTCTGTTCCGGACCGGGCTCGACGGCCGGATCATGGAGGTCAACCCGGTGCTGGCGGCCATCCTGGGTTACGACAGCGTCGAGCAGATGAAAGCCGCAGTGGGCGACATGCTCGAGGTCTACGTGGACCCGGCCGAGCGCCAGCACCTGGTGGCCGCGGCCCTGCGTGACGGCGCCTTCAGCAACTACGAAACCCGCGTGCGCTGCCGCAACGGGCGGACCAGGTGGGTCAGCGCCAGCGTGCTGGTGGTGCGCGACGAGGCCGGGCGGCCGCTGCACTTCACCGGCTCGGTGCTGGACGTGGACCAGCGTCACGAGATGCAGCTGGCGCTGCTGCGCTCGGAGAGCAAGTACCGCACCCTGGTCGAACACAGCCAGGTGGGCGTATTCATCATGGCCGGCGACCGCTACACCTACGCCAACCAGGCCTTCGCCCAGATGCTGGGCTACCGCGAGGCCGAGCTGGCGGGGCGCGACTACCGCGAGATCATGGCGCCCGACGCCATCGGCCAGTCCGAGCGGCGCGACCAGGACCGCCGTGCCGGCCGTCCGGTGGCGCCCGACTTCGATTCGGTGCTGCTGCACCGCGAGGGCCGCCGCGTGCACGTGAAGGTGAGCATCGGCCCGGTGATGCTGGACGGCGTGGAGCACCTCACCGGCACCGTGCTCGACGTCACCCGCCAGCGGGAGGCCGAGGAGCGCCTGCGTTACCACGCCACCCACGACCCGCTCACCGGCCTGCCCAACCGCATGCTGTTCAACCAGCGGCTGGCGGGGGCGATGCTGGAGGCCAGCCGCGCCGGCGACCCGTCCTACGCCGTGCTGTTCCTGGACCTGGACGGCTTCAAGTGGGTCAACGACAGCCTGGGCCACGGCGCCGGCGACCGCCTGCTGGTGCAGATCGCCCGGCGGCTGGAGGACTCGCTGCTCAGGGACGTGCTGATCGCCCGCTACGGCGGCGACGAATTCACCCTGCTGCCCGACGGCCGCTGCGACCGCGACCGCGCCATGGCCATCGCCCGCGCCGTCATCGGCCTGTTCGAGCAGCCGTTCGACGTGGGCGGGCAGCAGGTGTTTTCCTCGGCCAGCGTCGGCATCGTGGTTGGCCGGCGCGATTACGAATCGCCCGACCAGGTGCTGCGCGACGCCGACACCGCCATGTACCGGGCCAAGGCGGGCGGCAAGTCCGGCTTCGTGGTGTTCGACGAGGGCATGCACCAGGAGGCGCTTAGCCGCCTGCAGCTGGAGACCGACTTCCGGCTGGCCTTCGAACGCGCCGAGTTCCGGCTGCACTACCAGCCGATCGTGGAGCTCGCGACCGGGCGACTGGTCGGCGCCGAGGCGCTGGTGCGCTGGTGGCACCCGCGCCGCGGCCTGCTGGCGCCGGCCGACTTCCTGCCGCTGGCCGAGGAAACCGGCCTGATCGTCGACCTCGATACCTGGGTGCTGCGCGAGGCCTGCCGCCAGCTTGGCCAGTGGCGCGAGCGGGTGCCCGATTTCGCCGCGCTGTCGATGAACGTCAACGTGG
Source organism: Rhizobium sp. (assembly GCA_019459185.1). GTDB lineage: Bacteria > Pseudomonadota > Gammaproteobacteria > Xanthomonadales > Xanthomonadaceae > Arenimonas. The sequence goes on along the minus strand of JAIBEO010000079.1, from coordinate 7,824 downwards.
ACGAGCGGCAGATGGTGTCCCCCGGCATCGTCGAGGAAGTCTTCACCCTTCTGCAGTCGCACCGCATCCCGCCCGACCGGCTGCGCCTGGAAGTGACCGAAACCGCCTTCCGCGCCGGCCGCGGCCAGGCCGAGCAGCGGCTGCTGTCGCTCAAGGCCCTCGGCGTGGGCCTGGTGGTGGACGACTTCGGTACCGGCTATTCGTCGCTGGAATCGTTCGCGGCCTCGCCCTTCGACGCGCTGAAGATGGACCAGGTGTTCATCCGCGACATCGAAACCAACCCGCGCCACCGCGCCATCGTGCGCACCATCACCAGCTTCGCCGACGAACTGGGCCTGGCCCTGACCGCCGAGGGCATCGAAACCCCGGCCCAGCGCGAGCGCCTGCGGGCCATCGGATGCCAGTACGGGCAGGGGTATCTGTTCTCGCCGGCGCTGCCGGCCGACGAGTTCGAGCAATTGCTCTCCGGGACCGCGCGCATCGTCGGTTGAGTCGTCTTCCGAGGCGCGGCGACGCCGTGCTAGTTTGCCAATCAATTTCCGCGAGGTTTCCCCATGTCACGCGCCTTCAACTTCAGCGCCGGTCCAGCCGCGCTGCCCGAACCCGTGCTTCGCCAGGTCCAGGCCGAACTGCTCGAGTGGCAGGGCGAGCGCGCCTCGGTCATGGAGGTCAGCCACCGTGGCAAGGCCTTCATCGACTGCGCCGCCGCCGCCGAGCGCGACCTGCGCGAACTCATGGCCATCCCGGACGACTACCACGTGCTGTTCCTGCAGGGCGGCGCCACGACGGTGTCGGCGCTGCTTGCGCTGAACCTGGCCGGCCCGGGGCAGGGCGCCGACTTCGTGCTGACCGGCCACTGGGGCGAGAAGGCGCTGGAGAACATGAAGCCCTCGCTCAAGGCCCGCGTGGCCGCCAGCGCGAAGGAGGGCGGGTACACCGGCATCCCCGCCCGCGCCGGCTGGCAGCTGGACCCGAACGCCGCGTTCCTGCACTACACCCCGAACGAAACCATCCACGGCGTCGAATTCCACGACATCCCCGACGCCGGCGGCGTGCCGCTGGTGGCCGACGTGTCCTCGAACTTCCTGTCGCGGCCGATGGACGTGTCGCGCTTCGGCGTGCTCTACGGCGGCGCGCAGAAGAACCTCGGCCCCTCGGGCCTGGCCATCGCCATCGTCCGCAAGGACCTGCTGGGCAAGCACGGCCGCGAGCTGCCGCCGATCTTCGAGCTGCTCAACCAGGCCAAGAACGACTCCATGTTCAACACCCCGCCCACCTTCGCCTGGTACGTGCTGGGCCTGGTGCTGCAGTGGGTGAAGGCGCAGGGCGGCGCGGCCGCGATGGGCGAGCGCAACGGCCGCAAGGCGGCGCGGCTGTATTCGGCCATCGACGGTTCCGGGGGTTTCTACCGCAACACGGTGCAGCCGTCGGCGCGCTCGTGGATGAACGTGCCGTTCTTCCTGCCCGACGAAGCCCGTGAAAAGGCCTTCCTGAAGGAAGCCGAGGCCGCGGGCCTGCTGGGCCTGAAGGGCCACCGTGCGGTCGGCGGCATCCGTGCCTCGATCTACAACGCCATGCCGGAGGCGGGCGTGCAGGCGCTGGTGGACTTCATGGCCGACTTCGCTCGGCGCCACGGCTGAGCCATGCCAAGCCGCAAGACACCGCCGGGCAAGTCGCGCGAGTCGGCCGCCCCCAAGACGCCGCCGGTGCTGTCGGAGGTGCGCGAGCGCATCGACGACATCGACCGCCAGATCCAGGCGCTGATCGCCGAGCGCGCCCGCTGGGCGCACCAGGTCGGCAAGGCCAAGGGCCCGCTCAAGGCGGCGGTGGACTACTACCGCCCCGAGCGTGAGGCGCAGGTGCTGCGGCAGGTGCTCGACCGCAACGACGGCCCGCTCAGCGACGAAGTGCTGCTGCGGCTGTTCCGGGAAATCATGTCGGCCTGCCTGGCCCAACAGGAGCCGCTCAAGGTCGGCTACCTCGGGCCCGAGGGCACCTTCTCGCAGCAGGCGCTGCACAAGCACTTCGGCCATTCGGCCAAGGGCCTGCCGCTGGGCAGCATCGAGGAGGTGTTCCAGGAGGTCGAGGCCGGGCATGCCGATTTCGGCGTGGTGCCGGTGGAAAACTCGGGGCAGGGCACCATCCAGTCCACGCTGGACATGTTCCTGACCTCGTCGCTGAAGATCTGCGGCGAGGTCGAACTGGCGGTGCACCAGTACCTGATGTCGCGCACCGGCCGGCTCGAGGACATCGAGCGGGTGTATTCGCATCCCATGTCCCTGGCCCAGTCCAAGGCCTGGCTGCGCCAGCACCTGCCCCGGGCCGAGAAGATCGCGGTGTCGAGCAATGCCGAGGCGGCCCGCCGGGCACGCAATGCCGACGATTCGGCCGCCATCGCCGGCGAAAACGCGGGCCATGTGTACGGCCTCAAGTCCATCGCCGGACCCATCGAGGACCGCCCGGACAACACCACGCGCTTCCTCGTGCTCGGGCGCGAACTGTTCCCGCCCAGCGGCCACGACCGCAGTTCGCTGCTGGTGTACGTGCGCGACCAGCCCGGCGCGCTCTACAACGTGCTCAGCCCGTTCGCGCGCCACGGCGTCAGCATGAACCGCATCGAATCGCGGCCGGCGCACACCGGGCGCTGGCAGTACGCCTTCTTCATCGACGTTGGTGGCCACGTGCAGGACGGCCCCGTCGCCGACGCCCTGGCCGAACTGGGCGAGTACGCCACCGACATCAAGGTCCTCGGGTCCTACCCGGTGGCGCTGCTCTGAGCATGGACGAGGCCGCCTTCGCCGCCCTGGCCCAGCCGGGCCTGCAGCGCCTGCGGGCCTACGACCCGGGGCTCGACCTGGTGGCCCTGCGCCGGGCGCACGCCGGTCTGGTCGAGCTGGGCTCGAATGAAAACAGCCTCGGCCCCAGCCCCGCGGCGCGTGCCGCCGCGGCCGCCGCGTTGGCCGACGTGCACCGCTACCCGGACCCGCTGGGCGGCGACCTCAAGCGCGCCATCGCGGCCCACCATGGCCTTGAGCCGGCGCGCGTGCTGCTGGGCAACGGCTCGCACGAGCTGCTGATGATGCTGGCCCAGGCCTTCGCCGGCCCTGGCCTGGACGTGGTGGCCTCGCGTTACGGTTTCGCCGTGTACGCGTTGGCTGCGCAGGCGGCGGGTGCGCGCCTGGTGCTAGCCGAAGCGCTACCGGCCGGGCACGCCATGGCCCGCGGCCACGACCTCGAGGCCCTGGCCGCCGCCATCACGCCGCAAACGCGGCTGGTCTACCTGGCCAACCCGAACAACCCCACCGGCACCTGGTTCACCGGCGCGGCCTTCGATGCCTTCCTGGCCCGGGTGCCGCGCACGGCGCTGGTGGTGGTGGACGAGGCCTACCTCGAATACGTCACCGACCCGGCTCTGCCCTCCGCGGTGCGGCTGCTGCCGCGGTTCCCGAACCTGGTGGTCACGCGCACCTTTTCGAAGGCGCACGGCCTGGCCGGGCTGCGCGCCGGCTACCTGCTGGCGGCCTCGGGGCTGGTGGCGGTGATGGAGCGGCTGCGCGAGTCCTTCAACGTCAACGGCCCGGCGCTGGCGGCCTGCGAGGCGGCGCTGGCCGACACCGCCCACGTCGGGCAGGTGCGCCGCGCCATCGCCGCCGAACGCGAGGCCCTGGCCGACGCGCTGCTGGCGCGCGACCTCGCCGTGTCGCCTTCGCAAACCAATTTCCTGCTGGTGGACTTCGGGCGCGATGCCGTGCCGGTCGAAGCCGGCCTGGTCGCGCGCGGCGTGGTGCCGCGGCCCATGGCGGGCTACGGCCTGCCTACCTGCCTGCGCCTCACTGTGGGCACGCGCGAGGAAAACCGCCGCCTGCTGCAGGCGCTCGACGAGGTGCTGGCGTGAGCGCCGCGCCGCTCGACTGGGTGGCCGGGCAGGGCGGCCCGCTCACGGGCGAAATCACCGTGCCGGGCGACAAGTCGGTTTCGCACCGCGCGGTCATGCTGGCGGCGATCGCCGAGGGTGAATCGTCGGTCGAAGGCTTCCTTGAAGGCGAGGACACCCGCGCCACCGCCGCCATCTTCGGCCAGCTGGGCGTGCGCATCGAAGCGCCCAGCCCGAGCCGGCGCCGGATCCACGGCGTCGGCCTGCACGGCCTGCGCGCCGCCACCGGGCCGCTCGACTGCGGCAACGCCGGCACCGGCATGCGCCTGCTGGCCGGGCTGCTGGCGGGCCAGGCCTTCGACAGCGAGCTGGTTGGCGATGCCTCGCTTTCGCGCCGGCCGATGGGTCGCGTGATCGAACCGCTGCGGCGCATGGGTGCCCGCATTGACGCGGGCAAGGGCGGGCTGCCACCTCTTAGAATCCACGCGAATAATGGCTTGCAAGCCATTGATTATGAACTCCCCGTGGCCAGCGCGCAGGTGAAATCCGCCGTGCTGCTGGCGGGCCTGTACGCGCGTGGCGAAACCGTGGTGCGCGAACCGCACCCCACCCGCGACTACACCGAACGCATGCTCTCGGCCTTCGGTTGGCCGGTGCGTTGTTCGCCCGGACTGGCCCGCCTGGAAGGCGGCCACCGCCTGCGCGCCACCGACGTGCAGGTGCCGGCGGATTTCTCCTCGGCCGCGTTTTTCCTGGTTGCCGCTTCGCTGGTGCCGGGCTCCGACCTGCTGCTGCGCCGGGTTGGCATGAACCCGCGCCGCACCGGCCTGCTGGCCGCGCTGCGGCTGATGGGCGCCGACATCAGCGAATCCGGCGCCGGCGAGCAGGGAGGCGAGCCGGTGGCCGACCTGCGGGTCCGGCACGCCCGCCTGCGCGGCATCGCCGTGCCCGAGGCCCTGGTGCCGGACATGATCGACGAGTTTCCGGCCCTGTTCGTGGCCGCCGCCCTGGCCGAGGGCGAAACCCGGGTCAGCGGCGCCGCCGAGCTTCGGGTGAAGGAATCGGACCGCATCGCGGTTATGGCCTCGGCCCTGCGCGCCCTGGGTGCCGACATCAGTGAAACCCCCGACGGCGCCAACATCCGCGGCGGCCGCCTGGCCGGAGGGCAGGCCGACAGCCGCGGCGACCACCGCATCGCCATGAGCCTGGCCATCGCCGCCCAGCTCGCCTCTGGCGAGGTGTGCATCGGCGACTGCGCCAACGTGGCCACGTCCTTCCCGGATTTCGTCGACTTGGCCCGCTCGGCCGGCTTCGGCCTGCGGGCGGCCCCGCCAATCCTCTAGAATCCCGGCCATGCCCCGCATTCCCGTGCTCACCATCGATGGCCCCTCCGGTTCCGGCAAGGGCACCATCAGTCGCGCCGTGGCCGAACGCCTCGGCTGGCATTACCTCGACTCCGGCGCCCTGTACCGGGCGGTCGGCCTGGCCGCGGCCTGGGAGGGCGTGGACCTGAGCGACGCCGAGGCGGTGGCCCAGTGCGCTGCCCGCACCGAGATCCGGTTCGAGACCCAGGGCGCCGGCGAGCCCCACGTGATCGTCAACGGCAAGGACGCCACCCGCCAGTTGCGCATGGAAACCGCCGGCGCCGCGGCCTCGGCCATCGCCGCCCACCCCCCGGTCCGGGCCGCCCTGGTGGACCTGCAGCACCGGTTCCGGCGCGCCCCCGGCCTGGTGGCCGACGGCCGGGACATGGGAACCGTCATCTTCCCGGACGCCCCCTACAAGGTCTTCCTGACGGCGAGCGCCGAGGAAAGGGCCAAAAGACGCCATAAGCAGTTGAAGGAAAAAGGGGTTTCGGTTAATCTTGACAGTCTGCTGCACGAAATCGCCGCTCGCGACGAGCGCGATGCCGGTCGTGCGGTGGCGCCCCTGAAACCCGCGGACGACGCGGTGGTCGTGGACTCCACCGGCACGCCCATCACCGAGGTGATCGAGCGCGTGCTGGCGGTGCTGCCGGAAAAACTCCGCCAGCCCCGCCAGGACTGATCCCCGGCGCATCCCGTCCCCACGGGGGCGACTTCCCAGGCAGAAAACGCTCCCGCGCCCGATGGCGCGGGGTATTCCCACGCGCATTCCGCGCCAACAGGTGGGTCGCGGCGGAGCCGCCGGCCCGTATGTCCAACCGAGTATCCAACAATGACTGAATCTTTCGCTGAACTGTTCGAGCAGAGCCAGAACGCCCTCTCCAAGCTCAAGCCGGGCGCCATCGTCTCCGGCATCGTGGTCGAGGTGCGTTCGGACGTGGTCGTCATCAATGCCGGCCTGAAGTCCGAGGGCATCATCCCCATCGAGCAGTTCCGTAACGAAGCCGGCGAGCTCGAAGTCGCCGTCGGCGAGACCGTCAAGGTCGCCCTCGAGTACCTCGAGAACGGCTTCGGCGAGACCGTGCTGTCGCGCGAGAAGGCCAAGCGCGCCATGGTGTGGGACGAGCTCGAGGCTTCCATGGAAGCCGGCGAGATCGTCACCGGCCGCATCTCCGGCAAGGTCAAGGGCGGCTTCACCGTCGACATCCGCGACGTCCGCGCGTTCCTGCCGGGTTCGCTGGTCGACGTGCGCCCGGTCCGCGACCCGGGTTACCTCGAGGGCAAGGAACTCGAGTTCAAGATCATCAAGCTCGACCGCAAGCGCAACAACGTCGTCGTCTCCCGCCGCGCGGTGGTCGAGTCCGAGTCGAGCGTCGAGCGCGAGCAGCTGATGGAGCGCCTGCAGGAAGGCGCCGTCATCAAGGGCGTGGTCAAGAACCTCACCGACTACGGCGCGTTCGTGGACCTGGGCGGCATCGACGGCCTGCTGCACATCACCGACATGGCCTGGAAGCGCGTGCGCCACCCGTCCGAAGTCGTCAACGTGGGCGACGAGCTCGACGTGCGCGTGCTGAAGTTCGACCGCGAGCGCAACCGCGTCTCGCTGGGTCTGAAGCAGCTGGGCGACGATCCGTGGGACAACATCGCCCGTCGTTACCCGACCAGCGCCCGCCTGTTCGGCAAGGTCTCCAACGTCACCGATTACGGCGCGTTCGTCGAGATCGAGCCGGGCGTGGAAGGCCTGGTGCACGTGTCCGAGATGGACTGGACCAACAAGAACGTCAACCCGTCGAAGGTCGTCCAGCTGGGCGACGAGCTCGAGGTGATGGTCCTGGACGTCGACGGCGAGCGCCGCCGCATCTCGCTGGGCATCAAGCAGTGCACCCCGAACCCGTGGGAGGCCTTCTCGGCCCTGCACAAGAAGGGTGACAAGGTCTCCGGCCAGATCAAGTCGATCACCGACTTCGGCATCTTCATCGGCCTGGACGGCGGCATCGACGGCCTGGTGCACCTGTCCGACATCTCCTGGAACACCACCGGCGAAGACGTCGTCCGCAACTTCAAGAAGGGCGACAACCTGGAAGCCGTCGTGCTGGCCGTCGACCCCGAGCGCGAGCGCATCTCGCTGGGCGTCAAGCAGCTCGAGCAGGATCCGGTGGGCCAGTACATGGCCGGCACCCAGAAGGGTTCGATCGTCAACGGCGTGGTCAAGGAAGTCGACGCCCGCGGTGCGACCATCGAGCTCGAGGGCGGCGTCGAGGGCTACATCCGTGCCAACGACATCGCCAAGGAGCGCGTCGAGGACGCCACCCAGTACCTGAAGGTCGGCGACAAGGTCGAAGCCAAGTACATGGGCATGGACCGCAAGGGCCGCACCATGCAGCTCTCGATCCGCGCCAAGGACGAGGCCGAGCTGCAGGAGACGATGGCGGAGGTCAACAAGTCCTTCGACGCGTCCTCCGGCACCACCAAGCTGGGCGCCCTGCTGCGCGAGCAGCTGAACAAGGGCGAGTAAGCCCGCTGTACCGGCGCGGGGGGGGGGGGGGGGGGGCGCGCGCCGCCGCGCGGCGCCCCCACCCCCCCCCC
>JAIBEO010000073.1 GCA_019459185.1 Rhizobium sp. | reverse complement strand
CCCGGCGACGCCTGCAGCGCCTGCCGAGACCGCAACGGCGCGGGCGGCCCCCCCCCGCGCCGCCCCCCGCCCCCCCCCCCCCCCCCCCCCCCCCCCCCCCCCCCCCCCCGCCCCCCCCCCCCCCCCCCCAACCGGGCGGCGCGCCGTTCCTGCGAGAATGGCGCCCTCGGGCGCAGCCGCGCCGGCTTTCCATCCTCTTTCCATGACCCACACCCCCACGACTCCGCCCGATGGCGGCCTGTCCCTGGTGGAGCGCCTGCGCGCCGCCGCCGAACTGCTGGAAACCGTGGCGGCCGACAAGGCCGCCTTCGAAGCCCTGCCCGAGGCCGAGCAGAAGCGCCTGAAGGCCGCGGTGAACCGCTTCCACAACCCCGACCCACTCGACCACCGCAAGCGCCGCCGCGAAGCCCGGCGCGAACGCGTGCAGCAGAAGAACGCGCACGACGACGCCCTGCTCAACGCCACCGGCATCCGCGAGCTGCGCAGCAAGCCGGTGTTCTCGACGCCGAACTATTTCCCGCCCGCGAAGGCGCCGGTGGACCAGATCACCGACGACCCCGCGCGCGAGACCATCGAGCCGCAGCACTGCTACGTGTGCAAGGAAAAGTACACGCGCATCCACCACTTCTATGACCAGATGTGCCCGGCCTGCGCCGAGTTCAATTTCCACAAGCGCACCGAAACCGCCGACCTGCGCGGCCGCGTGGCCTTGCTCACGGGCGGCCGGGTGAAGATTGGCTACCAGGCCGGCCTCAAGCTGCTGCGCGCGGGCGCCTCGCTGATCGTCACCACGCGCTTCCCGCGCGATTCCGCCGCGCGTTACGCCGAGGAGCCTGACTTCGGAGAGTGGGGCCACCGCTTGGAGGTTTTCGGCCTGGACCTGCGCCACACGCCCAGCGTCGAGGCCTTCTGCCAGACCCTGCTGGCCACCCGTGACCGGCTCGACTTCATCATCAACAACGCCTGCCAGACCGTGCGCCGCCCGCCGGCCTTCTACGCGCACATGATCGCCGGCGAAACCGCCGCGCACGCCGACATGCCCCAGCACGTGCGCAAGCTGCTGGGCAGCTACGAAGGCCTGCGCGGCTACGACCTGGTGCCCGACGGCAACGCGCTGGCGCACGGTGCCCAGGCGCCGGGCATCACCCGTTCGGCCGAACTCTCGCAGGTGCCGCTGCTGGCCGAGGAACTGCTGGGCCAGCAGCACCTGTTCCCCGAGGGGCGCCTGGACCAGGACCTGCAGCAGGTGGACCTGCGCGGCCGCAATTCCTGGCGCCTGCAGATGCACGAGGTGCCGTCGGTGGAACTGCTGGAAGTGCAGCTGGTGAACGCGGTGGCGCCTTTCATCATCAACGCGCGCCTGAAGCCGCTGATGCAACGCACGCCGGAGCGCGACAAGCACATCGTCAACGTGTCGGCCATGGAGGGGCAGTTCTACCGCAACTTCAAGACCACCCGGCACCCGCACACCAACATGGCCAAGGCCGCGCTGAACATGATGACGCGCACCTCGGCCGCCGACTACCACGGCGACGGCATCCACATGAACGCCGTCGACACCGGTTGGGTGACCGACGAGGACCCGGTGGAGATCGCGGCGCGCAAGACAAAGGAAGAACGCTTCCACCCGCCGCTGGACATCGTCGACGGCGCGGCGCGCATCGTCGACCCGATCATCGACGGCTTCAACACCGGCCACCACGTCTGGGGCCAGTTCCTGAAGGACTACCGCCCCACCGACTGGTAGGCCGCGAAAAGAAGGTTCTTATCCCAAGTCTGGGATGGCCTGGACAGTTCTTTGCCGTCCACCGACCTGGCGCCGGCCCCCCCCCCCCCCGGCGGGGGGGTGGCGCGCGCCGGCGTGGCTCACCTTGAACCCCCCCCCCCCCCCCCCCCCCCCTCCACGGCGCGTCCGGTACGGGGCACCCGGTTGGCTGGACGAAAGGCCCGTCACTGCCCGCTCCGATGCTTGCGCGTCTCGCTCGGGGCCCAGGCGGGGCATTCTTCTTGCTGATCAGGCTGGGCTAAGTCGGTTCGGGCACGAACCCGGGCGCGTCCTGTCGCGCGCGTCCCTCCGGACGCGGGGTGTGGCTGCTTCGCCAGCATGGAGGATGGCCAGTACGAACCGGCTCGCCGCCCGGCGGCGGGTGTGGGTTCGGGGCGGGCACACC
>JAIBEO010000072.1 GCA_019459185.1 Rhizobium sp. | reverse complement strand
GGTGTGCCCGTGCCGCGGGGGCCCTGGTTCATTGTCTGCCTGCTGCTGAGAATCGCCCGGTGGGGGCTGCACCGCCGCCGCCCCGCCCCGCCTAAAACCTTTAGTCGCGGCTTCCGCCGCTAAACTTCTCGCGAAAGGCTTCGCGGCTGAAGCCGCTCCTACAAAGACGCGTCGCGGGCGGTGAGCTCGGCGGCGAGTTCGGGGGAGACGCCGGGTATGCGGTGCCAGTCGATCACGTCCACCTGCTCGGGTGGCAGGAAACGCTGCGCGTATTCCAGGTACACGCGCTCGCGCAGGAACACGTCGAACAGGTCCGGGTCCACGTGGTGGTCGAGCTTCATGCGGCCCAGGATCGAAAGCGATTCGCTCAGCGTCTTGCCCGGCTTGTACGGCCGGTCGCTGGCGGTCAGCGCCTCGAAGATGTCGGCGATGCCCATCACCCGCGCCTGCACGCTCATCTGCTCGCGGGTCAGGCCGCGCGGGTAACCCTTGCCGTCCATGCGCTCGTGGTGGCCGCCGGCGTACTCGGGCACGTTGCGCAGGTGCGCCGGCCAGGGCAGCGCCTCAAGCAGGCGGATGGTCATGGTGATGTGGTGGTTGATGATCTCGCGCTCGGCGTGGTTGAGCGTGCCGCGGCGGATGCACAGGTTGTCGAGTTCTTCGGCCGACAGGAAGGGCAACTCGCGGCCATCGGGCCCGCGCCACGTGTAGCGCGCGATGCGGCGCAGCGCCTCGATGCGGTCGTCGTCCATGAACTCGCCGCCGGTGTTGGCCTGGCGCACGGCGGCGCGGTCGTCATCGAGCTGCTCGAGCCGCGCGGCGTAGGCGGCGGCGTCGAGCTCGCCGCGCAGGTGGGCGATCTCGGCGTCGCGCTTGAGCACCTCGAAGCGCGTGTCCACCAGCTCGATGCGGTCGAACAGCGTCTGCAGCTTGGTGGCCTTGTCCACCACGTGCACCGGCGTGGTGATCTTGCCGCAGTCGTGCAGCAGGCCGGCGATCTTGAGCTCGTAGCGGTCGGCCTCGTCCATGCTGAAGTCGGCCAGCGGACCCACCGTGGTGCGCGCCACCGCGTCGGCCAGCAGGTTGGTCAGCGCCGGCACGCGTTCGCAGTGGCCGCCGGTGTAGGGCGACTTTTCGTCGATGGCGGTGTTTATGAGGTTGATCAGCGCCTCGAACAGGTTTTCCAGCTGGTCGATCAGCCGGCGGTTGTTGAGCGCGATGGCCGCCTGCGAGGCCAGCGATTCCACCAGCTGCTGGATGGCGCCGTCGAAGGGCCGGATGGCGCCGCCCTTGTCCTTGGCGTTGATGAGCTGCAGCACGCCGATGACGTGGCCGTCGTGGTCCTTCATGGGCACCGTCAGGAAGGACTGCGAGCGGTAGCCGGTGCGCGCGTCGAAGGCGCGGGTGCCGCTGAAATCGAAACCCTCGGCGTCGTAGGCGTCGGCGATGTTCACCGTGCGGCCGCTCAGCGCCGCGTGCACCACCACCATCGAATCGTTGGCGCGGCCGTCGGGGCCGTGCATGGCGATGGGCGGGAAGTGGATGGGCGCGCCGTGGCGGCCGCCCATGAAATAGCCCAGGGAATCGTTGCGCAGCACTTCGAAGCGCAGGGTGTCGCCCTCGACCAGGTAAAGCGTGCCGCCGTCGGCGTCGGCGAAGTCGCGGGCGGCCTCGAGGATGCGTTCGAGCAGGGTGGCCAGGTCGCGCTCGTGCGACAGGGCCACGCCGATGGCGTTGAGGGTTTCGAGGCGGCTGAGGATCTCGGCGTCGGTGCTCACGGCGGCGGCCTGGCGGGCGGCGGGAATGCCGGAAACACTGCCGGCAAAGCCCCCGGGGTGCAAATGCCGGAGGCAAGGGGCCCAAAATGTCACGAAAAATTCATGGTTTGGTGCTAGCCGGGCCTGTCATGCGGCAGTAACTTCCGGGTGGTAGGCCCCACCACCCCGCCGCGGAGGCACCCATGAAACTCCTGATCGCCAGCCTGTTCGCCCTCTCGGCCGGCGTCGCCGCCGCCAGCGACGCCCAGCCCGAAAGCAACTTCAACCTGACCTACGCGCTCGAGCTCGACCGCGCCGGCCAGATCGTCTCGCTCACCCCGCAGCCGGCGCTCGACAGCCCGGAACTGCAGGCCCGCGTGGAATCCGAGGTGCGCCGCTGGACCTTCCGCCCCGCCCACCTCGACGGCCAGCCGGTGCCCACCCGCACCTTCCTGCGCCTGGGCGTGTCGGCCCCGGGCCTGGACCCGTCGCTGGCGCGCATCGTTTCGGCCACCACCGGCCCGGCCATCGCCTCCATGACCTCGCCGGGCTACCCGGCCGCCGCCCTGCGCCGCGGCGAGGGCGGCCTGGTGGTGCTCAAGCTCAAGCTCGACACCCAGGGCCGGGTGCGCGGCGTCGCCACCCAGCCGGGCTCCAGCCCCAAGCGCGAGTTCACCGAAGCCGCCCGCGCCGCCGCCAAGCACTGGCGCTTCATCCCCGAAACCGCCAACGGCGAGGCCGTGGCCGGCGCGGTGATGATCCCGGTGTGCTTCCGCGCCCACTCGGCGCAGCCCCAGGCCTGCGACTGGCAGGGCCCGGCCGGCCAGCGCTTCACCCCGTCCTCGGTGGCCGTGGCCATCGAACCGGCGGCGCGCATCACCAGCGAGCTGGCGATCGTCAACAACTGACCCCGGCAAGTCCGGCATGCAACCGGGGGGGGCGGGGGCGCCGCCCGGGTGGCGGGGGGGGGCCCGGCGGGGGGGCCGTTTGGATTGGGGGTGGCGGGG
>JAIBEO010000065.1 GCA_019459185.1 Rhizobium sp. | reverse complement strand
GATGGTGATGCCGGGCGACAACGTGAAGATGGTGGTGACCCTGATCGCGCCGATCGCGATGGACGAGGGCCTGCGCTTCGCGATCCGCGAGGGTGGCCGCACCGTCGGCGCCGGCGTGGTTGCCAAGATCATCAAGTAAGCGTATAGTGCGCGGCTCGGCTCCCCTCAGGGGGAGCCAACATACGAAATGAGGGGCAGGAAGCCCCTCGTGTTCGCGCCCAGGACGGGCGAAGCTGGTGGAGATCTGATCTGTTTGACAGATCGGGTTAACACGAGCTACACTTTCTTGCTCGGTGGACCATTCCTTGGTCCGCCGAGTTTGTTTTCCACGGGAAGCAGGGCCCCAGGCCCCTGGTTCCGACGCTCTTTACCGTAACAAGGACATCGCCATGGCGGACCAGAAGATCCGGATTCGGCTCAAGGCCTACGATCATCGTCTGATTGATCGTTCGGCTTCCGAAATCGTGGAGACGGCCAAGCGGACCGGCGCGCAGGTGCGCGGCCCGATCCCGCTGCCGACCAAGATCGAACGCTACACCGTGCTGGTGTCGCCGCACGTCGACAAGGACGCGCGCGACCAGTACGAGACCCGCACCCACAAGCGTGTGCTGGACATCGTTGACCCCAATGACAAGACCGTCGATGCGCTCATGAAGCTTGAGCTCGCGGCTGGCGTCGACGTCCAGATCAAGCTGACCTGAGGCAACCGCCATGACGACCAAAAACATTGGAATCGTGGGCCGCAAGGCGGGCATGAGCCGCATGTTCACCGAGGATGGACGCTCCATCCCCGTGACCGTGATTGACGCCAGCCCGAACCGCATCACCCAGATCAAGACCACCGAGACCGACGGCTACACCGCCGTGCAGGTCACCGCCGGCACCAAGCGCTCTGCGCTGGTGAACAAGCCACTGTCGGGCCACTTCGCCAAGGCGAAGGTCGAGGCCGGTCGTGGCCTCTGGGAGTTCCGCATCGAAGACAAGGATGCGGGCAACTTCCAGGTGGGCGGCGAGATCAAGGCCGACATCTTTGAGGTTGGCCAGTTGGTTGACGTTGCCGGCATCACCAAGGGCAAGGGCTTCCAGGGCACCATCAAGCGCCACAACTTCAAGATGGGCGACGCTACCCACGGTAACTCGCTGTCGCATCGTTCGCCGGGCTCCATCGGCCAGCGCCAGACCCCGGGCCGCGTTTTCCCGGGCAAGAAGATGGCCGGTCACATGGGCGCCGAGCGCCAGAGCATGCAGAACCTGGAAGTGGTCAAGGTCGACGCCGAGCGTGGCCTGATCGCGGTCAAGGGTTCCGTTCCCGGTGCGCCGGGCGGCGACGTCGTCGTCCGTCCCGCGAGCAAAGGTTGAGGAGTTAGATAATGGAACTCGCCGTCATTGGAAGCGGTAAGGCGCTGTCGGTTTCCGACGCCGTCTTCGGCCGCGAATTCAGCGAGGACCTGGTGCATCAGGTGGTGGTTGCTTTCCGCAACGCCGGCCGTGCAGGCACCAAGGCCCAGCTGACCCGCTCGGAAGTCTCCGGCACGACCAAGAAGTTCAAGAAGCAGAAGGGCGGCGGCGCGCGTCACGGCGACTACCGCGCCCCGATCTTCGTGGGCGGTGGCGTGTCGTTTGCCGCCAAGCCGCGCAGCTTCGCGCAGAAGGTCAACCGCAAGATGTATCGCGCCGCCATCTGCGCGATCATCTCCGAGCTCAATCGCCAGGACCGCCTCAAGGTCGTTGACAGCTTCGATGTCGCCGAGCCGAAGACCAAGGCCCTGGTCGCCAAGTTGAACGAGATGGGCGTCGCCCGTCCGCTGATCGTCACCGAGAACGGCACCGAAGCCCTGTTCCTGGCCGCCCGCAACCTGCCGTACGTGCAGGTTCGCGACGTCCAGGGTCTGGATCCGGTCGCTCTGGTCGGTGCCGAGAACGTGATCATGACCGCCGAAGCGGTCAAGAAGGTCGAGGAGTGGCTGGCATGAACATCAACATCCTCTCCGTGATCCGCGCTCCGCGCGTGTCTGAAAAGACCGCGCGCCTGCAGGAGCAGAGCAACCAGTACGTCTTCGAAGTGGCGCAGACCGCGACCAAGGCCGACGTGAAGTCCGCCATCGAGTCGCTGTTCAACGTCAAGGTCGAAGCGGTCAACGTGGTGAACGTGAAGGGCAAAGCCAAGGCCTTCCGTAACCGTGCCGGCCGCCGTGGCGACTGGCGCAAAGCATACGTTCGCCTGGCCGACGGCCAGACGATCGACGTGATGGCCAAGGCCTGAGGTAGGAACCCATGGCACTACAGACTTTCAAGCCGACCTCGCCTGGCCGCCGCGCCATGGTGCGCGTCTCCACCGCCGGCCTGCACAAGGGCGGCCCGCTGGAATCGCTGGTCGAAAAGAAGAGCAAGACCGGTGGCCGTAACAACTACGGTCGCATCACCACCCGCCACATTGGCGGTGGCCACAAGCAGCATTACCGCATCATCGACTTCAAGCGCGACAAGGAGGGCATCCCGGCCCGCGTCGAGCGCCTTGAGTACGATCCGAACCGCACCGCGCACATCGCGCTGCTGTGCTATGCCGACGGCGAGCGCCGCTACATCATCGCTCCGAAGGGCCTGGCCCAGGGCGACCAGGTGATCGCCGGTAAGGACGCGCCGATCAAGACCGGCAACAGCCTGCCGCTGCGCAACATGCCGGTTGGTTCGACCGTGCATTGCGTCGAGATGAAGCCGGGCAAGGGTGCCCAGCTGGCCCGCGCCGCTGGTGCCGGTGCGCAGCTGATCTCCCGCGACGGCGGCTACGCCACGCTGCGCCTCCGCTCCGGCGAGATGCGCAAGGTCCCGGCCGACTGCCGCGCGACCATTGGCGAAGTCGGCAATGTCGAGCACAACCTCGAGAAGCTGGGCAAGGCTGGTGCGGCTCGCTGGCGCGGCGTCAAGCCGACCGTGCGCGGCGCGGCCATGAACCCGGTCGACCATCCGCACGGCGGTGGTGAGGCCAAGGCTGGCCAGGGCAACCCGCACCCGGTGTCCCCGTGGGGCACGCCGGCGAAGGGTTACAAGACGCGCAAGAACAAGCGCACCCAGAAGTTCATCGTGCGCGATCGTAGGGGTTGATAGGCCATGGCACGTTCTCTTAAGAAAGGTCCCTTCATCGACCACCACCTCGTCAAGAAGGTGGAGGCCGCCCAGGGCAGCAGCAAGAAGCCGATCAAGACCTGGTCGCGTCGTTCCATGATCTCGCCGGAAATGGTCGGGCTCACCATCGCCATCCACAATGGCAAGGTGCACGTCCCGGTCCTCGTGAACGAGAACATGGTTGGCCACAAGCTCGGCGAGTTCGCCCTGACCCGTACCTTCAAGGGTCACGGCGGCGACAAGAAGTCGGGCAAGTAAGGGGATATGACTATGGAAGCCAAAGCCATTCTCCGTACCGCCCGGATCTCGCCGCAGAAGGCCCGCCTGGTCGCCGACCAGGTCCGTGGCATGCAGGCCTCCCGCGCCTACGAGCTGCTGCAGTTCTCCGACAAGAAGGCCGCCCACATGATCGGCAAGGTCCTGTGGAGCGCCATCTCGAACGCCGAAAACAACCTCGGCGCTGACATCGACGAGCTCAAGGTTTCGACCATCATGGTCGACGAGGGCCCCGTCCTGAAGCGCTTCATGGCCCGCGCCAAGGGCCGCGGCACCCGCATCCTCAAGCGCACCAGCCACATCACCGTGGTTGTGGGCTCGGGCAAGTAAGGCAGGGACGACGAATATGGGTCACAAAGTTCATCCGACCGGAATCCGCCTGGGCATCGCCAAGGATTGGAATTCCAAGTGGTTCGCCAACAAGCGCGATTACGCCCAGTACCTCACCTCGGACCTGAAGGTCCGCGAGATGCTGCGCAAGAAGCTCGCGCAGGCTGGCATTTCCAAGATCCTGATCGAGCGTCCCTCGAAGAGCGCCCGCGTCACCATCCACTCGGCTCGCCCGGGCGTGGTGATCGGCAAGCGCGGCGAGGACATCGAGAAGCTGCGCAAGGAAGTCTCGGACATCATGGGCGTCCCGGCGCACATCAATGTTTCCGAGGTTCGCAAGCCCGAGCTGGACGCCCAGCTGGTGGCCGAGTCGATCGCGCAGCAGCTCGAGCGCCGCATCATGTTCCGCCGCGCGATGAAGCGCGCCGTGGGTAACTCGATGCGCCTTGGCGCCCTGGGCATCAAGGTCAACGTTGCCGGCCGCCTCAATGGCGCCGAGATCGCGCGTTCGGAGTGGTACCGCGAGGGCCGCGTGCCCCTGCACACCCTGCGCGCCGACATCGACTACGGTTTCGCCGAGGCCTCGACCACGTACGGCATCATTGGCGTGAAGGTCTGGATCTACAAGGGCGAAGTGTTTGACTTCAGCCAGGTCGGCCAGGAAAAGGTGGAAGAGCGCACCGAGCGCCCGTCCCGTCCGGCGAAGGAAGCGAGGTAATCCGCCATGCTGCAACCCAAGCGAACCAAGTACCGCAAGGTCTTCAAGGGCCGCAACGACGGCCTGAGCTGGAACGGCTCGGCCGTCAGCTTCGGCGAGTTCGGCCTCAAGGCCACCTCGCACGGCCAGCTGACCGCGCGCCAGATCGAGGCGGCCCGCCGCTCGATCAGCCGTTACGTGAAGCGTGGCGGCAAGATGTGGATCCGCGTGTTCCCTGACAAGCCGATCACCAAGAAGCCGATCGAAGTGCGAATGGGCGCCGGTAAGGGCAACGTCGAGTACTGGGTGGCCCAGATCGCCCCCGGTCGGATGATCTACGAGATCGAGGGCGTGGACGAGGCGACGGCTCGCGAGGCTTTCCGCCTGGCTGCCGCGAAGCTCTCGGTCACCACCACTTTCGTGACCCGGACGGTGCGCTGATATGGAACTCAAGGAACTGCGTAACAAGTCGGCGGCCGAGCTGAAGGCCCATCTGCTGGACCTGCACAAGGAGCAGTTCGCCCTGCGCATGCAGAAGGCGACTGGCCAGCTGAGCCAGCCCCACAACATCAAGCGGGTCCGTCGCGAAATCGCGCAGACGATGACCCTGCTGACCGACAAGAAGTAAGGGCGAGCTATGAGCGATAATGCCAACCAGCTGCGCACGGTCGAAGGCCGCGTCGTCAGCAACAAGATGAACAAGACCGTCACCGTGCTCGTCGAGCGCCAGGTCAAGCATGCGCTGTACGGCAAGTACATCCGCCGCTCGACCAAGCTGCACGCGCACGACGAGGACAACGCCTGCAACGAAGGCGACGTTGTCCGCGTCACCGAGTGCCGCCCGCTTTCCAAGACCAAGAACTGGCGTGTGGTGGAAGTCATCACGCGAGCCGGTAAGTAAGGAGGCCCGGAAATGATCCAGGTACAGAGCTACCTCGAGGCCGCCGACAATTCCGGCGCCAAGGAAATGATGTGCATCAAGGTGCTCGGCGGCTCCAAGCGCCGTTACGCGCACATTGGCGACATCATCAAGGTCACCGTCAAGGACGCGATCCCGCGTGGCAAGGTCAAGAAGGGTGAGGTCTACGACGCCGTCGTGGTCCGCACCCGTTCGGGCGTCCGCCGTGCCGATGGCTCGCTGATCCGCTTCGATGGCAACGCCGCCGTCCTGCTCAACAACAAGCAGGAGCCGATCGGCACCCGCATCTTCGGGCCCGTGACCCGTGAACTTCGTTCCGAGAAGTTCATGAAGATCGTGTCGCTCGCTCCCGAAGTGATCTGAGGGAAGGAACAGACATGAACCGTATTCGCAAGGGCGACCAGGTGATCGTGATCGCCGGCGCCGACAAGGGCAAGAAGGGTGAGGTTGTTCGCGTCGCGGGCGACAAGGTCGTCGTGCAGAACGTCAACATCATCAAGCGCCACACCAAGCCGAATCCGCAGGCGAACATCGCCGGTGGCATCGTCGAGCGCGAGGCGCCGCTCCACATTTCCAACGTGATGCTGTTCAACCAGGCCTCGGGCAAGGGTGAGCGCATTGGTTTCAAGGTGCTCGAGGATGGACGCAAAGTGCGTGTGTTCCGCTCGAGCGGTGAGGCGGTTGACGCCTAAGGAATGATGCCATGACCCGGCTTGAGAAGATTTACAAGGAAGAAGTTCTGCCGAAGCTCGTCGAGCGCTTCGGTTACAAGAACGTGATGGAAGTTCCCCGCATCACCAAGATCACGCTGAACATGGGCGTGGGCGAGGCCGTGGGCAACAAGAAGATCCTGGAAAATGCCGTTGCCGACATGACCAAGATCGCGGGCCAGAAGCCTATCACCACCAACGCCCGCGTCTCGGTGGCGAGCTTCAAGATCCGTGACGGCTGGCCGATCGGCTGCAAGGTCACCCTGCGCCGCGCCAAGATGTACGAGTTTCTGGACCGCCTGATCAACGTCTCGCTGCCGCGCGTGCGCGACTTCCGCGGCGTGTCGGGCCGCTCCTTCGATGGCCGTGGCCACTACAACAAGGGCGTCAAGGAACAGATCATCTTCCCGGAGATCGATTTCGACGCCGTCGACGCCATGCGTGGCATGGACATCGCCATCACTACGACGGCGAAGACCAACGAGGAAGCCAAGGCGCTGCTCGAGGCCTTCAACTTCCCGTTCCGCAACTGATCCGAGGACTACCGAGATGGCCAAGACTTCGATGGTGAACCGCGACATCAAGCGCAAGAAGCTTGTCGCGAAGCACGCCACCAAGCGCGCGGAACTGAAGAAGATCATCAGCAGCACCACCGCCTCCTACGAGGAGAAGATGGATGCCGCCACCAAGCTGCAGAAGCTGCCGCGCGACTCGAGCCCGAGCCGCGTGCGCAACCGCTGCGAACTGACCGGCCGCTCGCGCGGCGTGTACAGCAAGTTCGGCCTCGGCCGCAACAAGCTGCGCGAAGCCACCATGCGTGGCGACGTGCCGGGCCTGCGCAAGGCCAGCTGGTAATCGCCGGCCCCCTCCGGGGGGCTTGCGGATATCGGTGCTCCCACACCTAGGAACAAGGTAAGCAAAAATGAGCATGACTGATCCCATTGCCGACATGCTGGTGCGCATCAAGAATGCGCTCGCCGTCGGCAAGCCGCAGGTTTCCATGCCTGCCTCCAAGATGAAGCTGGCCATCGCCAACGTGCTGAAGTCCGAGGGTTACATCGGCGACTTCCGCGTGAACGGCGAGGGTGCCAAGGCCAAGCTTGAGATCTCCCTGAAGTACTACGAAGGCAAGCCGGTGATCGAGCGCCTCGAGCGCGTCTCCCGTTCGGGCCTGCGCCAGTACAAGGGCAAGAGCGATCTCCCGAAGGTGCTCGCCGGCCTCGGCGTCGCCATCATTTCCACCTCCCAGGGTCTGATGACCGATCGCCAGGCCCGCGCTGCGGGCGTGGGCGGCGAAGTCATCTGCCTCGTGGCCTAAGGAGGACTGACCCATGTCCCGCGTTGCCAAGAAGCCGATCTCCCTGCCGAAGGGCGTCGAGTTCAACGTTTCCAATGACCACGTCGTCGTCAAGGGCCCGAAGGGCTCCCTGAGCCTGGCCAAGCCGGCCGGTGTCGAGTTCAAGGTCGAGAACGGCGTGCTGCAGCTGTCCGCCGTCGAGGCCGCCAACATCCCCATGGCCGGCACCGCCCGCGCCATCCTGGCCAACATGGTCACTGGCGTGGCCGAGGGTTTCACCCGCAAGCTCGAGCTGGTCGGCGTCGGTTACCGCGCCGCCATGCAGGGCAAGGACCTGAACCTCAGCCTGGGTTTCTCGCACCCGGTCGTGTTCGTGGCGCCGGAAGGCATCACGCTCGCCACGCCGACCCAGACCGAGATCCTGGTCACCGGCGCCGACAAGCAGCTGGTGGGCGAAGTCGCGGCCAAGATCCGCGCCTACCGCAAGCCTGAGCCGTACAAGGGCAAGGGCATCCGCTACTCCGGCGAAAAGATCATCATGAAGGAAGCCAAGAAGGCCTAATCGGGCTCTTCAGCTTCCCAAAGGTAAAAGACCATGGAAAAGAACACCGCCCGTCTCCGTCGCGCCAAGACCACCCGCGCCCACATCCGCAAGCTCGGTGTCGCCCGCCTGTCGGTGCTTCGCTCGGGCCAGCACATCTACGCCCAGCTGTTCACGGCCGATGGCTCAAAGGTGCTGGCTTCGGCCTCCACCGTGCAGGCCGACGTCAAGGAAGGCCTCAAGGGCAGCAAGAACATGGAAGCCGCTGCCAAGGTCGGTCGCACCATCGCCGCCAAGGCGCTGGCCGCGGGTATCGACAAGGTTGCCTTCGATCGTTCGGGCTACCGCTACCATGGACGCATCAAGGCCCTGGCCGACGCCGCCCGCGAAGGTGGCCTGCAGTTCTAAGCCCACGGGCTTGAGTTCCAAGATCCAACCACAACCATAAGCGGCCAAGTGCCGTAAGCAACCTCAGGAATCCACATGAGCAGCAACGAGCGCGATCGCAATCGCGGCGAAAGCGACGACGGCTTCATCGAGAAGCTGGTCGCCGTGAACCGCGTGTCCAAGACCGTCAAGGGCGGTCGTCAATTCACCTTCACCGCGCTGACCGTCGTCGGCGACGGCGCTGGCAAGGTCGGTTTTGGCTACGGCAAGGCCCGCGAGGTCCCGGTGGCCATCCAGAAGTCCATGGAGTACGCCCGCAAGGCGATGGTCTCCGTTGACCTGGACAACGGCACCCTGTTCCACCCGGTCAAGGCCAACCATGGCGCTGCCCGCGTGTACATGCAGCCGGCTTCCGAGGGTACTGGCGTGATCGCCGGCGGCGCCATGCGCGCTGTCCTCGAGGCCGTCGGCGTGAAGAACGTGCTGGCCAAGGCCGTCGGTTCCCGCAACCCGATCAACCTGGTGCGCGCCACCGTGAAGGGTCTGGCCGCCACCCAGTCGCCGGCTCGCATCGCCGCCAAGCGTGGCAAGAAGCTTGAGGAGATCCTCAATGGCTGAGAAGACCGTCAAAGTCCGCCTGGTCAAGGGCCTGCGCGGCTGCCAGGAGCGCCATCGCATTTCGGTGCGCGCCCTGGGCCTGAACAAGGTCAATGACGTCCGCGAGCTCAAGGACTCCCCGTCCGTGCGCGGCCTGATCAACCAAGTGCATTACCTGGTGCGCGTCGAGTCCTGAGCGCCCCGAGGAGAACCCATATGAAGCTCAATTCTCTCAAGCCCGCCGACGGCGCCCGCAAGGATCGCGTTCGCGTTGGTCGTGGTATCGGCTCCGGCCTCGGCAAGACCGCCGGCCGTGGCCACAAGGGTTCCTTTGCCCGCGCCGGCAAGGGCAAGATCAAGGCTGGCTTCGAAGGCGGCCAGATGCCCATGCAGCGTCGCCTGCCGAAGATCGGCTTCCGCTCGAAGCTGAAGAACGACACGGCCGAAGTGCTGCTGTACCAGCTGGACAAGCTCGAGGCCGGCGAGATCGACTTCGCCGCCCTGCGCGAAGCCAAGCTGGTTCCGGCCACTGCCAAGCAGGCCAAGATCGTCAAGAAGGGCGAGCTGAGCAAGAAGTTCGTGCTCAAGGGCGTGCTGGCCACCGCCGGCGCCAAGGCCGCCATCGAGGCTGCCGGCGGCAGCGTGACGGAGTAAAACATTGGCCCAGTCCTCTTCTGCAGCTGCTGCCCTGGGCGGGCTCGGTAAGTTCACCGAGCTTCGCCAGCGTCTGGTTTTCGTTGTCCTGGCGCTGATCGTCTACCGCATCGGCAGCTACATCCCGGTGCCGGGTATCGACCCGCAGAAGATGCTGGAGCTGATGGAAAGCCAGCAGGGCACCATCGTGGACATGTTCAACATGTTCTCCGGTGGCGCCCTGCATCGCTTCAGCCTGTTTGCGCTTAACGTCATTCCCTATATTTCCGCCTCCATCATCGTGCAGCTCATGGGCCAGATCTACGAGCCCTGGAAGCAGATGAAGAAGGAAGGCGAGAGCGGCCGCCGCAAGCTGACCCAGTACTCGCGAGTTGGCGCGGTGTTCCTGGCGATCGTGCAGGCCGGCAGCATCGCCTCGATGCTGCAGGGGCAGGGTGGCGTCGTCTACGCGCCTGGCCCTGGCTTCATCCTCACCGCCGTGGTCTCCCTGACCGCCGGCACGATCTTCCTGATGTGGCTGGGTGAGCAGATCACCGAGCGCGGTATCGGCAACGGCATCTCGCTGATCATCTTCGCGGGTATCGTGGCCAGCCTTCCGGGCGCCATCATTGGCACCTTCCAGCAGGTCGCCAATGGCGAGATCAGCGGTTTCGCCGTGGTCGCCATCCTCGTACTGGTCCTGAGCGTCACCTACTTCGTGGTGTTCATGGAGCGCGGCCAGCGCCGCATTACCGTGAACTACGCCCGTCGCCAGGGCGGCCGCCAGGCCTACATGAACCAGAGCTCCCACCTGCCGCTCAAGCTCAACATGGCGGGCGTGATCCCGGCGATCTTCGCCTCGAGCCTGATCATGTTCCCGGCCACCATGGTGCAGTGGTTCGGCCAGGGCGCTGGTCCGACCGGCGAGGGCTGGCGCGACCAGCTGAACCTGTTCCTGCAGAACCTGAGCCAGGCCCTGGCCCCGAGCGAGCCGCTGCACATGCTGCTCTATGGCGGCATGATCATCGGCTTTGCGTTCTTCTACACCGCCCTTGTTTTCAATTCCCAGGAAACGGCGGATAATCTCAAGAAGTCCGGCGCCCTGGTGCCGGGCATCCGGCCGGGCAAGGCCACTGCCGACTACATCGACGGCGTCCTGACCCGGCTGACCCTCATCGGCTCGCTCTACCTGGTGATCGTGTGCTTGCTGCCCGAGATCATCCGGTCGTTCTGGTCGGTCCCGTTCTACTTCGGCGGCACCTCGCTGCTGATCGTGGTCGTGGTGGTGATGGATTTCACCGCCCAGATCCAGGCTCACCTGATGTCCCATCAGTACGAGAGCCTGATGAAGAAGGCCAATTTGAAGGGTGGTTCCCGCGGCGGCCTCGCCCGCAGCTGAGAACCACGCACAATGGGCGGTCCGCGCGGCAGCTTGGCGCGCGGATGAGCCGGCACCCGTCCCTGCGCTGGAGTAGCGCGGGGCGTCCGACCCGGGAAGGGAAGGGCAGGCGCCAGTTCGTCGCCGGAGCATGGGCACACTCCCCATGCCGGGTTTCCCGGGTCCCAGGACCCGGGGGGCTACAATAGAACCCCAAGCTGCTGTATACTTTCCGATTCACTGCGCTCAATTTAGTTTTGGAGAACGCCTGATGGCGCGCATTGCGGGTGTCAACCTGCCTGTCCAGAAGCATGTCTGGGTGGGCCTGCAGAGTATCTTTGGCATTGGCCGTACCCGGTCGAAGCTTGTTTGTGAGGCGGCTGGCGTGGCTCCGGCCACCAAGATCCGCGACCTGTCCGAGCCGGAAATCGAGCGCATCCGCGCCGAGGTGGCCAAGTACACGGTCGAGGGTGACCTGCGCCGTGAAGTGGGCATGTCGATCAAGCGCCTGATGGACCTGGGCTGCTATCGCGGCCTGCGTCATCGTCGTGGCCTGCCGATGCGTGGTCAGCGTACCCGCACCAATGCCCGTACCCGCAAGGGTCCGCGCAAAGCCATCAAGAAGTAAGGACCTGGCCCAATGAACAAGCCGGCAGTTAAGACGAAGAAGAAGATCAAGCGGGTCGTCACCGACGGCATCGCCCACGTCCACGCTTCCTTCAACAACACCATCGTCACCATCACCGACCGCCAGGGCAACGCGCTGTCGTGGGCGACTTCGGGCGGCGCGGGTTTCCGCGGTTCCCGCAAGTCCACTCCGTTCGCCGCCCAGGTCGCCGCCGAAAAGGCCGGCAAGGTCGCGCTGGAGTACGGCGTGAAGACGCTGGAAGTCCGCATCAAGGGCCCCGGCCCGGGCCGCGAGTCGGCCGTGCGTTCGCTGAACGCGTGCGGTTACAAGATCACCAACATCATCGACGTCACCCCGATCCCGCACAACGGGTGCCGGCCGCCGAAGAAGCGCCGCGTCTAACGGGAACTGGAGACTACATAAATGGCTCGTTATATCGGTCCCACCTGTAAGCTCGCCCGCCGCGAAGGCTCCGACCTCAGCCTGAAGTCGCCGGCGCGTGCGATTGATTCCAAGTGCAAGCTGGAGCAGAAGCCCGGCCAGCACGGCGCCGTCGCCAAGCGCGGCAAGCTGTCCGACTACGCCACCCAGCTGCGCGAGAAGCAGAAGGTCAAGCGCATCTACGGCCTGCTGGAGCGCCAGTTCCGCAACTACTACAAGAAGGCTTCGACCAAGAAGGGCAACACCGGCGAGACCCTGCTGCAGATGCTTGAGCAGCGCCTCGACAACGTGGTGTACCGCATGGGCTTCGCCGTCACCCGTCCGCAGGCCCGCCAGCTGGTGTCGCACAAGGGCGTGCTGGTCAACGGCAAGGCCGTGAACCTGCCGTCGTACCAGGTCAAGGCCGGTGACAACATCGCCCTGACCGAGCGTGCCCAGAAGCACCTGAACGTCCAGGAAGCCGTGAACCTGTCGCAGCAGATGGACCTGGTCCCGAGCTGGTGCGAAGTCGACGCCAAGAAGTTCGCCGGCGTCTTCAAGGCCGTCCCGGATCGTGCCGACCTGCCCTCTGACATCAATGAAGCGCTGATCGTCGAGCTGTACTCGAAGTAATCCTTTAGGAGACACCTTGACCATGACGGTTACCGCCACCCAGGTGCTGCGCCCGCGCGGCCCGCACATCGAACGCCTCGGCTCCAACCGCGCCAAGGTGGTCATCGAGCCGCTGGAGCGCGGCTACGGCCACACGCTGGGCAACGCCCTGCGTCGCGTCCTGCTGTCGTCGATCCCCGGCTTTGCCATCACCGAGGTCGAGATCGACGGAGTGCTCCACGAGTACACCACCGTCGAAGGCCTGCAGGAAGACGTGCTCGAGGTCCTGCTGAACCTCAAGGACGTCGCAATCCGCATGCACAACGTGGACCACACCACGCTGTCGCTGCAGAAGAAGGGCCCGGGCGTCGTCACCGCCGGCGACATCAAGACCGACCACAACGTCGAGATCATCAATCCCGACCACGTGATCTGCACCCTCACCAAGGACACGGCGCTGAACATGCGCCTGAAGATCGAGCGCGGTTTCGGCTACCAGCCGGCCGCCGATCGCCGCCGTCCGGACGAAGAGTCCCGGGCTATCGGCCGCCTGGTGCTTGATGCGACCTTCTCGCCGGTGCGCCGCGTCGCCTACGCCGTCGAGGCCGCCCGCGTCGAACAGCGCACCGACCTGGACAAGCTGGTGCTGGAGATCGAGACCAACGGCACGATCGATGCCGAGGACGCGATCCGCACGGCCGCCGACATCCTCACCGACCAGCTGTCGGTGTTCGGCGACTTCACCCAGCGCGAGCGCGGCCCGGCCAAGGCCTCCGCGACCGGCATCGACCCGGTGCTGCTGCGCCCGATCGACGACCTCGAGCTGACCGTGCGCTCGGCCAACTGCCTCAAGGCCGAGAACATCTACTACATCGGCGACCTGATCCAGCGTACCGAGGTCGAGCTGCTCAAGACCCCGAACCTGGGCAAGAAGTCGCTCACCGAGATCAAGGAAGTCCTCGCCCAGCGCGGTCTTTCGCTCGGGATGAAGCTGGAGAACTGGCCGCCGGCCGGCCTGCAGCAGGGCATGCTGGGCTGAGCCCCGGAATTCACTAAGGAACCACGACCATGCGCCACCAGAAATCCGGACGCAAGTTCAGCCGTACCAGCGCTCATCGCGAAGCGATGTTCAGCAACATGGCTGCGTCCCTGATCAAGCACGAACTGATTCGCACCACCTTGCCGAAGGCCAAGGAGCTGCGCCGCGTCGCCGAGCCGCTGATCACCATCGGCAAGATCGATGGCGTCGCCAATCGCCGCCTGGCCATGTCCCGCCTGCGCGACAAGGAAGCGGTGGGCAAGCTCTTCGTCGAGCTCGGCCCGCGTTACCAGGCCCGCCCCGGCGGCTACCTGCGCATCCTCAAGTGTGGCTTCCGTCCGGGCGATAACGCCCCGATGGCCTACGTCGAACTCGTCGACCGCCCGCAGGCGGCCACCGAAGCCGCCGAATAATCCCGGCGCACCGACGTGGTACCCAAGACCCCGGCCCGCGCCGGGGTCTTGCTTTTCGCATCCCGGAAACTTCGCGCCCGTGCCGCTGTCCTGTACGCTAGACCCTGCACACGAAAGCCGCGCCGATGACCGCCAATCCTTTCGCCTGGACCTTCCGGGCCCAGTTCCTCACCGGTTTCCTGCTCTGCGCGTCGCTGCTGGCCTACGCGCTGTACGTGCAGTTCGGCATGCTGATGCTGCCGTGCCCGCTGTGCATCCTGCAGCGCCTGGCGTTCGCCGCCATGGGCATCGTCTTCCTCGTCGGTGGATTGCATTCGCCCAAGGGCAAGGTTGGTCGCGCTGTTTACGGCCTGCTGGCGTTCGCGGCCGCCGCCGCGGGCGCCGGCGTGGCCGGTCGCCATGTCTGGCTGCAGTCGCTGCCGGCCAGCGAGGTGCCGCTGTGCACGTCGATGGGCCTGGACTACATGGTCGAGGCCATGGGCCCGCTGAAGGCGCTGTCGAGCGTGCTCGCCGGTTCCGGTGAATGCGCGAAGGTGGACTGGACCTTCCTGGGCCTGTCCATGCCGGCCTGGACACTGGCCTGGTTCGTTGGCCTGGGCCTCGGCGCGCTCTGGGCGGCCTGGCGCCGCCGCTGAACTTCCGCGTCATCGCGTCGCCTGCACGGGCCCGCGAGGCGCCTGTGGCATGATGATTTCGACTTCCCACCGCGATGACACCACGGACCCCTGAAATGAACGCTTCCGACCGCAGCCTGACCCCCGTTTCCGTTCCCGGTGACTGGTCACCGGCGAGCTGGCGGGCGTTCGCCGCGGCCCAGCAGCCCACGTATCCCGATGCCCGCGCCCTCGCCGAGGTCCTTGGCGAACTCGGCCGCCTGCCGCCGCTGGTGACTTCGTGGGAGATCCTGGCGCTCAAGAAGCAGCTCGCCGAAGCCCAGGAAGGCAAACGTTTCCTGCTGCAGGGCGGCGACTGCGCCGAATCCTTCGCCGACTGCGAATCGGCCCTGGTTTCGAACCGCCTCAAGGTCCTGCTGCAGATGAGCCTGGTGCTGGTGCACGGCCTGCGCCTGCCGGTGGTGCGCGTGGGTCGGTTCGCCGGCCAGTACGCCAAACCGCGCTCGGCCGACATGGAGGAGAAGGACGGCGTCTCGCTGCCGAGCTACCGCGGCGATTTCATCAACCAGCCTGAGTTCACCGCCGAGGCCCGCACCGCCGACCCGCGCCGCATGATCAAGGGCCACGCGCGCTCGGCGATGACCATGAACTTCGTGCGCGCGCTGATCGATGGCGGTTTCGCCGACCTGCACCACCCGGAATACTGGGACCTCGGCTGGGTCGGCCATTCGCCGCTGTCCGATGAGTACCGGCGGATGGTCGCTGCCGTCGGCGATGCCGTGCGCTTCATGGAAACCATCTCCGGCGAGGCGCTGCACAACCTCAATCGCGCCGACTTCTACACTTCGCACGAGGCGCTGCTGCTGCCCTACGAGGAAGCGCTGACCCGCCAGGTGCCTCGCCAGTGGGGCTGGTTCAACCTGTCCACCCATTTCCCGTGGATCGGCATGCGCACGGCCGCGCTCGATGGCGCCCACGTGGAGTATTTCCGCGGCCTGCGCAACCCGGTGGCGGTGAAGATCGGCCCTTCGGTCACGCCGGACCAGCTGCTGCGCCTTGCCGACGCGCTCAGCCCCGAGAACGAGCCGGGCCGCCTGAGCTTCATCCACCGCATGGGCGCCGCCAAGGTCGCCGAGAAGCTGCCGCCGTTGCTCGACGCGGTGCGCCGGGAAGGGCGCCGCGTGCTGTGGATCTGCGACCCGATGCACGGCAACACCGAGAGCACCAGCAACGGCTACAAGACGCGCCGCTTCGACAATATCCGCGCCGAAGTGGAGTCCAGCTTCGAGCTGCACGCCGCGGCCGGCACCCGCCTGGGTGGCGTGCACCTGGAGCTCACCGGCGAAAACGTCACCGAGTGCACCGGCGGTGCCCGCGAACTGACCGACACCGACCTCGCGCGCGCCTACCGCTCCACCGTGGACCCACGCCTGAATTACGAGCAGTCGCTCGAGATCGCCATGCTGATCGTGCGCAAGCAGACCAGCCTGGCGGCCCCGATCGCGCCCTGAGCCTCAGGGCGTGGCGCCCGGCGCGAAGCCGGGCGGGCGGCGGGCCCGCGTGGTTTGCTCGAAGGCATAACCCAGCGCCAGCAGCTCCGCTTCCGAGTACGGGCGGCCGAGGAAGGCCAGGCCCAGCGGCAGTCCGCTGGCTTCGCCCATGGGCACCGTGAGGCTGGGCGTGCCGGCGACCGCCGCCATGCCGTAGCCGGCGCCGACGAAGTGGTCGCCCAGCACGTGGTCGGTGGGCCAGGCGGGACCGGTGGTCGGCGCTACCAGCGCATCCAGTTTCTCTCCATCGAGCACGGCCAGCAGGCCTTCGTCCTTTGCCAGTCGCCGGGCGGTGTCGCGCGCTTCGCGGTAGGCCTTGTCGTCCAGGCCGGGCTTGGCCTGGGCCTGCACCAGCAGGTCCTGGCCGAAGAAGGGCATGGTGGCCGTGGCATTCGCCTCGTTCCAGGCGATCAGCGCTTCAAGGGAAGGCACGGGCGCGCCGCTTCCACGCAGGTAGTCGTCCAGGCCGGCCTTGAACTCGTGCAACAGCACTTCGAACTCCGCTTGGCCCCACTGGCCCCAGGTGGGCACGGTGACGTCCACGACTTCGGCGCCGGCCTTGCGCAAGGCTTGGAGCGCGGATTCGGTCGCGGCGTCCACGGCGGGGTGGCGGCCCATGGCCTGGCGCAGCACGCCGATGCGCTTGCCGGCGAGCGCCCCGGCATCGAGCGCGGACAAGTAGTCCATGGGCGGACGCCGCGTGGCTGCCGGATCGGCGGGGTCATGCGCCACCATCACCTGCAGCAGCGCGGCGGCGTCGGCAACGGTGCGTGCCATCGGGCCGGCGGTGTCCTGCGTCACCGAGATCGGGATGATGCCGTCGCGGCTCACCAGCCCCACCGTCGGCTTCAGCCCGACCAGGCCATTGACCGCCGACGGGCACAGGATGCTGCCGTCGGTTTCGGTGCCGACGCCCACGGTGGCCAGGCTGGCGGCGATCGCCGCACCGGTGCCCGAACTCGAGCCGCAGGGATTGCGATCCAGCGCGTACGGATTGCGCGTCTGCCCGCCGCGCGAGCTCCAGCCGGAGCTGGAATGGTTGGAGCGGAAATTGGCCCATTCGCTGAGGTTGGTCTTGCCCAGCACCACGGCGCCGGCGTCGCGCAGCCGCGCCACCAGGAAAGCGTCGTCCATCGGGCGGTGGTCCGCCAGTGCCAGCGAGCCGGCCGAGTTCACCAGGCCAGCCACGTCTATGTTGTCCTTGAGCAGCACCGGGATGCCGTGCAGCGGGCCACGTACCTTGCCGGCGCGGCGTTCCTCATCGCGGGCGCGGGCTTCGTCCAGCGCAGCGGGGTTGAGTTCGATCACCGAATTCAGGCACGGGCCGGCGCGGTCGATGGCAGCAATGCGCTCAAGGTAGGCGGCCGCCAGCGATTCCGCGCTGAGCGTTCCTGCTTCGAAGCCGGCGCGCGCGGTGGCGACGTCCAGCTCGACCACGTTGGCGGTGTCGCTCACCACCACGGGCGACCAGGCCATGCCATCGGGCTCCTTGCCGGTGGGCAGCCAGCGGCGCACGCGGTAATCGCCCAGGTCGACCTCGGCCACGGCGTCGGCGCTGGCCAGCGCCACGTAGGCTCGGTTGCCGGTGGGTGGCACCACGATGCCGATGGGCAGCGGGCTCTTGCCGAAGCGGTCGCCGAACAGCCGGCCCTCGGCCTCCTTGGCTTCGCGGTCGAAGCGGATGTCGGCCAGGTGGCGGCGCGCGGCGCGGTCGTACACGCGCACCAGGCCGGCCTCGGCGCAGCTCACCAACACGCGGCGGCCGTCGGGCGTGATGGTCACGCGGATGGGGAAGCCGGCCGCCGGCAGGCGCGCCAGCTCCTTGCCGCTCAAGGCGTCGAACACGGCCACGTCGCCGGCGTCGCGGTGGCCCACCCAGAGTTCGCGGCCATCGGGCGAAACGGCGATGCCTTCCGCGCCGTCGCCGGTTTTCCAGACGCCCACGCGCTCGCCCTTTTCCAGGTCGAACACCGTCACCGAATCATCGGCCAGGTTCGAGACGTAGGCCCGGCTGCCGTCGGGATGCAGCGCGACCATGTGCGAACCCGCCTGGCCGGTCGGCAGCGCCGCCACTTGCTCGCCAGTGCGCGCCGACCAGCCGACCAGGGCGCGCTGGCCCTCGGCGGTCACCCAGGCGGTGTCGCCTTGCCAGGCGATGCCATGCGGGCGGTCGTAGCGCCCCAGCTTGTGCGTGGCCACCACCCGTGCGGCGGCCACGTCCAGCAGGCTCAGGCTATGGCCCGGCGCGCCGGGGCGGCCGTAGTTGGCCACCAGGGCCCAGCGTCCGTCCGGGCTGACCGCGGCTTCGTGCGGGCCGGCCCCCACGGCGATGGTGGCGCGCTCGCGGCCGCTGGCCAGGTCGAGCAGGGTGGCGGTATCGGCGGCCTTGTTGAGCACCACGAGGGTGTCAGCGTGCGCCGCGGGCGAGGCGGCGAGTGCGGCGGCGAGGCAGAGCAGGGGCAGGGCGGCAGGACGCATGGCAGGCTCCGGGAACGAACCTGCGGAGTCTAGACAACTCCCGCGTTGTGACGGCGTGACCCGTGGCGCGGTTCTAGCGCAGCAGGTCCCAGCCGATGCGCGTCACCAGCGCCAGCACCACGGCCAGGAACAGCACCCGGATGAAGCGGTCGCCCTGGCGGATGGCCAGCCGGCTCCCGATGTAGCTGCCCAGCATGTTGCCGATGATCAGCGGCACCGCCAGCGCCCATTGCACGAAGCCGCTCGCGGCCAGCACCGCCCAGGAGGACAGGTCGGCGGCCACGTTGGTGGACTTGGACACGGCAGAGGACTTGAGGAAGTCCAGGCCGATCACGCTGACGAAGGCGAACACCAGCAGCGTGCCGGTGCCGGGGCCGATCAGTCCGTTGTAGAAGCCACAGGCGCCGCCGACCAGCGCCGCGGCCAGCGCTTCACGGCGCGGCGCGAAACGGCGTTGCTCGCGCGTGCCCAAGTCCTTGCGCAGCACCGTGTACACCGCCAGCACCACGCACACGGAAAGCACCACGAGCTTGAGCACGTCGGGTTCGATGCGCTTGGCGAACTGCACGCCCACCGCCGATGCGGCCAGTGCCGCGAACAGCGCCGGCAGCACGATGCGCCGCTCCACCGTAAGGTGGCGGAAGTAGTTCCAGGCGGCCACGCTGGTGCCCAGCAGCGAACTGGTGCGCTGGGTGGCGATGGTCTGCAGGATGTTCAGGCCCGGATGCAGGTTGAGCATCGCGGGCGTGAGGATCAGGCCGCCGCCGCCGACGATGCTGTCGAGCAGGCCGGCGGCGAAGCCGGCCAGCCCGGTCAGCAACCAGAGCTCGGTGCTCATCGGTGGCAGGCCCGCGGGTGGGGATCAGCCGGCGCGCGAGGCCTTCTTGCGGTCGTTCTCGGTGCGGAACTTCTTGCGCAGGCGGATGGCGACCGGGGTGATCTCGACCAGCTCGTCGTCGTCGATGAACTCCAGCGCCTGCTCGAGCGAGAACTTCACCGGCGGGATCAGGCCTTCGTCCTTGTCGGTGCCCGAAGCGCGGAAGTTGGTGAGCTGCTTGCCGCGCAGGGCGTTGACGGTGAGGTCGTTGTCCTTGGCGTGGATGCCGACGATCTGGCCTTCGTAGATCTCCTCGCCCGGATCGACCATCAGGCGGCCGCGCTCCTGCATGGCGATCTGCGCGTAGGCCGGCGACGGGCCGGTGCCGTTGGAGATCAGCACGCCGTTCTGGCGCTGGCCGATCTCGCCTTCCTGCTTCGGCGCGTAGTGGTCGAAGACGTGGAAGAGCAGGCCGGTGCCCGCGGTAATCGTGCGGAATTCGGTCTGGAAGCCGATCAGGCCACGCGCCGGGATGATGAAGTCCATGCGCACGCGGCCCTTGCCGTCCGGCTCCATGTTCTGCAGCAGCGCGCGGCGCTCGCCCAGGCGCTGCATCACGCCGCCCTGGTACTGCTCCTCGAGGTCGACCACCAGCGATTCGAACGGCTCGGACTTCACGCCGTCGATGTCCTTGATGATCACCTCGGGGCGCGACACGGCCAGTTCGTAGCCCTCGCGGCGCATCGTTTCGATCAGGATCGAGAGGTGCAACTCGCCGCGGCCACTGACCTTGAACTTGTCGGCGTCGGCGGTGTCCTCGACCTTCAGCGCCACGTTGTGCTGGGTCTCGCGCATCAGGCGATCGCGCAGCTGGCGCGAGGTGAGGAACTTGCCGCCGCTGCGGTCCTTGTTGCCGGCGAAGGGCGAGTCGTTGACCTGGAAGGTCATGGAGATCGTCGGTTCGTCGACGGTGAGCACCGGCAGCTGCTCGGGCGCGGACATGTCGCAGACGGTGTCGGAAATGCCCAGGCCCTCGATGCCCGAGATGGCGATGATGTCGCCGGCGCGCGCTTCCTTCACTTCGTGGCGCTCCAGGCCCATGAAGCCCAGCACCTGCAGCACCTTGGCGTTGCGCACCTTGCCGTCGCGGGCGACCACGGTGACCGGCTGGTTGGTGCGGATGGTGCCGCGCTGGACGCGGCCCACGCCGATGATGCCGACGTAGTTGTTGTAGTCGAGCGAGGTGATGCGCATCTGGAACGGGCCGTCCATGTCCACCGGCGGCGGGGCGACCTTGTCCACGATGGTCTGGAACAGCGGGGTCATGTCGCCCGAGCGCACGGTTTCGTCCATACCGGCGTAGCCGTTCAGGCCCGAGGCGTAGACCACGGTGAAGTCGAGCTGCTCGTCGGTGGCGCCCAGGCGGTCGAACAGGTCGAAGGTCTGATTGAGCACCCAGTCCGGGCGGGCGCCCGGGCGGTCGACCTTGTTGATCACCACGATCGGCTTGAAGCCCATCGCGAACGCCTTCTGGGTGACGAAGCGGGTCTGCGGCATCGGGCCGTCCATCGCGTCCACCAGGATCAGCACCGAATCCACCATGGACAGCACGCGCTCGACCTCGCCGCCGAAGTCGGCGTGGCCCGGAGTGTCGACGATGTTGATGCGGTATTCCTGGCCGTCCGGCGAGGTCCAGCGGATCGCGGTGTTCTTCGAAAGGATCGTGATGCCACGCTCCTTTTCGATGTCGTTGCTGTCCATCGCGCGCTCGGCGAGCTGCTGGCGTTCACCCAGGGTGTTGGACTGCTTGAGCAGCTGGTCCACCAGGGTGGTCTTGCCATGGTCGACGTGGGCGACGATGGCGATGTTGCGGAGCTTTTCGATGGACATGCGAATGGGCGCCGGGGGCGCTGTCTCGTGGGAAAATGAGTCCGACAGTATATCACCGAACGGCGCTCCGGACGGCCCGCGGGGCGGCAGCTGTGGCATCCTAGGCGGCCCGCCGGGACCCGCCCGGCACCCGCTCCCGGAGCCTGAAATGTCCCTGACCGCCGTCTTCACCACCTCCCGCGGCCCGATCCGCGTCCGCCTGCACGCCGACAAGGCCCCGGTCACCGTCGCCAGCTTCGTCAACCTGGCCCAGCGCGGCTTTTACGACGGCCTGAGCTTCCACCGCGTCATCCCCGATTTCATGATCCAGGGCGGCTGCCCCAAGGGCACCGGCACCGGTGGCCCGGGCTACCGCTTCGAGGACGAGTGCCGCGCCGACCTGCGCCACGACAAGCCCGGCGTGCTGTCCATGGCCAACGCCGGCCCGGGCACCAACGGCAGCCAGTTCTTCATCACCCACGTGGCCACCCCGTGGCTGGACGGCAAGCACACCGTGTTCGGCGAAGTCATCGGCGCCGGCGACCAGCAGGTCGTGGACGCGGTGCGTGGTGGCGACAAGATCGAGAGCGTGCGCATCGAAGGCGACACCGCCCCGCTGCTGGCCGCCCAGGCCGCGCGCGTGGCCGACTGGAACAAGGTGCTCGACGCCTGAGCCGGTTCAGGGCAGGAAACGCAGCCTGTCCAGCGTGCGCGATACCGCCTCGGCATCGCGCGGGTAATAGTGTTCCTCGGGTGCCAGCCACACCAGCAGGGTGAGGCGCCCGTCGCGCTCCGCCGCCGCGGCCTGGCCGCGGTAGCGCAGGCCGCGGCCATTGGCCAGGCTCAGCTCGAAGCGCAGGCCCGGCACGCCGCCGAAGTCGGCGGGCCGCAGTCCGTCCGCGCGCACTGCCGACCAGCCCGAGAGGGCCAGGCCATCGGCCACCAGGTCGCGGATTTCATCCGGGCGCATGCCGGGTCGGAACCAGGGGCCGTCGGGGCGTCGCTTCGTGGCCTTGCTGCCCTGGAAGACGTGCTCGCCGGGGTTCACCCGCGAGACGATGTTGAGCTGGTTGAGCGGCGTGCCGTCCACCGTCCACAGCTCCTGGCGCGCCCCCTTGATGCGGGCCCAGTCGAGCGAGGTTTCCAGCTGCAGGTCGAACACCTGCACCCGGCCGGCGGGCTGCAGTGTGCCGCCGGCGCCGGCGCAGGCAGCCAGCAGCAGGGTGGCGGCGAGCGCCAGCAGCAGGCGCGTCATCGGCCGTGCTCCAGGCCTGCCAGGTGGCTGGCGATGAATTCGGCGTCGTCTGCTTCGGGTGACAGTTCCAGGTAGCGGCGCAGGGATGTCGCGGCCTCCTCATCTTGGCCGGCATCGCGCAGGGCCAGGCCATGGTCGCGCCAGGCTTCGGGTGGCGGGTCCGGCAGGGTCAGCGAGCGCGCCAGCAGTTCCCCCGACCGCGCCGCGTCGCCCGGTCCGCCGCGGCGGCGGTGCGCCTCGGCGAGGTAGTAGGCCACCAGCGCCTGCTGTGTCGGCGGCGCGTCGGCGACCAAGCTGCCGATAACCTGCGCCGACGTGTCGTACAGGCGCCGCGACAATTCGCCACGCAGCCAGCGGGCGAGGTGGGGCGCCACTGCCGCCTGGTGACGGTCGCGGCCGGATTCGCCACCGGCCGGCAGTCGCGCCGCCGCAGCGGTGACGTCGGCCAGGCGCTCGGCCGTGCGCGGGTGGGTGGCGAACACGGGCAAGGGCTTGCCGTGCCGGCGCGCCTCCTCCTCGGCCTTCATGCGCTGCCACAGCCGCGGCGCGGCGGCGGCCTCATAGCCTTGGGCCACGGCGGCGGCGAGGCCAATGGCATCCGCCTCGCGCTCGGCGTCGCGCGAGTGCCGGTACATGGACGCGGCGCCCAGCAGGCTGGCCGCCGGCCCCGCGGCGCCCGCGCCCGCGCCCCAGGCCACCAGTCCGAAAGTGCCCAGGAAAGCGCTGGTGCGCTTGGCCTTGCGCCACTGCGCCAGCGAATGGCGTTGCCGGAAATGCGCGAATTCATGGCCCAGCACCACGGCCAGTTCGGCTTCATCCCGGCTGCGCAGCAGGGCGCCGGTCCAGACCACCAGCATGCCGTTGGGCGCCATCGAGGCGTTGAACCAGGGTTGCTCGATGACGTACACGCGCAGCTCGCCGCAATAGTCACCGGCGACGCGGCAGGCCACGTCGCGGACGTAGGCCTCGAGCGCCGCGTCGCGCACACGCATCGGGTGTTCGCGCAGTTCGCGTTCGGCGCGGTCCATGGCGTAGCGCAGCTCGTCTTCCACGCTGCCGCGCTCCGGCACCTGGCCTGGCGGCGCGGCGGGCGGCGCAGCCGCGCCGGCGGTGGCCAGCGCCAGCCACAGCGGCAGGATGGCCGCGATCACAGCGGGAAGCCCCGCAGCAGTTCGCCGGCCGTGGCCCGAGCGCCGGCCTCGTCTCGCAGGTCGCCCGACTGCCGTGCGATGCGGTTGAACCACAGCACGCGCCCGTCGCGCAGGTCCACCAGGGTGGCCACGCCCACCTGGCGCCCGCCGCCGATGTCCACCACGCCGCCGAAGGCCGCGCCAGCCACCAGCCCCAGCACGCGCAGCGCCTTGCGGCCGTCACTGGCGTAGCTGTCGCGTACGTAGGTGAAAAGGGCGTAATCGGCGCCGGTGGCGCTGCGCAGTTCCGCCACGCCGCCGCCCAGCGTCCAGTCCAGCCGGTCGCCCTTGGTGGCCAGTTCGCTGCCGGGGCGCGCGTGGTAGGCGATGCTGAGCGCGACGGCCTCGTTCAGGCGCAGCACCTGGCCGAGGCGGGAATCGGCCGGCAGGTCGTCGGGCACGTCGAAATCGGGGCGATGGGCCACGCCGGCCGCGGCCAGGCGTTCCGCCACCGCCACCGGATACCGGCGCCGCGCCGCCTCCGACCAGTCGCGCCGCGGTTCGGCCATTCCGCCGGCCGTGACCTCGCTCAGTTCGATGTCCGGCTCGACCACCACGACGCTGCCCTGGATCCGCAGCGGGCGGCCGTTCCCGTCCTCGGCAACCCGTTCCGGGCCCGCGCCGGCATGGCCGGCGGACAGGCCCAGCAGCGCAGCCAGCGCGAGGGCGGCGGCGGGTGGCAACCGGCGGTGGTGGCGCACTGCGGCCATGGGCTCCTCCTGTCGCCAGAGTGCCTGATCCGGGCCTGCAGGCAAGTCCCCGGCAGGCCGGCCGGGGAAGGTGGCGTGGTATCCTTTGCCGGTTTTCCATCCCGCCAACCAAGCACGCGAGGATAGTGATGCCCCAGCTCGCTCAGCGCATGGGCCGTGCCAAGCCCAGCGCCATCATGGCCGTCGCCGAAAAGGCGAAGAAGCTCAAGGCCGAAGGCCGCGACATCGTCAGTTTCTCCATCGGTGTCCCCAACTTCCTGCCCGGTGAACACGTCTACGCCGCCGCCCGCGAGGCGCTGGCCAAGGACAGCGGCCAGTACGGCAGCAACCGCGGCTCCGACGCCCTGCTCGATGCCTTCCTCAAGCACATCGAAGCGCTCGGCCTCACCGGCTACACGCGCCTGAACTGCGCCACCGGCATCGGCGCCAAGCACATCCTCTACAACCTGGCCGAGGCGCTGCTGGACGAAGGCGACACCATCGCCTACGCCACGCCCTACTGGACCACCTACGCCGACATCGCCGAGGTGCTGAACGCGAAGATCCTCGAGTTGCCGTGCCCGGCCAGCCAGGACTACAAGCTTACCCCGGCCCAGCTCGACGCCGCGCTGGCGACCAAGCCCAAGGTGTTCCTGTTCAACAACCCGAACAACCCGACCGGCATGGTCTACACCCGCGACGAGATCGCGGCGCTGGCCGAAGTCGTGGCAAAGCACCCGGATACCTGGGTCATCACCGACGACATCTACAACACCATGGTGTTCGACGGCCTGGGCTACCACAACTTCGTGCAGTTCCGCCCGGAACTGCGCGAGCGCACCATCTTCGTGGACTCGCTGAGCAAGACCTACGGCATGCCCGGCTGGCGCGTCGGCTTCATGGCCGGCCCGGAAGTGGTGGCCAAGGCACTCACGGTGCTCAATTCCACCCACATCACCAACCTGCCCGAAGTGGTGGTGGCCGCCGCCATCGCCGCGCTCACCGGCCCGCAGGACGTGCCCGCCGGCAAGTGCGCCGAGTTCCAGGCCAAGCGCGACCTGGTGGTGGACGCCATGAACGCCATCCCGGGCGTCGCTTGCCCGAAGCCGCAGGGCGCGTTCTACGTTTTCCCGGACATCAGCTGCGCCTTCGGCAAGTCGCACAATGGCGTGAAGATCGCCAATGACGTCGACTTCTGCTCCGTGCTGCTCGAAGCCAAGGGCGTGGCCTGCGTGCCGGGCTCGGCTTTCGGCGAGCCGCGCGCGCTGCGCATCAGCTACACCTGTCCGACCGAGCAACTGCCCAAGGGCCTGCAGCGGATCCAGGAATTCTTCGCCGAACTGAATTGAGGAGACCCCACATGAAGACCCCCGTCCGTGTTGCCGTGACCGGCGCCGCTGGCCAGATCGGCTATTCCCTGCTGTTCCGCATCGCCTCCGGCGAAATGCTCGGCAAGGACCAGCCGGTCATCCTGCAGATGCTCGAGCTGCCGATGGAGAAGGCCCAGGCCGCGCTTCGCGGCGTGATGATGGAGCTCGAGGACTGCGCGTTCCCGCTGCTGGCCGGCATGGTCGGCACCGACGACCCGATGGT
Source organism: Rhizobium sp. (assembly GCA_019459185.1). Taxonomy (GTDB): domain Bacteria; phylum Pseudomonadota; class Gammaproteobacteria; order Xanthomonadales; family Xanthomonadaceae; genus Arenimonas. Next base: position 803 of record JAIBEO010000065.1, on the reverse strand, counting down.
GGCCTTCAAGGACGCCGACGTGGCCCTGCTGGTCGGCGCGATGCCGCGCGGCCCGGGCATGGAGCGCAAGGACCTGCTGCTCAAGAACGCCGAAATCTTCACCGTGCAGGGCAAGGCGCTCAACGCCGTCGCCTCGCGCAACGTGAAGGTGCTGGTGGTGGGCAACCCGGCGAACACCAATGCCTACATCGCCATGAAGTCCGCGCCCGACCTCGACCCGCGCAACTTCACCGCCATGCTGCGCCTCGACCACAACCGCGCCCTCTCGCAGCTGGCCATCCGCGCCGGCGTGGCCGTGGCCGACATCGAGAAGCTGGTCGTGTGGGGCAACCACAGCCCGACCATGTACCCCGACTACCGCTTCGCCACCGCGAACGGCGCCTCGCTCAAGGACAAGATCGGCGACGAGGCCTGGAACCGCGAGACCTTCATCCCGAAGGTCGGCAAGCGCGGCGCCGCCATCATCGAGGCCCGTGGCCTGAGCTCGGCCGCCTCGGCCGCCAATGCCGCCATCGACCACATCCGCGACTGGTCGCTGGGCACGAACGGCAAGTGGACCACCATGGGCATTCCGTCGGACGGCAGCTACGGTATCCCGAAGGACGTGATGTACGGCTTCCCGGTCACCTGCAAGGACGGCAAGTACGAGATCGTGCACGGCCTGGAGGTCGACGAGTACTCGCGCACGATGATGGACAAGACCCTGGCCGAGCTCGAGGAAGAGCGCGCCGGCGTCGCCCACCTGCTGTGATCGACCAGCGAAGGCGGCCCCCCGGCCCCCGTAGGGGGTTGGGGGACCCCAA
>JAIBEO010000044.1 GCA_019459185.1 Rhizobium sp. | reverse complement strand
CGAACGACCGGAGTGGCGGGTGGTGGCCGGCGGCTCCTCGAGCTACATCGAGGCGCTGCGCCGGAACTGGAAGGTGCAGGTGCGGCTGTCGTCGCCGGCCCGGCGCGTGCGCCGGGAGGCCGACCGCGCCTTCGTGGCCACCGACGACGGGGAAGAGGCCTTCGACCAGGTGCTGCTGGCCTGCCACAGCGACCAGGCCCTGGCCCTGCTGGCCGACCCCAGCGACGCCGAGCGCGAGGTGCTGGGCGCCATTCCCTACCAGACCAACGAAACCGTGCTGCACACCGACGCCCGCCTGCTGCCCAGGAACCGCAAGGCCTGGGCGGCGTGGAACGCCTATGTGCCGGCGGCACCGGGCGCGGCCTGCACGGTGAGCTACTGCATGAACCACCTGCAGTCGCTCGAAAGCGAGCGACCGTTCGTGGTCACCCTGGGCCGCGGCCAGGACATCGACCCGGCGCGGGTACTGGCGCGCATGCGTTACCACCACCCGGTCTACACCCACGCCAGCGTGGCGGCGCAGGCGCGCCGTGGCGAAATCAACGGCGTCAACCGAACCTGGTACGCCGGTGCCTACTGGGGCTTCGGCTTCCACGAGGACGGGCTGCGCAGCGGCGTCGAAGTGGCGCGCGCGCTCGGAGCGCAATGGCGCTGAAATCCGCCATCTACGAGGGCTGGGTCCGGCACCGCCGGCACGCCCCGGCGCCGCACGCGTTCCGCTACCGCATGTTCCAGCTCTACCTGGACCTGGCCGAGCTCGACCAGGTCTTCGCCGGCCGCTGGTTCTGGTCGGTGGACCGCCGCAACCTGGCGCAGTTCCGCCGTCGCGACTATTTCGGCGACCCCGCGCTGCCGCTCGACACGGCCGTGCGCGACCGGGTCGAACGCGAACTCGGCCGCCGCCCCGAGGGGCCGATCCGCCTGCTCACCCACGGCCGCTACTTCGGCAGGACCATGAACCCGGTGAGCTTCTACTACGGCTTCCTGCCCGACGGCGAGACGCTGGACTGGGTGTTCGCCGAAATCACCAACACGCCCTGGGGCGAACGCCACGGCTACCTGCTGCCGGTGGCCGCCGCCGAACGCCACGGCGACGCCCTGCACTGGGGCTTCGACAAGGCCTTCCACGTCTCGCCGTTCATGGCCATGCAGCGGCGCTACCACTGGGTGTTCCAGCCGCCCGGCGAACACCTGCGTGTGCACATGGACGTGTTCGAAGGCGACCGGCTCGAGTTCGACGCCACCCTGGTGCTGGAACGCCGGCCGCTGGCCGGAAACACGTTGGCTTCATGCCTGGCGCGGTATCCCTTGCTCACCGCCAAGGTGGGCGCCGCCATCTACTGGCAGGCCGCCCGGCTCTGGCTCAAGCGCATCCCGTTCCACCCGCACCCCGCCAACACGCCCCGGAGTCCCTGATGAGCAGCACCGCCGAAACCCTGTCCCGCCCGGACGAAGCCTCCGGCCGGTACGGCGCGTTCGACCGCGTGCTGCGCAAGCGCCTGCTGGCCACCCTGGACGGCCTGCGCGGCGGCCAGCTGGTGGTGCGCGACGCCCTGGGCACCGTGGTGCTGGGCGAAGCCGGCGGCGCGCTGCGGTCCGAACTGGAGATCCTGGACCCGGGCTTCTATCGCGCCGCCGCCGCCAGCGGTTCGGTGGGCGCCGGCGAGGCCTACATGGACGGGCTCTGGCGCTGCACCGACCTCGTCGCGCTGGTGCGCCTGCTGGTGCTCAACCGAGACCACCTCGACGCCATGGAAACCGGCCTGGCGCGCGCCGGCGGCCTGGCCCTGCGCGGCTGGCACGCCCTGCGCCGCAACACCCGCAGCGGCAGCCGCAAGAACATCGCCGCGCACTACGACCTGGGCAACGAGCTGTTCAAGCTCTTCCTGGACGAGTCGATGATGTATTCCTCGGCGGTGTTCGCCGACGGAAACGAATCGCTGGAAACCGCCCAGTGGCGCAAGCTCGAGCGCATCAGCCGAAAGCTCGACCTCAAGCCCGGCGACCACCTGGTCGAGATCGGCACCGGCTGGGGCGGCATGGCCCTGCACGCCGCGCGCCACCACGGCTGCCGTGTCACCACCACCACCATCTCGAAGGAGCAGCACGGGCTGGCCGTCGAGCGCATCGCCGCCGCCGGCCTGTCGGACCGCGTGACCGTGCTGCTCGAGGACTACCGCGACCTCTCCGGTGCCTACGACAAGCTGGTGTCGATCGAGATGATCGAGGCCATCGGCCACCAGTACCTGGAAACCTACCTCGCCAAGTGCGCCTCGCTGCTCAAGCCCGAGGGCCTGGCGCTGGTTCAGGCCATCACCATCGAGGACCACCGCTACGAGCAGGCGCTGCACTCGGTCGACTTCATAAAGCGTTTCATATTCCCGGGCAGCTTCATCCCCTGCGTCAGCGCCATCACCCGCGCCGCCGCCAACGCCAGCGACCTGCGACTGCTGAACCTGGAAGACATCGGCCCCAGCTACGCGCTCACCCTGCGCCACTGGCGCCAGCGCTTCCTGGACCGGCTGGACGAGGTGCGGGCGCTGGGGTATGACGAGCGCTTCATCCGGATGTGGGAGTTCTACCTGTGCTACTGCGAAGGTGGCTTCCTTGAGCGTTCGATCGGAGACGTACACCTGCTGCTGGCCCGCCCGGGCAACCGGCGCGGCCAGTACTTGCCCGCGCCCGAGGTGGCCTGAGGTGAACGCGATGCTGCTGGCCGCAGGCAACGTCGTCGGCTTCCAGCTGGTGTGGCTGGCGAGCATCGGCGGGGCCGGCGCGGGCGAGCCCTGGGCCGGGCCGGTGGCGGCGCTGCTGTTCGTGCTGGTCATGCTGGCCTGGGGCGGCAAGCGCCGGGACGACCTGCGCCTGCTGGCCATCGCGCTGCCGCTGGGCATCGCCCTCGACACCGCGTTCGCGGCCTCGGGCTGGCTGGTCTACGCCGAGCCCTGGCCCTGGCGCTCGGTGGCGCCGGTGTGGATCTGGTCGCTGTGGGCCGGCTTCGCGCTTACCCTGAACCACTCGATGAATTTCCTGGCGAATCGGCCATGGACCGCGGCGATGTTCGGGCTGGTGGGTGGCCCACTGGCCTACTGGACGGCCGCCGGCGCCTTCGACGCGATCAGCTTCGGCGCGCCCGTGGCCTGGACCCTGGGCGCCCTGGCGCTGGGCTGGGCGGTGGTGATGCCGCTGCTGTTCGCGCTGCATCGCCGCGCGGGTGGACTGGCGCAGGCGCGCGGCCAGGGGGCGGCGGCGGCATGAGCCCCTGGCTGCTCATGGCGCTGATCTGGGCCGGCTCGGCGCTGACCATGGCCGCGCTGTGGGCCTTTTCGATGCGCGTGCGCAATGTCGGCTACGTCGACGTGGGCTGGGCCGGGCTGATGGCGCTGGCGGCGCTGCTGGTGGGCGCGCTGGGCGAAGGCTCGCCGATGTCGCGCAGCCTGGTGGCGATGTTCGGCAGCGTCTGGGGTGCACGCCTGTGCCTGCACTTGCTGCACCGCGTGCTCAACGAGGAAGAGGACGGGCGCTACCAGGCCCTGCGCGCCGCCTGGGACGGCAGCCCGGCGAAGTTCTTCTGGTTCTTCCAGGGCCAGGCGCTGGTGGTGGCGCTGTTCGCCCTGCCCTTCGTGGCGGCGGCGCAAAACCCCACCTTCCACTCGGGCCTGTGCACCGTGCTGGCGATCGGGGTGTGGCTGGGCGCGATGGTGGGCGAAGGCGTGGCCGACCGGCAGCTGGCGCGCTTCCGCGCCGACCCTGCCAACCGCGGCCAGACCTGCCGCACGGGCCTGTGGGCCTGGTCCCGGCACCCGAACTATTTCTTCGAATGGCTGCACTGGTTCAGCTACGTGCTGCTGGCCGTCGGCGGCAGCCTGTTCTGGCTCAGTCTGCTCGGCCCGGTGCTGATGTTCGCCTTCCTGTACCGGGTGAGCGGCATCCCCTGGACAGAGGCGCAGGCGCTGCGCAGCCGCGGTGAGGACTACCGCCGCTACCAGCAGGAAACCAGCGCCTTCTTCCCGTGGCCGCCGCGCCGCGCTCCCCGTTCCCCGGAGTAAGCGAATGTCCCTGATCGACCTGTGCGAGCGCGGGCTCGTGCCCGACGCCCTCACCCGCCTTGGCATCCGCCGCCTTTGCGCGCAGCGCTTGCGCGAGGAAGGCGCCGGCGACCTGGCGCTGGCCGACGCCCGCTTCCGCGAGCTGCTGGAAGAACTGCGCCGCAGCCCCATCGCCATCGAGACCGACGCGGCGAACGAGCAGCACTACGAAGTGCCGGCGCGCTTCTTCGAACTGTGCCTGGGCCGCCGCCTGAAATACTCCAGCGCCTTCTACCGCACCGGCAACGAAAGCCTGGACGAGGCCGAGGACGCCATGCTGGCCCTGTACGGCGAGCGCGCGGAACTGGCCGACGGCCAGCGCATCCTCGAGCTCGGCTGCGGCTGGGGCTCGCTGACGCTGTGGATGGCCGAGCGATTCCCTCAGGCGCGCATCACCGGCGTGTCGAACTCACGCAGCCAGCGCGAGCACATCCTGGCGCAGGCAGCCCGGCGCGGCCTGGGCAACGTCGAGATCCTGACCCGCGACGTCAACCGGCTCGAACTGCCGACCGACGAATTCGACCGCGTGGTGTCGATCGAGATGTTCGAGCACATGCGCAACTACCGGCACCTGCTGGGCAACATCGCCGGCTGGCTGAAGCCGGGCGGCAAGCTGTTCGTGCACATCTTCGCCCACCGCAGCCTGATGTACCCCTTCCTCAGCGAAGGCGAGGACAACTGGATGGGCCGGTATTTCTTCACCGGCGGCCTGATGCCCTCGGCCGACACGCTGCTGCACTTCCAGGAGCACCTGGCGATCGAGCAGCGCTGGCTGCTGCCGGGCACGCACTACGAGCGCACGGCCAACCACTGGCTCGAAAACCAGGACCGCAACCACGACGAGGTGCTGCAGGTGCTGTCGGCCGCCTACGGAGCCGCCGAGGCCGGGCGCTGGCACCAGCGCTGGCGGATGTTCTGGATGGCGTGCGCGGAGCTCTTCGGTTATGCCGGGGGCAACGAATGGCTCGTCGCCCACTACCGCTTCGCCAAGCCGGCCTAGCGCCCGGCTTTCAGTCGCCCTTCCCGGCGGCGGGTGCAGCGGCGGGTGCGGGAGCGGCTGGCGCCGCTTCAGTCGCGGCGGGCTTGCCGGTGGCGACGCGGATGCCCTTGGCCTTCATCCAGGCGTCGAACTCTTCCGCGGTCATGCGGCGGCCGTTCTGGTTCATGTCGAAACGCCAGGGCGTGTTGTCGTGCTGGGTCTTGGGCACGTAGCCGCTGTTCGAGGCCGTGGCCGTGGCGGGACGCGCAGCGGCCGTGGGCGCCGGTGCCGGCTGGCGCAGGCGCGCGACGAAGGCCAGGGCATCCACGCGCAGGCAACTGGCGGCCGCCGGCGCACGAATCATTTCCGGTGCCGGCACCGTGTCGGGCAGCGGCGCCAGCGAAGGCGTTTCGCAGGGCGCGCCGGCGGCGAGCGCGAGCGCGGGGAACAGCAGCGGGGCCAGGAGTAGTTCGCGGATCATCGGACACCAGGAAACCGGGGGCTGCGGGAAGCTTAGGCCCGGGCAACGCGGCGCGCAATCGAAGAAAACTGAACCCCCTGAAAGACGAAGCCCGGCGCGAGGCCGGGCTTCGGGTGTTGCTTGCAGCAAACGCCTTAGTTCTGGACGTTCAGCTCGGTGCGGCGGTTGCGCGCACGGCCTTCGCTGGTGTCGTTGGTGTCGATCGGGCGGCTCTCGCCGAAACCGTTCGGACCCACGAGGCGGGCGGCGTCGATGCCCTTGCCGGTCAGGAAGTTGTACACGGCGGCGGCGCGACGCTCCGACAGGCCCTGGTTGTACTGCTCGGTGCCGACGGAGTCGGTGTGGCCGGCAACCTCAACCTTGAGCTGCGGGTACTTCTGCAGGATCGACACGGCCTCGTCGAGGATCGCCACGGCGTCCGGGCGCAGGGTGTCCTTGTCGAAGTCGAAGTTCACGCCCTTCAGGTCGATGGTCAGCGGGACCGGGCAACCGTCCGGGCCGATGGCCTGGCCGGCAACCGAGCCCGGGCACTTGTCGTCGCAGTTGTTGACGCCGTCGCCGTCGTCATCGAGGTCGGCGCAGGTCTTCTCGACCGGGGCCGGGGCTTCCGGGACGACCGGGGCCGGCAGGTCGCCGAGCTTCACGAGCACGCTCATGGAAGCCAGGATGTCGCCGAAGGAGTTGGAGTTCGGGGCAACGACCGAGGTGTCGTCGAAAGCAAAGCGACCGGTCAGCTCGCCACGCAGGGCGTAGCGGTCGTAGTCGGCCTGGATGCCGGCGCCGATGTTGGCGGCCATGAAGGTGTCTTCGCGCTGGCCCGGCGAGTTCGGGCTCGGGAAGGCGTTGAACTCTTCCTCGGCCTTCTGGAAGCCCACGCCCATGCGGACGTACGGCCACCAGTTCTTGCCTTCGCGCAGGAAGTGGTAGCGGGCATCAACGGAGGCGCCGTACTGGCTGAACCAGAGGTTGCCGTTCTTCGGGTTCTGGTAGTTGGCTTCGACGTCGAGCGACCAGTTCGGGGTGATGAACTTGCCCAGGCCCAGCGCGCCGAACAGCGCGTTGTCGGTGCCACGGTCGGAGTCCTGGAAGTTCTGGCCGAGGGTGCCGGAGACGTACCAGCGGTCGTCGAAATCCTGGGCCATCGCAGCCTGCGACATCGACACGGCGCCAAGGAGGGCACAGCAGAGGAGTTTCTTCTTCATGATTTGCTCCATATTCAAGGGGAAACAGCTCAAACGGTGCGGACTAAACCTCGTGAGAGGGGCCCCGCCAGAGTCAACCCAGACCATAGCGGCCTGAATGTTAACGCGAAGCTAACAAATCGGCGGGTGTTTGGCAAGTTGAGGCCCGGCGGCCCGCCCGGTCCCGGCGCTCAGAGGGCGAACAGGTCCATGAACCGGTGGATGGGGGTGGCCTCGAACCGGGACGTGTCCCCGGTGAGGGCCAGGATCTGCTGGACCTTCTTCGCCGGCAGTTGCCCGGCGATGGCGGCCTCGAACTTGCGCAGGAGGGCCGGCACGCCCTCGCCCCGGCGCTCGCGGTGGCCGATCGGGGTATCGATGGAAACCTTGCCCGTGGACGTGCCGTCCTTGAAGAAGACCTCGACGGCGTTGCCGATGTAGCGCTTTTCCGGGTCCATGTAGTCCCGGGTGAAGCGCGGATCCTCCTTCACCTCCATCTTGCCGCGCAGGACGTCGATGCGGGGATCGGCGGCCACGGCGTCGCCGTAGTCCTCGTGACCCAGGCGACCGAAGACCAGCGGAACGGCCACCATGTACTGCAGGCAGTGGTCGCGATCGGCGGGATTCGCCAGCGGGCCGGTCTTGTCGATGATGCGCATCGCCGCTTCCTGCGTTTCGATCACCACGCGCTCGACCTGGTCGAGCCGGCCGGCGACCTTGGCGTGCAGCTGCATGGCGCACTCGACCGCGGTCTGGGCGTGGAATTCGGCCGGGTGGCTTATCTTGAACAGCACGTTTTCCATAACGTAGCTGCCGAAGGTGCGCTCGAACTCGAAGGGTTTGCCCTTGAACAGGACGTCGGAAAAGCCCCAGGTCTTGGCGCTGACCGCGCTGGGGTAGCCAACGCAGCCCTTCATGGCGTTGAGCGAATGGGTAACGGCGCGGCGGCAGGCGTCGCCCGCGGCCCAGCCCTTGCGCGGGCCGGCATTGGGCGCGTGGCGGTATGTGCGCAGGGCGCCGCCGTCGGCCCAGCTGTGGCTGACGGCGTTGATGATTTCTTCCTTGCCGCCGCCCAGCATGTGGGTGGCCACGGCGGTCGAGGCCAGGCGCACCAGCAGCACGTGGTCGAGGCCCACGCGGTTGAAGCTGTTCTTGAGCGCGTAGCAGCCCTGGATCTCGTGGGCCTTGATCGCCCAGGTCAGGATGTCGCGCACGGTGATGGGCTTGCCGTGTTCGCGCTCGGCCTTGCGGCTGAGGTAATCGCCGACGGCGAGGATGGCGCCGAGGTTGTCGGACGGGTGGCCCCATTCGGCGGCGAGCCAGGTGTCGTTGAAGTCGAGCCAGCGCACCTGCACGCCGATGTTGTAGGCCGCCTGCACCGGGTCGAGCTCGTGGCAGGTGCCGGGCACGCGCACGCCGCCGGGCAGCGTGGCGCCGGGCACCAGCGGGCCGAGGTGCTTCACGCACTCCGGGTGGCGCAGGGCCAGGATCGCGCACGCCAGCGAGTCGAGCAGCATGTAGCGCGCCGTGGTGTAGGCCTCCGACGATCCGATGTAGTAGTCGGTGACGTAGTTGGCGATGTCGACCATGGACTGGTCGGGCTCGGGGCGCTTGGCGGAGCGGTGGTCTTGAAGGCTCATCGGCGGGCGGTCCGTGCGTGCGTTGGCGAAGTGGGCTTACTTTGCCAGAAGCAGCGGTGCGCCGCCGGTCCTGGTCCTAAGCCAGAACGGACAATGGCGCGGCGCACGGCCGCCCTTTTCAGGCAGCGCGCGCGTCGAGGAAGCCCACCACGTGGTCGAGCACCGCGGCGTCGTGCAGCACGGCGCGATGGCCGAGGCCCCGGGTGGCCAGCAGTTCGCCCTGCGTGGCGCGGGCGATCCGGCGGGCATCGTCGAAGGGGATGACCGCGTCGTCGTGGTCGTGCACCACGAGCATGGGCTGGGCGATGCGCGCGGCGAGCCTGTCGATGTCCAGCGCCTCGGGCGCGAGGCCGGTTCGGCGATGCATCTTCTCGAAGAAGCGGCGCCGCGCCGGTTCCGGCAGGCCGAGCCCGCGGCTCATGCGCGCCAGCACGCCGGCGAGGCCTGCCGGCGCCGCGATGGCCACCGTGCGCACCGCGTCGAGGCCACGGCTCAGCGCCAGCAGCGCCGAGGCGCCGCCCATCGAATGCCCCACCACCGCGTGCAGGGGCCCGAGTTCGGCCGCCACCTCCTGCAGCGCATCGGCGAAGACCAGCGGGTCGGCCTCGCGGCCGGGCGAGCGGCCATGGGCCGGCGCGTCGATCGCGATGAGTTGGTAGCCGCGCGCCGCCAGCCGTTCGCCCAGTCCGCGGAACTGCGCTGCCCGCCCCTCCCAGCCGTGCAGCGCCAGGATGCGCGGGCCCTGGTCGCCCCAACGCAGGCCGGCCAGGCCGAATCGGAAGGTCACCGGCACCGCGCCTTCGGGGTCGGGGCGGCGGGAGCGGCCCATGGGCCGGGTGGCGAGGAGGCGGGCCAGTTCGGCCGCGAGTTCGGGGGACAGCGCGCCCAGCAGGCGGCCCAGCGGGCGGATCGGGAGGCGGGTCATGGCGGGTCCTTTTCGGTTGCTTTATGCAACTGAAGCGGAACTTACGCCTTTCGGTTGCTTGATGCAACTGGAATCCGTTAGGCTGCCCCCATGAAGCGAACCTCCTATTCAGGCATGGCCTGCCCGATGGCGCAGGCGCTGGAACGGGTCGGCGAATGGTGGAGCCTGCTGATCCTGCGCGAGGCTTTCCGGGGCGCCCGCCGCTTCGGCGATTTCGAGCGTCGGCTGGGCATCGCCAAGAACGTGCTGAGTGCGCGGCTCAAGCGCCTGGTCGAAGCCGGCGTGCTCGAACGCCGCCCCTCCGCCGACGACGCCCGCGAGGTCGAGTACCGCCTCACGCCCAGCGGAAAGGACCTGGCCCCGGTGCTGATCGCGCTGGCGCAGTGGGGCGACCGCTGGGTCTACGGCGGCCAGTCGCCGGTGCGCTTCGTGAACCGCCACACGGGGGTGCCGCTCGCCACGCTGGAACTGCGCGATATCGACGGCAGCCGGCTTGAATTGCGCGACGTGGGCCTGCGCCCCGCCGGTGCGGACACGCCCTGACCCAACCACCCGCCTTGTCCGGGCCGGATGAACCGGGCAAGGTGAAACGCTTAGCCGACGCGCGCCCGCCATGACCACGACGCCCTACCCGCACCTTTTCCAGCCCCTGGACCTGGGCTTCTGCCACCTGCCCAACCGCATCCTGATGGGCTCGATGCACACCGGCCTGGAGGACCACGCGCGCGACTTCCCGAAGCTGGCGGCCTACTTCCGCGAACGCGCCGAGGGCGGCGTTGGCCTGATGGTCACCGGCGGCATCTCGCCGAACCTGGTGGGCTGGCTCAAGCCCTTCGCCGGCAAGCTCAGCTGGCCCTGGGAAATCCACAAGCACCGCATCGTCACCGACGCGGTGCATGGCGCCGGTGGCAGGATCTGCCTGCAGATCCTGCACGCGGGCCGCTATGCCGCGCATCCGCTGCTGGTGTCGGCTTCGAAGGTCAAGGCACCGATCAGCCCGCTCACCCCGCGCGCGCTCACGGCCTGGGGCGTCGAGCGGCAGATCCGCGCCTTCGTCACCACGGCGAAGCTGGCCCGCGACGCGGGCTACGACGGCGTCGAGGTGATGGGCTCCGAGGGTTACCTGATCAACCAGTTCCTGTCGGCGCGCACCAACAAGCGCAGCGACGCCTGGGGCGGCACGCCGGAGAAGCGCATGCGCTTCGCGGTCGAGATAGTCCGCCGCATCCGCGAAGCCGTGGGCCCGGACTTCATCCTCATCTACCGGCTTTCGATGCTCGAGCTGGTCGAGGGTGGTTCGGCCTGGGACGAGATCGTGATGCAGGCCAGGGCCATCGAGGCCGCCGGCGCCACGATCATCAACACCGGCATCGGCTGGCATGAGGCGCGCGTGCCCACCATCGCCACCTCGGTGCCGCGCGGCGCCTTCGCCGGCGTCACCGCCAAGCTCAAACCGCATGTGTCGGTGCCCCTGGTCGCGACCAACCGCATCAACATGCCCGAGGTGGCCGAAGGCATCCTCGCCGCGGGCCAGGCCGACATGGTGTCCATGGCGCGCCCGTTGCTGGCCGACCCTCAGTGGGCCAACAAGGCCCGCGCCGGCCGCCGCGATGAAATCAATACCTGCATCGCCTGCAACCAGGCCTGCCTGGACCACGTGTTCGTCAACCGCAAGGCCAGTTGCTTGGTGAACCCGCGCGCCTGCGCCGAGACCGAACTGGTCTACACGCCCACCACCTCACCCAAGCGCATCGCCGTGGTCGGCGCAGGGCCGGCCGGCCTGGCCTGCGCCACGGTGGCCGCCGAACGCGGGCACCGGGTCACCCTGATCGACGCGGCCGGCGAAATCGGCGGCCAGTTCAACCTGGCCAAGAAGATCCCGGGCAAGGAAGAGTTCCATGAAACCCTGCGCTACTTCGGCAAACGCATCGAACTGGCCGGCGTCGAACTGCGCCTGGGCCGGCGCGTCGACGCCGAAGCGCTGCTGGCCGGCGGTTACGACGAGATCGTGCTGGCCACCGGCATCCGCCCGCGCAAGGTGGCCTTCCCGGGCGCCGACCACCCGAAGGTGGTGAGCTACCTCGACGTGCTCACCGGGCGGGTGGTGCCCGGCTCCCGGGTGGCCATCATCGGCGCCGGCGGCATCGGCTTCGACGTGGCCGAGTACCTGGCCCACGAGGGTCCCTCGCCCAGCCTCGACACGGACCGCTGGATGGCCGAATGGGGCGTGGCGCCCGACTTCGACGGCCCCGGCGGCCTGGCCAAGCCCCGGCCCGAGACTCCAGCCCGCGAGCTCTGGCTGCTCCAGCGCAGCCCCGGAAAACCGGGCGCCCGCCTGGGCAAGACCACCGGCTGGATCCACCGCTCGGCCCTCAAGGCCAAGGGCGTGCAGGCCCTGGGCGGGGTGGAGTACCTGGGCGTGGACGACACCGGACTTCGCATCCGGGTGGACGGCCAGGAGCAGGTGCTGCCAGTGGACCATGTGGTCGTGTGCGCCGGCCAGGAACCGCTGCGGGCGCTGGTGGAACCGCTGCAGGCCGCCGGCCGCGCCGCCCACCTGATCGGCGGCGCGGACGTGGCCGCGGAGCTCGACGCCAAGCGCGCGATCGACCAAGGCAGTCGCCTCGCGGCCGCCCTCTGAGCAATTACTCCAAGTCAAATCAAAGGCTTGGAAATTCCCGTTCAGGCAGGGTTGGATTTCTACCCGTACCATGCGCCGCTGGATCGGTGCCCGGCCAAGGGCCGCACCGGCTGAAACGGCCCCGCAGCGCATGGCTTCGCGGGGATTCCGGGGGCGCCCAACCTAGCCCGCCCCCCTGGAATGCGGGCACGTCCCGTCCATCCCCAAAACGCCAGGCCGCAGGCCCTCCCCTCCCCCGTTGACCATTACGGGACCCGCCAGGTGGCGGGCGGGAACTTGCGGCGCAACGGAGCAAGGAGTTCCGCCATGAAGTTGTCTTTCATCCTTTGGCTGGCCCAGATCCTGCCCCAGCCTGCCGCCGACCCGCTGTGCCTGGCGACGACGGTGTACCTGGAAGCCCGCAACCAGTCCGAGCTGGGCCAGCGTGCGGTGGCCGAGGTGGCCCTGCGCCGCCGCGACAGCGGCCAGTGGGGCGATTCGGTCTGCGAGGTGGTCACCGCCCGCAAGCAGTTCGCGCCGACCATCGTGAACCCCGGCCTGCGCATGAAGAACCTCGAGGCCTGGCAGCAGGCCGTGGAAGTCGCCTTCCAGGCCCAGCAGGACTGGCGCCTGCCGCCCGGCCAGCGCCACGAGGTGGTGCCCGGCGCCAGCCATTTCGCCGCCCTGGACCTGGCCAACCCGGCCTGGGCCGCCTCGCAGCGGGTGGCCACCATCGGCGACCACACCTTCTTCCGCGTGCAGCGGCTGAGCCCGCCGGTCGCGGCGCCGGTGCCCACCGTCACCGTGGCCGCCCTGCCCGCCACCGCCCAGCGCATGGCGCCCTGAGGCGCCGGAATCCGGCGACAAAAAAGGCCGCGCATTGCTGCGCGGCCTTTTCTATTGTGCCGTGGCGCGATCAGCGCTTGTCGAGCGGCACGAACTCGCGGTCCTCGGGACCGGTGTAGTTGGCGCTCGGACGGATGATCTTGCCATCGATGCGCTGCTCGATCACGTGCGCCGACCAGCCGCTGGTGCGGGCGATGACGAACAGCGGGGTGAACATCGCCGTCGGCACGCCCATCATGTGGTAGGCCGAAGCACTGTACCAGTCGAGGTTCGGGAACATCTTCTTGAGGTCCATCATCAGCGTCTCGATGCGCTCGCTGACGTCGAACAGCACCTGGTTGCCGCCCTCCTTGCAGAGCTTGCCGCTGATTTCCTTGATGATCGGGTTGCGCGGGTCGCCGATGGTGTACACCGGGTGGCCGAAACCGATGACGATCTCCTTGCGCTCGACGCGGGCGCGGATGTCGGCCTCCGCCTCGTCGGCGCTGCCGTAGCGCGCGATGATCTCCATCGCCACCTCGTTGGCGCCGCCGTGCTTCGGGCCGCGCAGCGCGCCGATGGCGCCGGTGATGCAGCTGAAGAGATCGGAACCGGTGCCGGCGATGACGCGGGCGGTGAAGGTCGAGGCGTTGAACTCGTGCTCGGCGTAGAGCACCAGCGACTGGTCCAGCGCGCGCGCATGCGAGGCGCTCGGCGGCTCGCCGTGCAGCAGGTGCAGGAAATGCGCGGCGACGGTGTCGTCGTCGGTCTCGACGTCGATGCGGCGGCCGTTGCGGGTGAAGTGCCACCAGTACAGCAGCATAGAGCCGAAGCTGGCCATCAGCCTGTCGGCGATGTCGCGGGCCTCGTTCAGCGGATGGCCGTCGCGCTCGGGCAGCACGGTGCCGAGTACCGAGCAGCCGGTGCGCAGCACGTCCATCGGGTGGGCGTTGGCCGGCACCAGTTCCAGCGCGTCGGTGACGATGGCCGGCAGGCCGCGCAGGCGGCGCAGCTTGACCTTGTAGGCAGCCAACTGGTTGGCGGTGGGCAGCGCGCCGTGCACCAGCAGGTGCGCCACTTCCTCGAAGCCGGCCTTCGTGGCCAGGTCGTGGATGTCGTAGCCGCGGTAATGCAGGTCGTTGCCGCTGCGGCCGACCGTGCACAGCGCGGTGTTGCCCGCCGCGGTGCCACTGAGGGCGACCGACTTCTTGGGCTTGGGCAGGTTCGTGTTTTCGCTCATCGGTGGCTCCTTGCTCAGTTTTTCTTCTGCGAGAACAGTTCGTCGAGCTTGTCTTCGTAGGCGTGGTAGCCCAGGAAGTCGTAGAGCTCGGCGCGGGTCTGCAGCGTGTCGATGATGTTCTTCTGGGTGCCCTCGCGGCGCACGGTTTCGTAGAAGCCCAGCGCGGCCTTGTTCATGGCGCGGTAGGCGCCGCAGCAGTAGAGCGCGATGTCCACGCCGGCCTCGCGCAGCTCGTCCGCGGTGAAGAACGGGGTCGAGCCGAACTCGGTGAGGTTGGCGAGGATGGGAACCTTCACCGCGGCCTTGAAGCGGCGGTAGTCGTCCAGGGACTTCATGGCCTCGGGGAAGATCATGTCGGCGCCGGCCTCGACGTAGGCCGCGGCGCGTTCGATGGCGGCATCGATGCCTTCCACCGCGGCGGCGTCGGTGCGCGCCATGATCACGAAGCCGGCGTCGGTTCGCGCGTCCACGGCGGCCTTGACGCGGTCGACCATCTCTTCCTTCGACACCACTTCCTTGCCCGGGCGATGGCCGCAGCGCTTCTGGCCGACCTGGTCCTCCATGTGCACGGCGGCGACGCCGATGCGCTGGAAGGCCTTGATGGTGCGGCCGATGTTGAAGGCGCCGCCCCAGCCGGTGTCGATGTCCACCAGCAGCGGCATGCCGGTGGCGTCGACGATGCGGCGGGCGTCGGTGAGCACGTCTTCCATGGTGCTGATGCCGAGGTCCGGCACGCCGAGCGAGTTGGCGGCCACGCCGCCGCCCGACAGGTACAGCGCCTTGTAGCCCACGCGCTTGGCCATCAGGCCGGCGTACGCGGTGATGGCGCCCATCACCTGCAGCGGGGATTCTTCCCCGACGGCGGCGCGGAAGCGCGCGCCGGGCGCAGTGACGGGAGTCAATTTGGGTTCCAGAAGCGCGGACGGGGGCCCGGGG
>JAIBEO010000027.1 GCA_019459185.1 Rhizobium sp. | reverse complement strand
CCGGGCCGCGCGCACCCTCTGGCTAGCCCCCGGCGACACCCTGTTTTAAAAATGGGTTCATATAAAATTTT
This sequence comes from Rhizobium sp., assembly GCA_019459185.1. Lineage (GTDB taxonomy): Bacteria > Pseudomonadota > Gammaproteobacteria > Xanthomonadales > Xanthomonadaceae > Arenimonas. Next base: position 12,127 of record JAIBEO010000027.1, on the reverse strand, counting down.
TTTTAAAAAAAATTTTGTTCTCTCACCCCATTTTTTTCAGAGGGGGCGGAGCCAGAAAGTCAGGGGTTTTTCGGTGGGGGCGGGTTCGCCGGTTTCCTGCCAGGCCAGGTGCACGGTGAGGCCGGGCTGGCGGACGTAGCCGCGTTTGCTCCAGAAGGCCTCGTTGCCGCGGTGGCCGGCGGGACGGCGCGGGTCGGCCGGGTCGCGGTCGACGGCGCAGAAGCCGGTCCAGGCGAAGCGGCCCAGCGCCGCGGCATGCGCTTCGCGTTCGTCGAAGAAGCGGTGGCCCAGGCCGAGCCCGCGGTAGGCCGGCAGCAGCACCGATTCCCCGAAATAGAACACGTCGTCCACGGCGCGGCCGGCCTCGCGGAAGGGCCGCTGGAACGCGTCGGTGTCGTCGGCCAGTGGCAGGCCCGTGGAAGCGCCCACCGCCTCGTCGCCGTCGAAGGCCAGCACGAACACGCTGTCGGGCGAACGCGCATAGGCCTGCAGGTAACCGCGCTCGTACGCCAGGTCACCGGCGTAGAGGTAGGGCCAGTCGCGGAACACGGCGATGCGCAGCCGCGCCACCGCGTCCAGCCAGGGGCCGAGTTCCGCGCCGGCGATGCGCCGGACCTGGATATCCGCCGCCATCAGCCGCGCTTCGCCTCGATCCACGCATCCACGCGGCGCTCAAGCAGCGCCAGCGGCAGGTCGCCGCCGGTGAGCACCAGGTCGTGGAAGTCGCGCAGCGCGAACTTCGGGCCGAGCTCGGCCTGCGCGTGCGCCCGCAGTTCCAGCAGCTTGTTCATGCCCACCTTGTAGGCCAGCGCCTGCCCCGGCATCACCAGGTAACGCTCGATTTCCGCCACCACATCGGTCTCGGGCATGCCGGTCTTGTCGAGCATGTAGGCGATGGCCTGCTCGCGGGTCCAGCGCTGGTCGTGCAGGCCGGTGTCCACCACCAGGCGCACGGCGCGGAACATCTCGGCCTGCAGCCGCCCCAGGTTGTCCAGCGGCGCGTCCTGGAAGCCGGCCTCCCAGGCCAGGCGCTCGGTGTACAGCGCCCAGCCTTCGGAGAAGGCGGTGAACGGCAGGATCTTGCGGAACGTCGGCACGCCCGTCAGCTCCTGCTGGATGGTGGTCTGGAAATGATGGCCGGGAATGGCCTCGTGGTAGGCCAGCGTGCGCATGCCGAACTTCGCCACCTCGGCCGTGTTGCGCAGGTTGATGTAGAAGATGCCCGGGCGCGAGCCGTCGAAGGCCGGCGGGTTGTAGTAGGCACCCGGCGCGGTCTTCTCGCGGAACTCCGGCACGCGCTCGACCTTCACCCCCATCTTCGGCCGCACGTTGAAGTACTCGCCGATGCCGGCGTCCACCTCTTCGATGATGCGCGTGAAGTCGGCGATGATCGCCGCGCGACCCGCATCGGTGTCGGGATAGAGCTGGTCTTCGCGGGTGGCCACCTGCTGCACGCGGGCTCCGATCGAACCTTCCGCCAGGCCTTCGGCCACCAGGATGGCGTCCATCTCGGCCTCGATGCGCGCCACTTCGTCCAGGCCCAGCTGGTGGATCTGCGCCGGCGTCATGTCGGTGCTGGTGTGCATCCGCGCCGACCAGGCGTAGAAGGCCTCGCCATCGGGCAGCGCCCAGACGCCGTGGTTGCCCTTGGTCAGCGGCAGCAGGCGGTCGTAATAGGCGATGAAGCGGCCGTAGCCGGGGTAGACGGCGTCGTTGATGGCGGCCTCCACGGAAGCCAGCAGTTCATCGCGCCGCCGCGCGTCGAGGCTGCCGGCCGGCAGCTTGTCGAGCTTCTCCACGAACGAGGTGTAGAGGATGTTTTCGGTCGCCGGCGTCGCGGTGAACGCGCGCATCTCGGCCAGCACCTTTTCCACCACGAAGGTCGGCGGCAGGATGCCCGCGGCCTCGCGCGCCTGCAGCCCTTCCATCACCTGCCCCACCATCACCGGGGTCTTGCCCAGGCGCGCGACGTAGGCCTCGGCATCGGCTTCCGAAGCCACGCCGTGCTGGGTGGCCAGGAAGGTGACGAAGTTGTTCTGCACGCCGAACAGCTGGTTGAGCGGGTAGTTGTGCAGCGAGAAGCGCTCGCCCTCTTCCTGGATGGCCAGGAAGTATTCGAGCACGTCGTAGGACAGGCGCGTGCCTTCGTCGAGCGCTTCGCGGTCGTAGTCGCGCAGGGTCGCCAGGTCTTCGCGCAGCTTGGCCTGGGTTTCCCGCTCGCGGGCCAGGGAGCGGTCGGTCAGGTCGTCGGAGTACCAGTCCAGCCACGCCGGCAGCATGCCCAGCGAGGTCAGCATCTCCGGGTCGTCCACCGCGTACTCGATGAAGACCCGCTCGAAGAACCACTCCACCTTCAGCGGCTTGCCGTAGACGGTGTGCAGGCCAAGCGCGGTGGCCGCGGCCAGCAGCGCGAACAGGGTCCAGACAGTGAACTTGAACAGGGTCTTCATGGGTCCTCCGGAAGTCGCCAAACCTTAGCAGAGCCAAGGCCTTCGCCACCCCGCCGGGCCCGCCGGGCGCTAGACTGGCGGGCATGAACTACCGCCACGGATTCCACGCCGGCAACCACGCGGACGTGCTCAAGCACCTCGTCCTGGTCGCCCTGCTCGACGCGCTCAAGCGCAAGGAAGCGCCCTTCTTCGTGCTCGACACCCACGCCGGGCGCGGCCGCTACGACCTCGGCGGCGCCCAGGCCCGGCGCACCGGCGAGGCCCGCGCCGGCATCCAGAAGCTCTGGGACGAGCCGCCCGCCGGCCCGCCGGCCCTGGCCGCCTACCTGGCCGCGCTCGACGCCGCCCGCGCCGACGCCCCCGACACCTACCCCGGCTCGCCCCTGCTGGTCTCGCACGCCCTGCGCGCCCAGGACCGGCTGGTGGCCTGCGAACTGTTGCCCGAGGAATCGGCCGCGCTCAAGGCCCTGCTGGCCACCGACCCGCGCTGCCACGTGCAGCAGCGCGACGGCTACGGCGCAGTCAAGGCCCTGCTGCCGCCGCGCGACGGCAACACCCGCATCGGCCGCGCGCTGGTGCTCATCGACCCACCCTACGAAGCCCAGGAAGGCGAATACCCGCTCATCGTGGCCGCGCTGCGCGAAGGCCTGGAGCGCATGCCGCAGGCCATGTTCGCCATCTGGTACCCCATCAAGCAGCGCGCCACCCTGCAGCCGCTGATGCGCAAGGTGGCCGGCCTGCCCATCAAGTCGGCGCTGGCGATCGAACTGCTGGTGCGGCCCGACGACTCCCCGCTGCGCATGAACGGCAGCGGCATGCTGCTGGTCAACCCGCCCTGGCAGGTCGAAAAGGCCATCGAACCCGCCCTCAAACCCCTCGCCCGCGCCATGGGCGACGACGGCGCCTCCTGGCGCCTCACCTGGATCAGGCAGGAATCCCCGTGACCCCGCACGCGCCCAAGCATGCCCGCTACGCCTACCGCGGTCCGGTGCCGCACGAAGTGATCAAGACGGTGGAGTTCAGCCTGCCGCCGCTGCAGCCCGGCGAAGCGCGGGTGGCGGTGCTGGCCGCGCCGGTGAACCCCAGCGACATCCTCACCCTCACCGGCGAATACGGCCTGCTGCCGCCGCTGCCGGCGGTGGGTGGCAACGAGGGCGTGGGCCGGGTCGAGGAAATCGCCGGCGAACCCAACGGCCTGGAAGTGGGCGACGTGGTGCTACTGCCGGTGGGCTGCGGCACCTGGAGCACCCACCTGCACCTGCCGGTGAAGGCCCTGTTGCCGCTGCCGCACGACGTCGACCCGGTGCAGCTGTCCATGCTCACCGTGAACCCGCCGACCGCGCTGCTGATGCTCAGCGAATTCGTGGAACTGCAGCCCGGCGACTGGGTGATCCAGAACGCGGCCAATTCGGCCGTGGGCGGTTACCTGGCCCAGCTGGCCAAGCGCCGCGGCATCAACGTGATCAACGTGGTGCGGCGCGAATCGGCCATCGAGGCGGTCTGGGCCGCCGGCGGCGAACACGTGCTGGTGGACGCCGAGGACCTGCCCAAGCGCGTGCGCGACGCCGTGGGCGAGGTGCACGTGCGGCTGGCCGTGGACTGCGTCGGCGGCGTGCACACCGAGCACCTGGCGCGCTGCCTGGCCCATCGCGGCACGCTGGTGAACTACGGCTCGATGAGCGGCGAGCGCTGCATGATCTCGCCGCGCTATTTCGTCTTCAACGACATCACCCTGCGCGGCTTCTGGCTGTCGCAGTGGTACAAGCGCGCCGCCGCCGAGCGCCGGCGCGCGGTGTTCGCCGAACTGGCGGGGCTGGTGGCCGACGGCACCCTGCACGCCCGCGTGCAGGACCACTTCGGCATCGACCACGTCGCCGACGCGGTGCGCGCCGCGCACGCCGGCGCCCGCAGCGGCAAGATCATCATCGAGCCGAACGGGCCGCCGCGCGCGGCCATCTGAGCGCGCCGCGCCTCACTCGTAGCGCAGCGCCTCGATCGGGTCCAGGCTGGCGGCCTTCGAGGCCGGCATGATGCCGAACACCACGCCCACCAGCGCCGAAAAACCCGCCGCCGCCGCCACCACCCACACCGGCACCTGCGCCGGCGGGAAGTTGGGGATCACCGCCGCCACGCCCACGCCCGCGGCGTAACCGAGCGCGATGCCGATCAGGCCGCCCAGCAGCGCCAGCAGGCCGGCCTCGAGCAGGAACTGCACCAGGATGTCGCGGCGGGTGGCGCCCAGGGCCTTGAGGATGCCGATCTCGCGGGTGCGCTCGGTGACCGACACCAGCATGATGTTCATGATGCCGATGCCGCCGACCAGCAGCGAAATGCTGACCACGCCGGCCACCACCGCGGTGGCGGTGCCGGTGACCTGCTCGAACTGCTTCACGAAGGAATCGGCCGCTTCCACCCGGAAATCGTCGTCCTGCCCTGGCTTGAGCTTGCGCGAGGCGCGGATGGCGCGCTTGACGCGTTCGCGCACCACTTCCACCTGGGAAATGTCGGGCACGTTGAAGGAAATCGACATGAAGGGCTGGGTGTTGTTGCCGGTCATGGCCCGGCCCACGTCGAAGGGAATGACGACGTAGTTGTCCTGGCTGAAACCCAGCAGCTCACCCTGGCGCTGCATCACGCCCACCACCTTGAACCACTCGTTGCCGATGCGGATGTATTCGCCCACCGGGTTTTCGGGCAGCTTCAGGTCGTCGATCACCTGGGTGCCGATGACCACCACGCGGCGCCGGCCCTGGTCGTCGCTGGGCACGATGAAGCGGCCGCGCTCCGGGTAGCGGCCGCGCACGGCCTGGAACTCGGCCGTGGTGGCCAGCACTTGCGGGCTGGACGTGCGGCCGCGGTAGCTGGTGCCGGCCACGGCCACCTGCATCATCGGCGTCACCTGGTCCACGCCCGGCACGCGGTAGCGCAGCACGTCCAGGTCCTTGAAGGTGATGAAGTTGATGCGGCCGGTGCGGAAGTTTTCGTTGTTGTTCTCGGCGCGCAGGTTCATGGTGCTGCCGCCGAGGTCGGCGAACTGGCTCGAGATCGAGGCCGAGAACCCCTGCACCAGCGAGACCACCGCGATCACCGAGGCGGTGCCGATCAGGATGCCCAGCGTGGTCAGGAAGCTGCGCATGCGGTGCGCCATCAGGCTGGTGAGCGCGGCGCGGAAGGCTTCGAGGAAGGCGTACATGTCAGGCCACCTGCGCGCGGGTGGGGTTGAGCGTGTCCTCGACGACCTTGCCGTCGCTGACGCGGATGGTGCGCCGGCAGTGCGCGGCGATGTCGGGTTCGTGCGTCACCACCACTACCGTCTGGCCGGCGCGGTGCAGTTCGTCGAACAGGGCCATGATCTCGCTTGAGGTCTTGGAGTCGAGGTTGCCGGTGGGTTCGTCGGCCAGCAGGATCGACGGGGTGCCCACCAGCGCGCGCGCCACCGCCACGCGCTGGCGCTGGCCGCCGGAGAGCTGGTTCGGCCGGTGGCCCAGGCGGCTGCCCAGGCCCACCTGCTCGAGCGCGCGGGTCGCCAGCGCCTTGCGCTCGGCGCGCGGCATGCCGCGGTAAACCAGCGGCTGCATCACGTTCTCGAGCACGGTCATGCGCGGCAGCAGGTGGAAGGACTGGAACACGAAGCCGATTTCCTTGTTGCGCACGTGCGCCAGCTCGTCGTCGCCCAGCTGCGAGGTATCGCGGCCGTTGAGCTCGTAGGTGCCCTCGCTGGGCGTGTCCAGGCAGCCGATCAGGTTCATCAGGGTGGACTTGCCCGAACCCGAAGGGCCGATCAGGGCCACGTACTCGTTGCGGTCGATGAACAGGTCGACGCCGTTGAGGGCGAGCACTTCCTCCTCGCCCATCAGGTAGCGCTTGACGATGCCGGTGAGTCGGATCATCCGGCGTCGTCCTCGCCGTCGCCGTCGGCCTCGTCGTCGCCTTCCGGCTCGCCGCCATCCTTGTCCTTGCCTTCTTCGTCGCGCAGCTTGCCTTCGACGCGGTCGCCGTCGCGCAGGCCACGCACCACCTTGGCCGGGCCGGTGATCACGCGGTCGCCGGCCTGCAGGCCCTTGGCGATCGCCTCCCAGCGGTCGTCCGACAGGCCCACTTCCACCTCGACCTTGCGGGCGGTGCCGTCGCGGTCCACCCAGACGTGGCGCTTGACCTGCTTGTCCTCCGATTCCTCGGTGGCCACGGCTTCCACCGGCACCGCCAGCGACTTGCCGCCGTCGCCCAGGAAAATGTCGGCGCGCGCGCTCATGCCCGAACGCAGCGCCACGTCTTCCGGCACTTCGAGCAGCACGGTCACCTCGTAGGCGCGGCCCTGCGCCTCCAGCGTCGGCGCCAGCGCGATCTTGGCCACCTTGCCCTTGAGCGCGGTGTCCTGGAACGCGGCGGCGTACACGTCGGCGGCCTGGCCCAGGCTGATGCGGGCGATGTCGGCCTCGTCCACCTTCAGCTCGGCCTGGATGGCCGAGGTGTCGGCGATCTTCATCAGGCTGGCGCCGGCCAGGGCGTTGGTGGACGGGATGGCCGTTTCGCCCACCTTGATCGGCAGGTCGACGATGGTGCCGGCGATGGGCGAGAGGATGTCGGTCTTGGCCAGCTGCTCGCGCGCCTCTTCCAGGATGGCGTCGGCGCGACGCAGGGCTTCCTCGCTGCTCTGCAGCTCGACCTTGGCCAAGTCGCGGGCGTTGCGCAGGTCGTCGTAATCGCTCTGGCCGATCATCTTGCGCGCCAGCAGCGATTCGCCGCGGGTGAGCCGGGTCTCGGCCAGGGCCAGGGCCAGGCGCTGGCGTTCGATGCTGATCAGGCTCTGGCGGCGGCTGGCCTGCTCGCGGTCGATGGCATTGCGGTAGGTTTCCGGGTCCAGCCGCAGCAGCAGCTGGCCCTTCTCCACCGTGTCGCCCTCGACCACCAGGATCTCGCGCACCTTGGCCACCACTTCCGAGGTCAGGTTCACCTCGGTCAGGTAGGCCAGCACGCCCGAGGCGAGGATGGTGGGCCGGATTTCCTGCTCCGAAGCCACCACCACCTCGACCTCGGTGCGCGATTCGCCGCGCCCGGCCTTGATGAGCAGGGGCACGGCCACGACCGCCACGAGGATGGCCGCGGCCACCCATTTCTTGTTGATCTTCATCGATGCTTCCGTTGTGTGGCGTGGCTCAGAGCGCGGCGAACAGGGCCATCACGCCATAAATGACCAGCGAGGGCAGCACGGCGACGGTGACCGCCTGGCCCCAGCCGGTGCGGAACCAGGTCTTCCAGCCCAGCGCGGCCAGGAACCAGACCCAGAAATTGAGCAGGCTGAAGCTGCGGGCCAGCAGCAGCCAGTCGTGGTCGAGCGGCAGCTGCACGAACAGCGGGTCGACGTTGAGCAGCTGCAGGCTTTCGAACGACACCTGGTTGGAGCTGGTGAAGATGGCGCCCAGCACCACCAGGTTGCCCAGCACCATGGGCATGCTCGACCAGGCCGCCAGCGACAGGCCGCGGCGGAAGCCGACGGCGTTGCCGGTGACCTTGCCGGCCAGCAGGTAATACAGCGCCATCACCGAGGACACGATGCCCAGGAAGATCAGTACCATCGGCCCGCTGAAGTAGGCCGAGGCGCGCGCGCCCGGCATGAACTTCTTCGCCTGCTCGATCTCGGCGGCGCTCATGTCGCCCTGCGCCTGCAGCTGGGCCACCTGGTTGTCGGAGAACCAGTCCGGGTCCACGGTCAGGAAGTAGGTGGTGGTGGACACGGCGCCCAGCAGCGCCACCAGCAGCAGCGGCAGCAGGAAGCTCGGCTTTTCCTTCAGCTCGGCGAACACCTTGGCCGGCTCGAGGAAGATGTTGATCAGGTGGGACATGCAAGGCTCCTTGGTCTGGGCGCGGTGCGACTCCCCTTGAATCGCCCTGCGCAGGATAGGGCACGCGGCCCTTGTGAACCATGGACGGGGGCAAGGTGGAAAATGTGACAATCCTCGTCCCGACCCGATTGCCGGTACGCCATGCGCCTCGTTTCCGCCCTCTTGCTCCTGCTCGCTGCCGGCCTGGCCGCCGCGGCCGAGCCCGACCGCCGCATCACCATCACCGTGGACGATCTGCCCTGGGCCAGCCTGGGCGATGGCGCCGGCCGTCCGCTCGATGCCGCCATGCGCGAACACCACGAACAGCTGATGGCGGCGATCCGCGCCGGCGGCGACCCGGTGATCGGCTTCGTCAACGAAGGCAAGCTCGGTGCCGACAAGGCCGCCCGCGACGAACGCACCGCCATGCTGCGCGACTGGCTCGACGCCGGCGCCGAACTGGGCAACCACACCCGCGGCCACGTCGACCTGCACGCCGTCGGGCTGGAGGCCTACCTGGCCGACATCCTGGCCGGCGAACAGGTGCTGCGCCCGCTGCTGGCCGAACGTGGCCAGAAGCCGCAGTGGTTCCGCCACCCCTACCTGCGCGCCGGCACCTCGGCGGCCGACAAGGCGGCGCTCGCGGCCTTCCTGGCCGAACACGGCTACCGCGTCGCCCCCGTCACCGTGGACCACAGCGACTGGATCTGGGCGCGCGCCTACCGCAACGTGCTCGACGACGGCGGCGACGAGGCCACCCTCGCCCGCCTGCGCGGCGGCTACGTGCCCTACATGATGGCGAAGCTCGAGTACTACGAGCGTTTTTCCATCGCCCTGCTCGGCTACGCCCTGCCCCAGACCTGGCTGCTGCACGCCAACGAACTCAACGCCGCCACCTGGACCGCGCTGATGGCGGGGCTGGACGAGCGCGGCTACCGGCGCGTCGCCATCGCCGAAGCCATGGCCGACCCGGCCTACGCCCGCGACGACGCCTACACCGGCCGCTGGGGCCCCAGCTGGCTGCACCGCTGGGCCATGGCGGAAAAGAAGCCCCGCGAGTTCTACGCCGGCGAACCGGAAACGCCGCGCTGGGTGCTCGACCTGGCGGGCGTGGAGTCCGAATGAGCCTCAGGGCGCCGCGGCCGGCGGCGCGCTGCGCGGCTCGAGGATGATGCGCTCGCGGCGGTAGTCGTAGACCACGTCGTAGCGGCTCAGGAAACGCGCGCCCAGGCGGCCGTGCTGGCCGGTGTCGATGACTTCGTCGCCGATCGAATAACTCGCCGGCGTTTCCACCGCCGGCCCGCCGGCCAGGCTCACCTGCACCGAACTGCCGCTCTGGTAACGCGCCAGGCCGCCGACGAAGCAGGCCGTGGTTTCCTTTCCGCCCGGCGGCACCACGATAGCGTCGTGGGCCTGCGGGAACAGGCTCAGGTCGATGCCGGCGCCGCTGTCCACGTGCAGCCGCGCGTCGTAGGCGGCGCCGCCAGGCCCCTCCACCCGGGCCTGCACGAAGGGCTGGCGGCCGCTGATCTCGGCAGGCACCACCCGGCCGTCGCCGCGGTATTCGTAGGTGTCCGGGTCGTGCAGCACGAGTTCGCCGCGGGCGTGGTCGACTTCCACCACGTAGCGGCTGAAGAGCTCGTGGCCGATGACGCCGCTGAAGGGCGGCGCTTCGATGGCCTGGTCGCACAGCACGCGGTCGAGCGGGATCGCCAGCACGGTCTGGTCGAGCAGCGCGACGGGGCCGAAATCGATGTCCAGCCCGGGCTGCACGGCCGCGGTGACCGTGGCCACGCCTTCGCCGGCGATCCGGCGCAGGCCGCTCATGTCGAGCTTGAGCGCGTCGGTTTTCGGGCCGGTGAGCAAGGTCAGCATCGAGGCGCCGGTGTCGACCACGAAATCCATCGGCGGCGAGCCGTTGATGCTGGCCTGCACCACGATCCAGCCCTTGTGCTCGCGGAACGGCAGCCGCGCCGGCAGCGGCGAATCCAGCCGCGCCTCGGTGCCGTGGTTGGCGAAATAGATCCGCCCCAGTTCGATCTGGCTGCACGAGGCCAGACCCAGGGAAAGTGCCAGGGCCAGGCCCAGGCGATGCAGCGGGAACAGCGGCTTGTCCATGGTGACCTCGTGGGGAGGCAAGTGCGCGGCACTTGCGTGGCCGGGGAATGTGCGTTGAAATTTGAGCCCGTTTTTCAACCAAGGCAAGCCAACTGATGGCACGGTCGCGCTACCACGACGTTTCGGACCCCGGAAGCATCGCCCTGCTGGCCAGCCCGGTGCGCCAGGACATCGTCGACACCCTGGTCGCGCTCGGCGGCGAGGCGGACGTGGCTTCCGTCGCCCGGGAACTGGGCCGCCCCGCGGACGGGCTGTACTACCACTTCGAGCGCCTGGCCGACGCCGGCCTGCTGCAGCGCCGGGGCAAGGCCGACGAGCCGCGCCGCTACCGCGTCGGCGCGCGCCGCGGCACGGCGCTGCGCCTGGTCTACGGCAAGCGTGCGGAAAGCAGCGAGGCCGTGCAGCAGGTGGTGGCGAAGTTGCTGCAGTCGGCCGGGCGCGACTTCCGCGCCGCGCTCGCCGACCCGAAGGTGCGCACCGAAGGCGCCACGCGCGAACTCTGGGCCGGCCGCAGCCGCGGCTGGCTCGACGAAGACGGCCTGCGCGAGGCCAACGCGCTGCTCGGACGCCTGCTGGAACTGTTGCAGGGCCCGCGCCAGCCCGGCCAGGACCAGCTCTTCAGCCTGTCCTTCGTGCTGGCGCCCAAACCCGGCAAACCGGCGCGCCGCGCCAGGACCGGGGACTGAGCTTTCACGCCGGCCGCACTCCGGGCTGCGATGATCGTACCGCAACCCACCCCACCCAGGCCGCCATGTCCGACACCCCGCGCAGGACCATCCGCGATTTCGACCCCGAAGTGCTTCGCCTCTTCGACCAGTACGTGCACGGCCAGATCGACCGGCGCGGTTTCCTGAAGGGCGCGGCGGCGTTCGCGGTCGGCAGCAGCGGCGCGGCCGGCTTGCTGGCAGCGCTGGCGCCGAAGTTCGCGCAGGCGCAACAGGTGCCGGCCGACGACCCGCGCTTGGTCACCAGCTACCCGCGCTTCGATTCGCCGGACGGCTATTTCGACGGTCGTGGCTACCTGGCGATGCCGGCCGGCGTCGAAGGCGCGCTGCCGGCCGTGCTGGTGGTGCACGAGAACCGCGGCCTGAACCCGCACATCGAAGACGTGACCCGCCGGCTGGCGCTGGAGGGTTACCTGGTCTTCGCGCCCGACGCGCTGTTTCCGCTCGGCGGCTACCCGGGCGACGAAGACGCCGCGCGCGCCAAATTCCAGGAGCTCGACCAGTCGCTGACGCGCCAGGACCTGCTGGCCGCCGCGCGCTGGCTGCAGGCGCACCCGCGCTCGAATGGCCGGTTGGGCACGGTGGGCTTCTGCTACGGCGGCGCCATCGCCAATTTCCTCGCCACGCAGCTGCCCGACCTGAAGGCCGCGGTGCCCTTCTACGGCACCGCCCCGGCCGCCGCCGACGTGCCTGCGATCAGGGCGCAGTTGCTGGTGGTGCTGGCGGCCGACGACGAACGCGTCAACGCCACCTGGCCCGGCTACGAGGCGGCGCTGCAAGCGGCGGGCAAATCGTACGAACTGCTGCAGCCCGCCGGCACCGTGCACGGCTTCCACAACGACACCACGCCGCGCTACGACGAGGCCGCCGCGAAACAAGCCTGGGCCGCCACGCTGGCGCTGTTCGCGCGCACGCTGCGGCAGGCCTGAGGCACGCGGCTCAGGGTCGCTCGCGCGTCCCCCCCGCGGCCCAGGCCCCCCCGCGCCCGGGCCGCGCGCCCGCCCCGCCCGGG
>JAIBEO010000247.1 GCA_019459185.1 Rhizobium sp. | reverse complement strand
CCGTCTTCGTGTGCGGAGCGTGGCGGGTCAGAGGGCTTCGAAGATGCCCGCGGCGCCCATGCCGGTGCCGATGCACATGGTGACCATGCCGTACTTCTGCTGGCGCCGGCGCAGGCCGTGCACGATGGTGGCCGTGCGGATCGCGCCGGTGGCGCCCAGCGGGTGACCCAGGGCGATGGCGCCGCCCAGCGGGTTCACCTTCGACGGGTCCAGTCCGCAGGTGCGGATCACCGCCAGGGCCTGCGCGGCGAAGGCTTCGTTGAGCTCGATCCAGTCCAGCTGGTCGGCGGTCAGGCCGGCCTGGCGCAGCACCTTGGGGATGGCGGCGATCGGGCCGATGCCCATCACCTCCGGGCGCACGCCGGCGACCGAGAAGCCGACGAAACGCGCCAGCGGGGTCAGGCCGTAGTCCTTGATCGCCTGGGCCGAGGCCAGCATCACCGCGCCGGCGCCGTCGGACATCTGCGAGCTGTTGCCCGCCGTCACCGAGCCGCCGTTGCGGAACACCGGGCGCAGCTTCGCCAGGCCCTCGGCGCTGGTGTCGGCGCGCGGGCCTTCGTCGTCCTTCACCAGCAGTTCGCGCAGCTTCACGGTGTTCGAACCGAGCACCGGCTGGCGGGAAATGACCTGGTAGGGCGTGATCTCGGCCGTGAACTCGCCGGCGGCCTGGGCCGCCATGGCTTTCTGGTGCGAGGCGAGGGCGAAGGCGTCCTGGTCCTCGCGGCTGACCTTCCACTCCTCGGCGACCTTCTCGGCGGTGATGCCCATGCCGTAGGCGATGGCCACGTTGTCGTCCTGGAAGACCTTGGGGCTCATGGCCACCTTGTTGCCCATCATCGGCACCATGGACATGGATTCGGTGCCGCCGGCCAGCACCAGGTCGGCTTCGCCGAGGCGGATCCGGTCGGCCGCCATCGCCACGGCCTGCAGGCCCGAGGAGCAGAAGCGGTTGACGGTCTGGGCGGCGATCACGTTCGGCAGGCCGGCCAGCAGCAGGCCGATGCGCGCCACGTTCATGCCCTGCTCGCCCTCGGGCATGGCGCAGCCGATGATGGCGTCGTCGATGCGGGTGGGGTCGATGCCGGGGCACTGGTCCACCACGGCGCGCAGCACGTGGGCCAGCATTTCGTCGGGACGGGTGTTGCGGAAGACGCCGCGCGGGGCCTTGCCCACCGGGGTGCGGGTGGTGGCGACGACGTAGGCGTCCTGGATTTGCTTGGTCATGGTCGGTTCCTTGTCGTCGCTCAGTTGCGCAGCGGCTTGCCGTTCTTGAGCATGTAGGCGATGCGCTCTTGGGTCTTGGGCATCTGCGCCAGGGCCACGAAATGCTCGCGTTCGAGCTTGAGCAGCCAGGCCTCGTCCACCAGCGCGCCGCGGTCCACTTCGCCGCCGCACATCACGGTGGCGATGCGCTTGCTCACTTCGTAGTCGTGCTCGGAGATGAAGCGGCCCTCGAGCATGTTCTCCAGCATCATGCGGAAGGTGGCGATGCCGACGTCGCCGGCCACCGGGATGCCACGCGCCGGCAGCGGCGGGCGGTAGCCCGACTCGGCCAGGGCGCGGGCCTGGGCCTTGGCCACGTGCAGCAGTTCGAAGGCATTGAAGACCACCACGTCGCCCTCGCGGGCCAGCTTCAGCTCCTTGGCCTCGAGCGCCGAGGCGGAGACCTTGCCCATCGCCACCGCTTCGAAATACGGCTTGAGCTGGGCGAACACGTCGCCGCCCGGGCCGGCCGCCTGCGCGGCGCGCAGCGCGATTTCCTTCAGGCCGCCACCGGCCGGCAGCAGGCCCACGCCGGCCTCGACCAGGCCGATGTAACTTTCGAGCGCGAACACGGTGCGGGCCGAATGCATCTGGAATTCGCAGCCGCCGCCCAGGGCCAGGCCGCGCACGGCCGCGACCACCGGCACCAGCGAATACTTGATGCGCTGGCTGGCGGACTGGAAGGTTTCCACCATGGCCTCGAACTCGGCCAGCTTGCCGGCCTGCAGCGAGGCCATGGCGCCGGAGAGGTCGGCACCGGCCGAGAACGGTTCCTTGGGCTGCCAGATCACCAGGCCCTGGAACTCCTTCTCGGCGCGGTCCACGGCCTCGAGCACGCCGGCCAGCACGCCGTCGCCGACGGTGTTCATCTTGGTCTTGAAGCTGAGCACTGCGATGCCGTCGCCGTCATGCCACAGGCGCACCGCGTCGGTTTCGAACACGGTCTCGCCCGGCGCGGCGCGTTCGCCCAGCACGGGGTCGGGGAAACGCTGGCGCTGGTAGACGGGCAGGGTGGAACGCGGCAGCTTGCCGCCACGCGCCGGGCTGAAGCTGCCGTCGGCGCCGTGCACGCCGTCGCGGCCGTCGAACACCCAGTCCGGCAGCGGCGCGCTGGACATGGCCTTGCCGGCCACGATGTCCTCGGCGATCCACTCGGCCACCTGCTTCCAGCCGGCGGCCTGCCAGCTCTCGAACGGGCCCAGGCTCCAGCCGTAGCCCCAGCGGATGGCCAGGTCGACGTCGCGGGCGGTCTCGGCGATCGAGGCCAGGTGGTAGGCGCTGTAGTGGAACAGGTCGCGGAACACCGCCCACAGGAACTTCGCCTGCGGATGCTCGCTGGCGCGCAGCTGGGCGAACTTGGCGGCCGGGTCCTTGTTCTTTAGGATGGCCACGACCTCCGGGTCGGCGACGCCGGTGGCCGGGCGGTAGTCCTGGGCCTTGAGGTCCAGCACCACGATGTCCTTGCCCTTCTTCATGAAGATGCCGGCGCCGGTCTTCTGGCCCAGGGCGCCCTTGGCGATCAGGGCCTGCAGCCACTCGGGCGCCTTGAAGTACTTGTGCCAGGGGTCGTCGGGAAGGGTGTCGGCCATGGTCTTGATGACGTGGGCCATGGTGTCCAGGCCCACCACGTCGGACGTGCGGTAGGTGGCCGACTTCGGGCGTCCCAGCAGGGGGCCGGTCAGGGCGTCCACCTCGTCGAAGCCCAGGCCCGACTGGGCCGTGTGGTGCAGGGTGGACAGGATGGAAAACACGCCGATGCGGTTGCCGATGAAGTTCGGCGTGTCCTTGGCGTAGACCACCCCCTTGCCCAGGGTGGTGACCAGGAAAGTCTCAAGTCCTTCAAGCACTTGCTTGTCAGTCTTCGCGCAAGGGATGAGCTCGGCGAGGTGCATGTAGCGCGGCGGGTTGAAGAAGTGCACGCCGCAGAAGCGGGTATGCATGGATTCCGGCAGCACCTCGGCCAGGCCGTTGATGCTCAGGCCCGAGGTGTTCGAGGCCAGGATGGCATGCGGGGCCACGTAGGCCTCGATGCGGTCGTAGAGCGCCTTCTTCCAGTCCATGCGCTCGGCGATGGCCTCGATGATCAGGTCGCAGTCGCGCAGCAGCTCCAGGTGCTGGTCGTAGTTGGCCGGCGTGATCGCCGCCGCCTTGGCCTTGCTGGCGAAGGGGGCGGGGGAGAGCTTGCCGAGATTGGCGATGGCCTTCTCGACGACGCCGTTGGGGCTGCCTTCCTTGGCCGGAAGGTCGAACAGGACGGTGTCCACGTCGGCGTTGGCGAGGTGGGCGGCGATCTGCGCGCCCATCACGCCGGCGCCGAGCACGGCCACCTTGCGGATGCGAAGTTGCGGCATGGTTGAAGCTCCGTGGAAGGAGGAAACGGGGGCTCAGCCGGCCCGCAGGCCGGCGGCGGCGAAGCGGATCAGGCCCTGGGCGGCCTTTTCGCAGTGGGCCTTCTCGGACACGCCCGAGGGCCGCTTGATCAGGCCGAAGTCGGCCATGGCGTAGGTCAGGGCGCCGGCGGTGAAGTCCAGGCGCCAGTACAGGTCTTCCTTGGCCAGGTCGGGCAGGGCCTGGCCGATGGCCTTGGCGAACTCGCGCAGCACGTGGCCGTAGTTGTCGGACAGGAACTTGCGCAGGCGGTCGTTCTTCTCGGCGAAGGCGCGGGCCAGGACCCGGACGAAGGCCGAGCCGCCGTGGCGGTCGAGGGTGAGGGCCAGCGGCGGCTCGATGAAGGCGGCCAGGATGGCCTCCAGGTCGCCCGGCTTCTCGGCCTGGGCCTTGCGCAGCAGGGCCAGGCGGCGTTCGCTCATGTCGTCCATGCGGCGCCGGAAGACCTCGTTGACCAGGTTCTCCTTGCTGCCGAAGTGGTAGTTCACGGCGGCGATGTTTACGTCGGCGCGGCTGGTGACCTGCCGCAGCGAGGTGCCGGCGAAGCCGTGTTGCGCGAAGAGCTCCTCGGCGGCGCCGAGGATGCGTTCCTTGGTGTTGAAATGGGTCGTCGTCATGGCCTGCCAGCGTTCGATTCAAACGTGTGTTGGCGAGTGTACGCCGGCCGCGGCCGCCGTCAAATGGGCAATTGAAACAAGCGCAGGGCCGGAGCGTCCCCGGGCGGGGGTGAGGGCAGGGTGCCGGATGCTGCTGGAAATATTCAGGGATTTGCGCTAAACCCTCGATTGGACGGGGTTTTGTGTTAAATTCAGCGGCCCGATAAACCCCTGCAACCTACGGAGTTAGACCATGGCGCTGGAGCGCACCATTTCCATCATCAAGCCCGACGCGGTCGCCAAGAACGTCATCGGCGAGATCTACGCCCGCTTCGAGAAGGCCGGCCTCAAGGTCGTCGCCGCGAAGATGAAGCACCTCTCCCGCAAGGAGGCCGAAGGCTTCTACGCGGTGCACCGCGAGCGCCCGTTCTTCAACGCGCTGGTCGAGTTCATGATCTCCGGCCCGGTGATGATCCAGGTGCTCGAGGGCGAAAACGCCGTCGCCAAGAACCGCGAGCTGATGGGCGCCACCAACCCGAAGGAAGCCGCGCCGGGCACCATCCGCGCCGACTTCGCGCAGTCCATCGACGCCAACGCCGTGCACGGTTCGGACAGCCTGGAGAATGCGGCCATCGAAACCGCGTACTTCTTCGCCGCCACCGAGCTCTGCCCGCGCTGAGGGAAACCGTGACCGAGGTCGTCGCCAAGACCAACCTGCTCGACCTCGATCGCGAGGGCATGGAGCGCTTCTTCGCCGAAACCCTCGGCGAGAAGCGCTTCCGCGCCCACCAGGTGATGAAGTGGATCTACCACCAGCACGTCACCGACTTCGCGCAGATGACCGACGTGGGCAAGGCGCTGCGCGCCAAGCTGGAAACCCACGCCGAAATCCGCCCGCCGAGCGTGCAGTTCGACAAGCCCTCGGCGGACGGCACCCACAAGTGGCTGCTGGGCATGGACTCGGGCAATGCCATCGAGACCGTGTTCATCCCCGACAAGGGCCGCGGCACGCTGTGCGTGTCCAGCCAGGTCGGCTGCGGCCTGAACTGCCAGTTCTGCTCCACCGCCACGCAGGGCTTCAACCGCAACCTCAGCACCGCCGAAATCATCGGCCAGGTGTGGGTGGCCTCGAAGCACCTGGGCAACAAGACCCACCTGCATCGCAAGCTCACCAACGTGGTGATGATGGGCATGGGCGAGCCGCTGCTGAATTTCGACAACGTCGTGCGCGCCATGAACCTGATGCGCGACGACCTGGGCTTCGGCCTGGCGAACAAGCGCGTCACCCTGTCCACCGCGGGCCTGGTGCCCATGATCGACCGCCTGGGGGAGGAGAGCGACGTTTCGCTCGCTGTCTCGCTGCACGCCCCGAACGACGAGCTGCGCACCCAGCTGGTGCCGCTCAACAAGAAGTACCCCATCGCCGAACTGATGGCCGCCTGCGTGCGCTACCTGCAGCGCCGCAAGAAGGGTGAATCCATCACCTTCGAATACACGCTCATGAAGGGCGTGAACGACACCCCGGAAATCGCCCGCCAGCTGGCGCGGCTGATGAAGCAGTTCTGCAACCAGGTGCAGTACTCGGAAGCGGGCAAGGTCAACCTGATCCCGTTCAACCCCTTCCCGGGCACCCGCTTCGAGCGTAGCGACGAAGCGACCATCCGCGCCTTCCAGAAAATCCTGCTCGACGCCGGCGTGCTCACCATGGTGCGCCGCACCCGTGGCGACGACATCGACGCGGCCTGCGGCCAGCTCAAGGGCCAGGTTATGGACCGCACCCGCCGCCAGGCCGAATTCAAGCGCAAGCTCGAAGAAAAGGGAGTCTCCGATGCCGCGTAAGTCCTTCCCGGTGCTGTCCGCCCTCATGCTGGCACTCGCGCTCGCGGGCTGCGCTTCCGGCGGCGGGGCGCCGAAGCAGGTGACCACCGAGGCCACCATGAGCAACAAGGGCCTGGCGAACCTGCAGCTGGCGCAGAACTACCTGCGCGCCGGCAAGCTCGACCTGGCCATGGACCGCGCCAACCGCGCGCTCCGCCACGACCCCGAGTCGGCCGACGTGCAGATCGTGCTGGGCATGATCCGCCAATCGCTCGACGACGAAGCCCGCGCCGGCGAACACTTCGCCCGCGCGGTCAAGCTGGCCCCGGAAAGCGGCCACGTGCTCAACGTGCACGGCGCCTGGCTGTGCGAACACGGCAAGCCCGACGAGGCCGACGCGCTGTTCGCCCGCGCCGTGCGCGACCCGTTCTACGAGGCCAAGGCGCAGAGCTATTACAACGCCGGCCGCTGCGCCATGCAGTCAGGCAACCTCGGGCGCGCCGAGCCGCCGCTGCGCAAGGGTCTGGAACTCGCGCCGGAAGACCCGCTGCTGCTTGAGCAGATGGCCCGCCTGCAGTTCCGCCAGGGTAATTTCCTCGGCGCTCGCGCCTTCGTGCAGCGCCGCGAGGCCCTGGGCCAGGTCGGCGCCGAAGTGCTCGAGTTGGCCACCGCCATCGAAGAAGGCGCGGGCGACCGCGCCGCCGCCGAACGCTACCGCAGCCGCCTGCGGGAGCAGTTCCCGGACCACACGCCCAACTCCCCGGAGGGGACGCCGCAGTCATGAGCACCGAAGGCATGCAGGAAGCGTTGTTCCAGGATCCGATCGGCATGCGCCTGCGCGCCGCCCGGATCCAGGCCGGCCTCAGCGTCGAACAGGCCGGCCAGCAGCTCCGGCTGCCGGTGGCGATCATCGAAGCAATGGAAGGTGAGGACTGGGCCCGCCTGGGTGCGCCCATCTACGTGCGCAGCTACCTGGGCAGCTACCTGCGCCTGGTCGGCCTGCCCGAAACCCTCGCCGAGCAGGTGGCCACGACCAAGCCGGCGCCGCAGCTGGTGACCATGGCCTCGCGCTCGCGCATGCGCCGCACCTTCGACCGCTCCGTGCGCAACCTGGTTTACCTGGTGATGACCGCGGTGCTGGTGGTGCCGGTGGTGCTGGTCGCCCGCCACTACCAGGCCGGCGAACGCGCGCCCCTGCTCACCCTCGACACCGATCCGGCCGCGCTGCCGGCACGGGTGGGCGAGGTGGCGGCCCCGAGCCTGCCCGAACCGCTGCTGGCCGCGCCGGCCACCACGCCGCCGCCGGCGCCCCAGGGCGC
>JAIBEO010000246.1 GCA_019459185.1 Rhizobium sp. | reverse complement strand
AAGGCAGGCCGCCCCGCCAGCGTCGCCGAGGGGAATTAGTACTCTGACCCCTATTCTTTCAGCGGGGGGCGTGAAGGTCGCGCAGTTCGGCTTTTTCGGCGGCGCTGAGGCCGGACATGCCGACTTCGTTGATGCGGGCCTGGAGCTCTTCCACGCGCTGCTGGCGGACCTGGCGGTCGAGCTGGACGAGGGCGTCGAGCAGTTCGCTGCGCCAGCCGGCCTCGTCGCCCGGGAAGACCTGCAGGGCCAGCTTCTGCAGCGCCGATTCTTCCTCGCGCCCGGCGAAGTGCTCGAGCACGGCGCCGGTGGTGATGCCCGGCCGCTCGCGCGCCAGCGACACCAGTTCCACCAGCAGCGGGATGCCCGGCTGGCGCAGCGCCCCGAACAGGTAGGGCGGCTCGATGGCCGAGGCCAGCGCCGGTTTCTGCAGCAGCAGCGCGATGGCCGTGCGCACCAGGCTGCGCTTGGGCGCCGGCGCGCCGCCGCGGCCGCCGCGCATCGACGGCGTGGGCTTGGCCGGCTCCGCCGCCGCGGCGCGCTGGCCGACGCCGGTCATTTCGGTCAGCCGCTGCAGCATCAGGTCGCGGAAGGCGCCGTCGGGAATGCCTGCCAGTAGCGGCTTGGCGCGTTCGGCCAGGCGCGCCTTGCCTTCCATGCCGGCCAGGTTCACGTCCTTGGACAGCTCGTTGTAGAAGAACTCCGACAGCGGCATCGCCTGCGCCAGCCGCGCATCGAAACCGGCCGCGCCTTCCTTGCGCACGATGGTGTCCGGGTCTTCGCCCTCGGGCAGGAACAGGAAGAAGGCCTGGCGGCCGTCGCGCATGCGCGGCAGCACCGATTCGAGCGCCTTCCACGCGGCGCCGCGGCCGGCGCGGTCGCCGTCGAAGCAGAAGTACACGTCGGCGGCGTTGCGGAACAGCAGCTCGGCGTGGTCGGGCGTGGTCGCGGTGCCCAGGGTGGCCACGGCGGTGTTCACGCCGTACTGGAACAGCGCCACCACGTCCATGTAACCCTCGACCACGATCAGGCGCGGGATCTTGGCGTGCGCCTGCCGCACCTGCCACAGGCCGTAGAGTTCGCGGCCCTTGTGGAACAGCACGGTCTCGGGTGAGTTGAGGTATTTCGGCCCGTCGTCCTTCTCCAGCACGCGCCCGCCGAAGGCGATGACGCGGCCGCGGCGGTCGTGGATGGGGAACATCACCCGATCGCGGAACTTGTCGTACACGCGGCCGCTGTCGTTGCGCGAGAACATGCCCACCTTCTCGAGCAGGGCCAGCCGGCGCGGGTCGGTGCCCAGCGCCGACTTCAGGCCTTCCCAGCCTTCCGGTGCGTAGCCGATGCCGAAGCGGGCGCGGTTCTCGGCGTCCACGCCGCGGCGTTCGAGATACGCCTTGGCTTTCGCGCTGGTTTGCAGTTGCTGCTGGAAAAAGTGCGCGGCGGCCTCGACGGCGGCATACAGTTCGCGCGACTCGCCGCTCTCGTTGCGCTGGCGGGTGTCGCGCGGCACTTCCAGGCCGACGCGCTTGGCCAGCTCCTCGACCGCGTCGAGGAACTCAAGGCGGTCGTAGTTCATCAGGAAGCTGATGGCGGTACCGTGCGCCCCGCAGCCGAAGCAGTGGTAGAACTGCTTGTTCGGCGACACCGTGAACGAGGGCGAGCGCTCGTCGTGGAACGGGCAGCGCGCCGAATACTCGCGGCCCTGGCGCTTGAGCGGCACGCGCGAACCCACGACCTCGACGATGTCCGTCCGGGCCAGCAGGTCGTCAATGAACGCGTCGGGGATCCGTGCCATCGCCGCCTAGGATGCCCGAAAACCCGCCCCCGGCGTGGTGCGGGGGTCCGGCTTCGATGGGGCTTGGGTTTTGAACACGGATGAACACGGATAAAAGCCGATAAACACGGATAAAGCGATTTCAATTGAAAAGCGCTCTTGCCCTATCCGTGTCCATCCGCTCTTATCCGTGTTGAAGATAAAAACCAGCCGAAGCCCGGCGGCTCAGCCCGCGAGGGCCTTCTTCACCAGCTGGGACACCAGGCCCATGTCGGCCTGGCCGGCGAGGCGGGGCTTGAGCACGGCCATGAGCTTGCCCATGTCGGCGGGGCCGGCGGCGTTGGTTTCGGCCTTGGCGGCGTCGATGGCGGCCTGCACTTCGGCCTCGGACATCTTGGCCGGCAGGTAGGCCTCGATCACGCCCAGCTCGTAGCGCTCGATGGCGGCCAGGTCCTCGCGGCCGGCGCCCTCGTACTGGCTGATCGAATCCTTGCGCTGCTTGACCATCTTTTCCAGCACGGCCAGCACCAGCGGGTCGGTCATCTCCACGCGCTCGTCCACTTCCTTCTGCTTGATGGCGGCGTTGATGAGACGGATGACCGCCAGGCGGTCCTTCTCGCCGGCCTTCATCGCGGCCTTCATGTCTTCGGTCAGCTGGGTCTTGAGGCTCATCTTGGTTCTCCTGGAGTCAGAAACACAAAAAGCCGGCCACGCTCGCGCGTGCCGGCTTTCTGGCAAGCAACGCGACTCAGTACAGGCGCTGGCGCTTGGTGACGTCGCGCGAGCTGCGGCGCAGCTGGCGCTTCACCGCGGCGGCGGCCTTGCGCTTGCGCTCCTGGGTCGGCTTCTCGTAGAACTCGCGCTTGCGGGTTTCGGCGAGCACGCCGGCCTTCTCGCAAGTGCGCTTGAAGCGACGCAGCGCAAACTCAAACGGCTCGTTTTCGCGGACTTTGACAGACGGCATTGTGGAATTCCTGGATACGTGGATTTCGCCCGGCTTGGCCGGCGAGCCGCGTATGATACGCGGGTCCCGGGCCAGCAGGCAAGCCAGTTCCGGGTTTTTCCCTTGTATCCGGCCGGAAAGCCCCGAAAAACAGGCACATGCGCGTCCTGGGCATCGAAACCAGCTGTGACGAAACCGGCGTGGCGGTGTACGACACCGACCGCGGCCTGCTCGCGCACGCGCTCTACACCCAGGTGGCCCTGCACGCCGAATACGGCGGCGTGGTGCCCGAGCTGGCCAGCCGTGACCACGTGCGCAAGCTGCTGCCCCTGGTCCGCGAGGCCCTGGCCGAGGCCGGCCTGGCGCCGGCCGACCTCGACGGCGTGGCCTACACCGCCGGCCCCGGCCTGGTGGGCGCCCTGATGGTGGGCGCCGCCACCGGCCGGGCCCTGGCCTGGGCGCTCGACCTGCCGGCCGTGGGCGTGCACCACATGGAAGGCCACCTGCTGGCCCCGCTGCTGGAAGACCCCTCGCTCAAGCCGCCCTTCGTGGCCCTGCTGGTCTCGGGCGGCCATACCCAGCTGGTGGAGGTGGCCGGTATCGGCGACTACCGCCTGCTGGGCGAAACCCTGGACGACGCCGCCGGCGAGGCCTTCGACAAGACCGCCAAGCTCATGGGCCTGCCTTACCCGGGAGGCCCCGAACTGGCCCGCCTGGCCGAGACCGGCCGCCCCGGCGCCTTCGCCTTCTCCCGCCCCATGACCGACCGGCCGGGCCTGGATTTCAGCTTCTCGGGGCTCAAGACCCAGGTGCTGCTGGCCTGGCAGGCTTCCGACCAGACGTCCGCCACCCGCGCCGACATCGCCCGCGGCTTCGAGGACGCGGTGGTCGAGACCCTGGCCATCAAGTGCCAGCGCGCGCTCGAGCAAACCGGCGCCCGCACCCTGGTGGTGGCCGGCGGCGTCGGCGCCAACACCCGCCTGCGCGCCCGCCTGCAGGCGCTGGCGGAAAAGCGCCGCGGCCGCGTGTGTTTCCCGCGCCCCGCCTTCTGCACCGACAACGGCGCCATGATCGCCTTCGCCGGCGCCCTGCGCCTGCAGGCCGGCCAGCACGAAACCCCGGCCGTCACCGTGACGCCACGCTGGGACATGGCAAGCTTGCCCCCCGTTTGAAGCTCGGACACCCCATGGACAAGGTTTTCATCGAGGCGCTCGAGATCGAGTGCGTGATCGGCATCTACGACTGGGAGCGCAAGATCAGGCAGCCCGTCGTGCTCGACATCGAGATGGCGTTCGACAACACGCTGCCGGCCGCCACCGACGACATCGCCGACACGCTCGACTACAAGGCGGTGAGCAAGCGCCTGATCCAGTTCGTGTCCGAGTCCGAATTCGGCCTGGTGGAAACCCTGGCCGAACGCTGCGCCGCCATCATCACCGACGAATTCGGCGTCTCCCACGTGCGCCTGAAGCTGAGCAAGCCGGGCGCCGTGCGCGGCTCCAAGGCCGTGGGCGTGGTCATCGAGCGCCGCGGCATCAAGTGAGCACCGCCTGGCTGAGCCTGGGCAGCAACCAGCAGGCGGAGGCCAACCTGCGCGCCGCCGCCGACGCCCTGCGCCAGCGTTTCGGCGCGGTGGTTTTTTCGCCGGTGTACCGCACGCCGGCGGTGGGTTTTGAAGGTCCGGATTTCCTCAACGCCGCGGCCGCCATCGACACCGCGCTCGACCCCTTCGAGCTCAACGACTGGCTGCACGCGCTCGAGGACGGTATGGGCCGCGACCGCAGCGGTCCGCGTTTTTCCAGCCGCCCGATCGACGTGGACATCGTGTTCTACGACCAGCGCGTGCTGAAGGGCCCCGGGAACCTCAAACTGCCGCGGCCCGAGCTGCGCCACGCCTTCGTGCTCAAGCCGCTGGCCGACATCGCGCCGGATTACCGCGTGCCGGGCGATGGCCGCACGCTGGCCGAGCTGTGGGCCGCGCATCCCGAGGCCAGTTCGCCACCGGCCACCGACCCGCTGGTGCTGGCCTAGTCGCAGCGCGCGGCGTCGCCGCGGAAATCGCGGTTCATGCGCTGCACGGGTTCGAGCAGCGCCGCGGGGCGGCCGTCGAGGTCGTACAGGCCGCCGTACTGCACGTGGTCGAACAGCGACAGGTCGCGCAGGGCGAAGTCGCCTGAGCGGGCGTGTACGTCGAAGGCCAGGCCGTCGGCGCCCGGCTGCGGCGCGATGTCGGTGCAGCGGCGCTGCAGGCCGGTGGTTTCGAAGTGCAGCGGCACGAGCTTGCCGCCCGCGCTGACTTCGAGCACGCCCGGCGCGCGCACCTCGGCTTCGACGCAGGCGCGGTCGGTGCGCGCGTCGTCGGCGCGCGGCAGGCGGCCGCGGCGCGGCGGCAGGAACTGCGAAAGATGGTCGCCGGCGGCGAAAGACAGCTGGAAGTCGCCGCTGGGCAGGGCTTCCAGCGCCTGCGCCGGTTCGCCCTGCACGCGCTGCAGGTTCCAGCCCTCGAGGCCGTAGCCGAAGGCCGGGTTGTGCAGTGGGCTTTCGGCGTAGTCGCGCGTGGTCCAGTAGCCGTAGCCGAGCACGCCGCGCCGCTTCATGGTGCACACCGAGGCGTGCAGGAAGGCGGCGGTTTCCTCGGGTTTGATCACCGCGTTGTGTTCGTGGCCCGGGGTGTTGTCCACCACGTTGAACTGGTCGATGAAAACGGGCGCATCGGATTTTTCCGCCAGCTGCGCCAGCATCGCGTCCAGCAGTTCCAGGCTGCGTGCGGCGGGCAGTTGTTCGCCCTGGTTGAGCGCGCCCCAGTAGGGCGCCCAGTAGATCGTCAGCGGCTGGCCGGCGGGCAGGCGCAGCATGCCGTCGTGGCTGATCCACTCGGCCACCACCGGCGCGCCGTCGGGGCCGGGTTCGAAGCGCGGGTCGCTGTCCACGCGCGCTTCCAGCGACAGCGCCGGGAACAGCGGCGCGGCCGGCGCGACGAATTCCTGCACCAGCAGCCAGTCCCAGTAGGCGTGGAAAAGCTTGGCGTCCGCGACCGGATCGGGCAGGCCGGCGGGGCGTGCCTCGTCGGCGGGGCGCGTGGCCAGGAACTCGTTCCAGGTGCCGGCGGCGCTTTCGTCCACGCGGCGCAGCCACAGGTCTTCCCAGCTCAGGAAGGAGAGCACCAGGCCTTCGCGGCCGGCGGTCTCCTTCGACACGCGCGCCAGGAACGCGAGGAAAGCCTCGCGCGCGGCCGGGTCGTTGAGCACGCGCTGCTGGCGGTCGCCGATGTCGCCCGCGTCGGGGTGGAAGCTCCAGCCGTAGCCCAGGCGCAGCATCACCTTCAGGTCGGCGGCCCGGGCCTGGTCGAGCAGGAAGCGCAGGCGTTCGAAGGCGCGCTCGTCGTAGCTGCAACAAGGCGAGTACACCGACTGGAAATCGCCCCAGGCCACCAGCAGCACCACGGTGTCGAAGCCGTCCGCCTTGAGTTGGGCGAAATCGGCGGCGACGTGCTCGCGGCGGAAACCCGGCAGGAAGTTCTTGGGCCACTGGCGGCCGAACCAGTGCGCCGCGACGCGGCCGCGCACGGCGTCGGCGGGCGTGGCGCCGGCGGCCCCGGCAGGCGCGTCGGGCGTGGCTTCCGGCGCCCGCTGGCAGCCGGCCAGCAGTCCCAGGCAAATGAGCGCGGCGAACGCGGGCAGGCGAAGGCTCATGGGTTCGTCCGGTGGGGCATGCGCCGATTATAGGCAGCGCAGGGGTGACTTCCGGCCTTGCGGGGCCCGAGGCGCAATCGCATGATCGGCACACGATTCCCGCGGAGGTGGCGCCATGTTCGACAGGGTTTCCCGCAGCTGGCACCTGGTCAAGGCCAGCGCCGGCGTGCTGCGCACCGACAAGGAGCTGCTGCTGTTCCCGGTGATCTCGTCCCTCGCCACCCTGCTGGTGGCGGCCACCTTCCTGGTGCCGGTGCTGGGCCTGCGCCTGTTCGAGGGCGGCGAGATCGGGCCGATGGGCGCGATCGTCGGCTTCCTGTTCTACCTCAGCCAGTACTTCGTCATCTTCTTCTTCAACACCGCCCTGGTGGGCGCGGCCATGATCCGCCTCGAAGGCGGCGACCCGACCGTGGCCGACGGCCTGCGCATCGCGCGCGGCAAGCTCGGCGCCATCCTGGGTTACGCGGCGCTGGCTGCCACCGTCGGCCTGGTGCTGAAGATGCTGGGCGAACGCGCCGGCGCGGTCGGCAAGATCATCATCGGCCTCATCGGCATGGCCTGGACCCTGGCCACTTTCCTGGTGGTGCCCATCCTGGTGTCGCGCGACATCGGCCCGGTGGATGCGGTGAAGGAAAGCGTGGACCTGCTCAAGCGCACCTGGGGCGAGAACGTGGTCGGCAACGTCGGCATCAACCTGGCCTTCGGCCTGGTCACCGCGCTGGTGGTGCTGCTGGCGGTGGGCCTGACGGTGGCCGCCGCACTCATCGCCGGCGCCGCCGTGGCCATCACCGTGGCGGTGCTGGGCGCCATCACCATCGCCCTGGTGGCGGTGGTGCAGGCGGCGCTGTCGGGCATCTACGCCGCGGCCGTGTATCGCTACGCCGTGGACGGCGCCGCGCCGGCCGGTTTCGCCGGCGGCGAACTGCAAGCCGCCTTCCGCCCGAAGTAACACTGGAACTGCCGCGGAACTCCCGCGGGAATGCGGCGGGGATGCGGTGAAATTGTAGGAGCGGGGGGGGGTGGGGGTGG
>JAIBEO010000238.1 GCA_019459185.1 Rhizobium sp. | reverse complement strand
CCCCCCCGCGCACCCCGGGGGGGGGGGCCCGCGCCATTGCCCGAAAACCGGCGCCAACATCGGCGGTGTGCCACACCCGGGGGGGGGGGGGGGACCCCACACGGCGCCCCCCCCCCCCCCCCGAGATCCCCCGATGAACGCTGCGAAATCCCTGCTCGCGCTGGCCTTGCTGGCCGCTTCCACCGCCACGCGGGCGAATGACCTGGCGTCGCTCGACGACGAATTCGACCGGCGCGACACGCTCGGCGCCTGGCGCGTTTTCCACCAGGAATTCGGCTGGCCCGACAAGATCAAGCACTGGGACGTGGGCCGCACCACCGAGGGCGCGCTGAACCTGCAGCCGCACCACAGCGCCTGGGTGCGTGACCTCAATGCGCCCTTCCTGTTCCAGGTGGTGCGCGGTGATTTCGACGTGCGGGCGCGGGTGCGCGTTCGCGGGGAAAAGAGCGACATCCCGGGCGGCACCTGGTCGCTGGGCGGGCTGATGGCACGCGTTCCCAACGGCGCCAGCGCGGCGAACTGGCAGCCACGGCGCGAGAACTGGCACTTCCTCACCACCGGCGTCGGCCACGTGCGCGGCGAGCAGATGACTGAGAGCAAGGGCACCTACAACAGCTATTCCTCGCTCAAGCTGCGGCCGTTCCCGGCCGGCTGGGTGGAGCTGCGACTGGTGCGGGTGGGCATGTCGCTGGTGGCCCTGCAGCGCGCCGGCGGCGAGTCGCAGTGGCAGGTGCGCGACCGCTGGTACCGCATGGAGAATCAGCCGGACATGCAGGTCGGCCTGATCGCCTACACCACCAGCGACGACGTGCCCGGTGGCCCGGAAAACGCGGAAGTGATCAACCGCGGCACGAACAACGACGCGCGCACCGACATGGTGCTCGAGGTGGACTGGATCCGCTTCAGCCGCCCGGCCCTGCGCGCCGAAAACGACTGGTACCGCCAGGTGCGCGCCAACCCATTGGCCGACCCCGGCGTCACCGACGCCCAAATCCTGGCCTGGCTCGGCGACTGAGCCACCCCGGG
>JAIBEO010000227.1 GCA_019459185.1 Rhizobium sp. | reverse complement strand
CCCGGGTGGTGGCCAGGCCATCCGCCTGCGCGACATCGCCACCGTGACCCAGGGCTACAAGGAGCGCGAGGCCATCATCCGCATCGACGGCCGCGAGGCCGTGGAGTTGGCCATCTACAAGGAAGGCGACGCCAACACCGTCTCCGTGGCCGACGCCGTGAAGGTCACGCTCGAGCGCCTGCGCCGCGAACTGCCGGCCGACGCCGAACTGACCACCGTGGACGACCAGTCCACCTTCATCAAGAGCGCGCTGGCCGACGTGCGTTTCGACGCGCTGCTCGGCGGCGTGCTGGCCATCCTGATCATCTTCTTCTTCCTGCGCGACGGCTGGAGCACCTTCGTCATCTCGCTGTCGCTGCCCATTTCGCTCATCGCCACCTTCTTCTTCATGGACCAGTTCGGGTTGAGCCTGAACGTGATGTCCCTGGGCGGCCTGGCGCTGGCCACCGGCCTGGTGGTGGACGATTCGATCGTGGTGCTCGAATCGATCGCCAAGGCGCGCGAGCGCGGCCTGGGCATCGTCGAGGCGGCTATCCAGGGCACGCAGGAAGTGAGCATGGCGGTCGTGGCCTCGACCCTGACCACGGTGGCGGTGTTCCTGCCGCTGGTGTTCGTCGAGGGCGTGGCCGGCCAGCTGTTCAAGGACCAGGCGCTGACGATCTCGATCGCCATCCTGATGTCGCTCATCGTTTCGCTCACCCTGATCCCCATGCTGTCCTCGCTCAAGGCGAAGGCGCCGATGGCCTTCCCGGTCGAGGCGCCGCACCCGGATTGGCGTCCGCAGCACAAGCTGCTCAAGCCGGTCGCCGGCGCCCGCCGTGGTATCGGCTGGCTGGTCGGCGGCCTGGTGTTCGCGCTGTCGTGGCTGGTGACGACGCTGTTCCGTTTTGGCGCCGCCACGCTCGGGCGCGGCCTGTCGTGGGCCGGCGGCTGGGTGATGCGCCCTTACGACTGGGCGGCGCGCGGCTACGAGCGCCTGCTGCCGACCGCGCTGGCGCGCCCGTCGCTGGTGCTGGGTGCGGCCGCCGCGGCCTTCGCAGTGGCGCTGGCCCTGGTGCCCACGCTGGGCCTGGACCTGATCCCGCAGCTGGCCCAGGACCGCTTCGAGATGACGGTGAAGCTGCCCGCCGGCACCCAGCTGCGCGACACCGACACGCTGATGCGCGGCGTGCAGGAGCAGCACGCCGGCGCCGAGGGCGTGCACGCGCTCTACGGCGTCAGCGGCAGCGGCACGCGCCTGGACGCCAACCCGACCGAATCGGGCGAGAACATCGGCAAGCTCACGGTGGTGCTGGCCCCGGGCCACGGCGCCGACACCGAAGCCGTGCAGACCGCCAGCCTGCGCCAGACCATGGAACAGCGTTACCCGGGCGCCGAGGTGAAGTTCGGCCGCCCCGAGATCTTCAGCTTCTCCACGCCGCTGGAAATCGAGCTGCAGGGCAGCGACCTGGCCGAGCTCGAGGCCGCCGGTGGCCGCCTGGTGGCGCTGATGGAAGGCTCGGACCGCTTCGTGGACATCAAGTCCACCGTCGCCCAGGGCTACCCGGAAATCCAGATCCGCTTCGACCAGGAGCGCGCCGCGTCGCTGGGCATGACCACCCGCCAGGTGGCCGACCAGGTGGTGCGCAAGGTGCGCGGCGAAGTGGCCACGCGCTACAGCTTCCGCGACCGCAAGATCGACGTGCTGGTGCGCTCGCAGGCCGCCGACCGCGCCTCCGTGGCCGACATCCGCAAGCTGATCGTGAATCCCGAAGCTGCCGTGCCGGTCACGCTGGACGCCGTGGCCGACGTCATCGCCACCACCGGCCCCAGCGAAATCCACCACGCCAACCAGACCCGCGTCGCCATCGTCTCCTCCAGCCTGGCCTACGGCGACCTCGGCAGCGCCGTGGCCGAAGTCGAGGCGCTGGTGGCGAAGAACCCGCTGGGCACCGGCGTGAGCATGCACATCGGCGGCCAGGGCGAGGAGCTCGCGGCGTCGCTGGCCTCGCTGCTGTTCGCCTTCGCGCTGGCGATCTTCCTGGTCTACCTGGTGATGGCCTCGCAGTTCGAATCGCTGCTGCACCCGTTCGTGATCATGTTCACCATCCCGCTGGCCATCGTCGGCGCGGTGCTGGCGCTGGTGCTGAGCCGCTCGAGCCTGTCGGTGGTGGTCTTCATCGGCCTGATCCTGCTGGTGGGCATCGTGGTGAAGAACGCCATCATCCTGATCGACAAGGTCAACCAGCTGCGCATTGCCGGCCTGCCCAAGCACGAGGCCATCCTGCAGGGCGCCAAGTCGCGCCTGCGCCCGATCGTGATGACCACGCTGACCGCGCTGCTCGGCTTCCTGCCGCTGGCGCTGGCGAGCGGCGAGGGCGCCGAGGTGCGCGCCCCGATGGCCATCACCGTGATCGGCGGCCTGGCGGTGTCCACGCTGCTGACCCTGCTGGTCATCCCGGTGGTCTACAACCTGATGGACCGCCGCAGCGACGAGAGCTACGTGGCCCGCGCCCGCCCGATCGACCTGGGCGAGGCCGGCGAGGCCCAGGGAGCCCACGCATGACCATCGCCGAACTCAGCCTGCGCCGTCCGGTGACGGCGATCATGTTCTTCGTGTCGATGCTGGTCATCGGCCTGATCGCCGCCTTCCGGCTGCCGCTGGAGCAGTTCCCGGAGCTCAACGCGCCCTTCCTCGCGGTCGAGCTGCCGTACCCGGGCTCGACCCCGCAGGAAGTTGAGCGCAGCCTGGTACGGCCGGTGGAGGAGGCCCTGTCCACCCTGCAGGGCATCAAGAACCTCAACTCCCTGAGCCGCGCCGACGGCGGCAGCGTCTGGATCGAGTTCTCCGACTGGGACCGCGACGTCGAGGTGCTGGCGTCCGAGGCGCGCGAGCGCATCGACGCCATCCGCGACGACCTGCCGGACGATCTCCAGCGTTACCAGGTGATCAAGTTCTCGACCAGCGACGAGCCGATCCTGCGCATCCGCCTGGCCAGCGAGCGCGACCTGACCGGCGAATATGACCTGATCGACGTCAAGCTCAAGCGCCAGCTCGAACGCATGCCCGGCGTGGCGCGCGTGGAAATCTCGGGCGCCACCCCGAACGAGATCGAGGTGGCCATCGACCCGGACCGTCTGTCCGCGCACGGCCTGAGCCTCAACACCGTCGCCCAGACGCTGCAGGGCGTGAACTTCTCCGTGTCGGCCGGCACCATCGAGGACGGCGAGCGCCGCCTGCGCGTGCAGCCGGTGGGCGAACTGCGCGACATTTCCGAGCTGCGCGAGCTGGTGGTGGGCCCGAACGGCCTGCGCCTCGAGCAGATCGCCGACGTGCGCCTCAAGCCCGCGCGAATGGACTACGGCCGTCGCCTGGAAGGCCGCCCGGCCGTGGGCATCGACGTGTTCAAGGAGCGCAATGCCAACCTGGTGGAAGTGGCGCGCAACGCGCTGGTGGAGATCGACCGCATCGGCCAGCAACCCGAGTTCAAGGGCATCCGCTGGACGCTGATCGACAACCAGGGCGAGAACGTCACCAGTTCGCTGCTCGAGCTCAGCGAGGCCGGCATCATCGGCCTGGTGCTGTCCGTGGCGGTGCTGTTCTTCTTCCTGCGCCACTGGCCGTCCACGCTGATGGTGAGCCTGGCCATTCCCATCTGCTTCGTGATGACCCTGGGCTTCATGTACTTCCTGGACGTCACGCTCAACGTGCTGACCATGATGGGCCTGCTGCTGGCGGTGGGCATGCTGGTGGACAACGCCGTGGTGGTGGTGGAGAGCATCTACCAGGAGCGCGAGAAGAACCCCGCGAACCCGGCGCGGGCCTCGATCGTGGGCACCAAGCAGGTGGCCATCGCGCTGTCGGCGGGCACGCTCTGCCATTGCATCGTGTTCGTGCCCAACCTGTTCGGCGAAACCAACCAGATCAGCATCTTCATGGTGCAGATCGCGGTCACCATCACGGTGTCTCTGCTGGCCTCCTGGCTGGTGGCGATCAGCCTGATCCCGATGCTGTCGGCGCGCATGAAGACGCCGCCGGCGGCTACCGCCCGCACCGGCCTGATCGCCCGCATGCAGGACCGCTACGCCGCCTTCCTGGAGTGGACGCTGCGCCACCGCGGCGCCAGCGTGGCCGGCATCCTGCTGATCGTGGCGGTCAGCGTCATCCCCATGACCCAGACCAAGACCGACTTCTTCTACCAGGAGCCGAGCCGCGAGCTGGACATGTTCTACCAGTGGAAGGGCGCCTATTCGTTGCCGCAGATCTCCGAGGAAGTGGCCAGGGTCGAGCGCTACCTGGACGAGAACCGCGAGGAGCTGCAGATCGAGCAGATCTACTCCTGGTACAGCGAGCAGGGCTGGGCCGGCACCAAGGTCACCCTGCGCAGCGAAGGCCGCGGCCTGCGCGACCCGCTGGAGATCATGGAGCAGATCCGGAAGGACATGCCCAAGTCGGCGCGTGGCACCGTCGGCTTCGAGCAGGGCGGCGGCCAGCAGGGCGGGCAGGGCGGCAACGACACCATCCAGGTTGGCCTGATCGGCGATTCGTCCGAGCAACTCAAGCTGCTGGCCGAGGCCATCATCCCGCAGTTGGCCACCCGCAAGGAGCTGCGCGACGTGCGCGTGGACACCGGCGACCAGAACTCCGAGCTGGCGATCAGCGTCGACCGCGAGCGCGCCCTGTCCTATGGCTTCAGCGCGCAGGAAGTGGCGCAGTACGTCGGCATCGCCCTGCGCGGGACGCCGCTGCGCGAATTCCGCCGCGGCGAGACCGAAGTGCCGGTGTGGGTTCGCTTCGACGGCGCCGAGCAGTTCGGCATCGAGGACCTCTCCGGCCTGAGCCTGCGCGCCCCGGACGGCACCGCCATCCCGCTGCTGTCGGTGGTGAACGTGGACATGCAGGCCTCGTCCACCCAGGTTTTCCGGCAAAACCGCCGCACCACGCTCAACATCCAGGCCAACCTGGCCGACAAGGTGACCGCGCCGGAAGCCCGCAAGGCCATGGAAGAGGTGCTGTCGGGCATGACCATGCCGCCGGGCTACCAGTGGAGCTTCGACGGCATGTTCCGGCAGAACGACGAGGCCGGCGCGCAGATGGCCTTCAACACCCTGATCGCGCTGGTGATGATCTACGTGGTGATGGCAGCGGTATTCGAATCGCTGCTGTTCCCGGCGGCGATCATGAGCTCGATCGTGTTCTCGATCTTCGGCGTGTTCTGGCTGTTCTGGATCACCGGCACGGTGTTCACGATCATGGCCTCCATCGGCATCCTGGTGCTGATGGGCGTGGTGGTGAACAACGGCATCGTGATGGTGGAACACATCAACACGCTCAGGCGGCAGGGCCTGGACCGCACCACGGCGCTGGTGCAGGGCAGCCGCGACCGCCTGCGGCCGATCCTGATGACCATGGGCACGGCGATCCTGGGCATGGTGCCGATCGCGCTCAGCACCACCCAGATGGCCGGCAGCGGCCCGCCGTACTACCCGATGGCCCGCGCCATCGCCGGCGGCCTGGCGTTCTCCACCCTGGTGAGCCTGCTGTTCCTGCCCACCATCTACGCCATCCTCGACGACATGCGCGAGGCGGTGTCGGCGCGGATGCGCAAGGCCCGCGAGAAGGCGCCCTTGGCGGCCGCCGCCAAGGCCTGAAAGCCTTGTAGGAGCGG
>JAIBEO010000021.1 GCA_019459185.1 Rhizobium sp. | reverse complement strand
GGTCCCGGCGTCGGCCTGGTTGTGCAGCAACATCAGCGCGGCGCGCGCCACGGGCGCGCCCGGCCGGCCCGCGTGGCGCCAGGCAAAGTTCGGCACGCCGTGCGCCACGGCGCTGGCCATCAGCTGGTGGTAGGCCGGGTGGAATTCCACCTGGTCGATGCGCCGGCCCTGGCGATCGAAGCTCTGCAGGCACGGGCGGTGTTCGTTCGCCAGCCGGCCCCATTCCATCATTTCGCCGCCGGCCAGCGCGCCATAGGCGGCGATTTCGGCTTCGGCCCAGCCGCCGCCTTCGCGCCCAAGCGCCTCGCGCAGCGGCAGATCGGTGGCCCAGGCGTCGCAGGGCGCCAGCCCAGGCGGCTGGTTTTCCACGACGTGGGTACTGAAGCGTTCGCGCATGTCCATGGCCGCCTCCGTGTCCGTGCATTCTGCTCCCCGACGTCGGCATCGCCAATGCAGCGGGACTGCGCCTATCATCCGCCCATTCCCCAGGGAGACCCCGCATGAAGCCCAGCCTCCGCAAGATCACCGCCGTCCTGCCCGTCGCCGCGATCGAACCCTCGCTGCCCTTCTGGGAGGCGGTGGGCCTGACGCGCACCGTGGAGGTGCCCCGCGGCGACGCCCTCGGCTTCGTCATCCTGGCCGGGCGCGACCTGGAAGTGATGCTGCAGACCCACGCCTCCATCGCCGACGACATGCCCTCGCTGGCCGAAGCCGCGCGCCAGGGACCGACCTTCCTGTTCATCGAAGTGGACGACATCGACGCCATCGAACGTGCGCTGGCCGGCCACGAACTGGCCTTCCCACGCCGCAACACCTTCTACGGCGCCACCGAAGTGGGCTACCGCGAGCCCGGTGGCCACTACGTCACGTTCGCGCAGTTCCCGCCGGGCGAATAAGCCGCCGGCTCAGTCCACGTCCACCGAACGCCAGGTGCCGCGACCCGCGGCCTTGGCGGCGTAGAGCGCGTGGTCGGCCGCAGCGAGCAGGGGTTCCGGCGCCGAACCCGAGGCGGCCATGGCGATGCCGATGCTGGCGCCCACCGGCAGCGGGCCACCCGGCAGCACCACCGGCTCGCGCATGCGTTCGAGCAGCTTGGCGGCGATGGCTTCGGCCGCGACGCGGTCCACCGCGCCTTCCACCAGCACCGCGAATTCGTCGCCGCCCAGCCGCGCCACCAGGTCGCCTATGCGCACGCAACCGCGCAGCCGGCGGGCGAACTCGCGGATCACCGCGTCGCCGGCGGCATGGCCGCGGCTGTCGTTGATGGACTTGAAGTGGTCGATGTCCAGGAACAGAAGGGCCAGCGGCGCGCCCTGCCGGCTGGCGCGCGCGCAGGCGGCCGAGAGGCGCTCGTCGAACTGGCGCCGGTTGGCCAGGTCGGTCATCGCGTCCACCCGCGCCAGGTGGTCGAGCTGGCGCTCGGCCACCTTCAGCGCGGTGATGTCGTAGGTGAAGGAGAACACGCCCACCACCCTGCCCTGCGCGTCGCGGTCGGGTACGTAGGTGGTGTGGAAGTCGTACTCCTTGCCGTTGATCACCGTGCCGCCCTCGACCTCGGTGGTTTCGCCGGCCAGGGCGCGGTCGAGGAAGGGCTTGAGGTGGGCGTAGAGCGCTTCGCCGCGCACTTCGCGCACGGTGCGGCCCAGCAGCGTTTCCGGCTCCACGCCCATCACCTGGCGGGCATAGGCGTTCATGAAGGAGAAGCGCTCGCTGGCGTCGATGTGGGCGATCAGGGCCGGGATGTTGTCGGTGATGGCGCGCAGGCGGTACTGGGTGGCGGCCAGCGCCTGCTCGGCGCGCACGCGCACGCTGACGTCGCGGGCGGCCACCATCACCTCGGGCTGGCCCTCGGCGCCTTCCACGCGGCGCATCAGGCCCTCGAGCCAGATGGTCACGCCGCTGGCGTGGGCCTGGCGATAGAGCACGGTCTCGGCCTCGCCACCGGCGACGATGCGCTCGAACGCCGCCTGCAGTTGCGGCAGGTCGGCCTCGGGAATGCCGGCCCGCGGCGACGCGGCGAAAGCTTCGGGCGCCACGCCCAGCAGTTCGCGGCAGGACGGCGAGACGTAATGCACGGTGCCGTCGACACCGAAGCGCGTCACCAGGTCGCTGGCGTTGTCGGCGAGCATGCGGTAGCCGGTTTCGCTGGAACGCAACCGCGCCAGCAGTTCGCGCTGCTGGCGCTGGCCGCGGCGCTGCGCGAAGAAGAACGCCGCCAGCACCACCAGCATGCCCACGCCCAGCGCGCCCAGGGCATTGGACAGCTGGTTGCTGCGCACCAGCGCCAGGTTTCGCTCGCGCTCCAGCGCCGATTCGGCCTGCAACCGCCGCAGTTCGAACTCCTGCTCGGCGTAACGCAGGCGCGCGGCGAAATCGTCGTAGGCCTGGCCGCGCGTGGCCTGTTCGATGGCGGCGTCCAGCGCCAGGTAGCGGCCCACCAGTGGCGCCATCCGGCCATCGTCGCGACCAACGGCCAGCATCACCTGGATCAGTTCGCGCAGCACGCGCAGTTCGTCCTGGTCCAGGCCTAGGCTGGCGAAGGCACCGAGCGCGAGGCGCAGCTCGGCCTCGGCGCGGGCGAAGTCGCGCGCATCCTGCGCGGCCAGTCCCATCACTTCGTGGCCCAGGCCGCCGACCTGGCTGTTCTTGAGTTGTTCGGCCAGGGCCAGCACGCGCTCGCCGTTGCGGCGCTGGCCGGCCTGGTCGCCGCCGATGCGGGCCAGGCGCGCGGCCTCGAGGTAGAGCTCGGCCTCGAGCTTGGGGTCGCGCTCCTCGCGGGCAAGGCTGGTGGCCTCGCGCAGCGATTCCGTGGCGCCCCCCACTTCCCCGCGCTGTGCCTGGGCGCGCGCCAGGTTGCGCAGCAGGCGCGCGCGCATGGCCGTGGCCACCCCGGCCGGCAGGGCGGCCAGGCCGCGACGGGCATAGTCGGCTGAAAGCGCACCCTTGCCCAGCGAGAAGCTCATGGATGAGTAAGCCAGCATGACGTCGGCGAACAGCTCGGGCTGCGGGTGCGCCGCGAGCACGCGCTGGGCCTCGGCCAGCTGGCGTTCGCCGCGGCCGTAGTCCTGTTCGGCGATGCGGCCACGCGCTTCGGCGATCAGGCCGCGCACCTGCAGCAAAGGCGCGTCCGCGGCGAGCGCGGCCTCGCTGGCGGCGGCGCCGGCATCGCGCTGGCAGTCCCAGTCGGCCACCACCCGGCAGGCGTTGGCGCGGGCGAGCTGGAGCAGGGCGATGCGGCGCTCGTCGCCGCGCATGCGCGCCTCGTTGAGCGCGGGGCCCAGTTCCTTGAGCACCACGTCGGGTTCGCGCAGCGCGCGCAACTCCAGCGGGTCGCGCTCCACTTCGGCCATTTCGGCCGCGTCGGCGACCGGGGCCGCGGCGACATGGGCGAACGCCGGAAGCCACGGGCCGAGTACCAGCCCGGCGAAGACCACCGCATTGCGCCAAGCCTGGCCTTGCCGGTCCATCGCGGCTCCCCGTCCCGTCGCACCGAGCGTAACAACCTCCCCGATGGGTCACAATGCTCGCGGCCCCGCCCCATGAACGGACCGGGCACGAAATAGAGCACGCATGCAGCGCGTTGCTGGGAGGCTTCGCGACATGACCCCGAGAGCCACCCGCCCCGCCAGCCGCCGCCCGTCCCGCCGCCCCGAGCGGACCGACGTGCTGCGCCTGCCGGATGGCCGCGAGATGTGGATCCGCCCGGTCAACCCGCTCGACGCCGGCCCCATCGACGGCGCCTTCCAGCTGCTCAACGAGGACGAGGTGCGGCGCCGCTACCTGCACCCGGTCAAGGCGCTGTCGCCGGACTACCTCCAGGCGCTGGTGAACCCGGTGCCCGGCGAACACTTCGCCGTGGTGGCCGCCGAACCCCTGCCGCCCGGCGAAGCCCTGGTCGGCGCGGTGGCACGCCTGGACCGCGATCCCGGCAGCGACAGCGCCGAGTTCGCCATCCTGGTCTCGCACTTCCTGGCCGGCCAGGGCCTGGGCCTGTCCCTGATGCGGCGCCTGGTGGAATGGGCGCAGGCAAACGGCATCCGCCACATCTGGGGCGACGTGCTGGACGACAACACCTCGATGCTGGCGCTGGCCCAGGCCGTCGGCTTCCGGCGCGAGCACATCCCAGGCGCCTTCGGCGAGGTGCGCGTCACCCTCGACCTGGCCGAGCCCCCGGCGCCGCGCTCCCGCCGCTGAAAACCCCGTCACGCCGGCTGCGGTAAAATCCGCGGCCTCATGACCCGCCCCCTCCTTCCCAGCGCGCCCCGTCCCCGGGCGGGCCAGCAGCGCGCCCTCTGGCGCGCCCCTTCCAGCGCCAGCGCCTTCGCCCTGGCCCTCGCCGAAACCGCGCGCCGGCACGACGGCCTGGTGCTGGCCGTCACCCGCGACAGCCACGGCGCCCAGGCGCTGGAACACGACCTGCGCGTATTCGCCGGCCAGGGCGCCGACGAACTGCCGGTACTGCATTTCGCCGACTGGGAAACGCTGCCCTACGACCTGTTCAGCCCGCACCCCGACATCGTTTCGCAGCGCGTGGCGGCGCTGTACCGACTGCCGACGACGCGCCGCGGCGTGCTGGTGGTGCCGGTGGCGTCGCTGATGCAGCGGCTGCCGCCGCCGAGCTGGATCGCCGGCAACACGCTCGATCTGCACAAGGGCCAGAAGCTCGACCTCGACGCCGAAAAGCGCCGCCTCGAGGGCGCCGGCTACCGCAACGTGCCGCAGGTGCTCGACCCGGGCGACTTCGCCGTGCGCGGCGCCCTGCTCGACCTGTTCCCGATGGGCTCGGACCTGCCCTATCGCGTGGAGCTGTTCGACGACGAGATCGATTCGCTGCGCACCTTCGACCCCGAGACCCAGCGCTCGGACCACCCGGTGGACAGCGTGCGCCTGTTGCCGGCGCGCGAATTCCCGCTCGACGCGGAAAGCGCCAGGCGCGTACGCGAGCTGCTGCGCGAACGCTTCGAATTCGACCCGCGCCGCTGTCCGCTGTACCAGGACCTCAAGGAAGGCGGCGCGCCGGCCGGCATCGAGTACTACCTGCCGCTGTTCTTCGCGCAAACGGCCAGCCTGTTCGACCACCTCGCCGGCGACACCCTGGTGGTGCTGGGCGACGGCGCGGCGGAATCGGCCGAGGCCTTCTGGGCCCAGACCAGCGACCGCTGGGAGCAGCGCCGCCACGACATCGAACGCCCCATCCTGGCGCCGGCCGAGATCTACCTGCCGCCGGAAGAACTGCGCGCCCGCCTGAACAAGACCGCGCGCATCGAGGTCTGCGGCCCCACGCATGCGCAGGCCGACAAGGCCATCGCCATGCCGGAACAGCCGGCGCCTTCCCTGCCCTGGAGCCAGAAGGGCGGCGACCCGGGCAACGCCCTGCTGGGCTTCCTGCGCGCCTACCCCGGCCGCACCCTGCTGGCCGCCGATTCCGCCGGCCGGCGCGAGGCGCTGCTGGAGCTGCTGGCCTCGGCCGAGCTCAAGCCCGCGGTGCTGCCGGGCTGGGACGCCTTCCTTTGCGGCGAGGACCGCTTCGCCATCACGGTCGCGGGCCTGGAGGATGGCTTCGCGCTGTCCGAGCCGGCACTGGCCGTGCTCACCGAGCGCCAGCTCTTCCCCGAGCGCGCCGAGCAGAGCCGCCGCCGCAAGCGCGCCGTGCGCGACCCCGACGCGGTGCTGCGCGACCTGAGCGAGATCTCCATCGGCTCGCCGATCGTGCACGAGGACCACGGCGTCGGCCGCTACCAGGGCCTGGTGGCGCTCGACAGCGGCGGCATCCGCGGCGAATTCCTGCAGATCGAATACGCCAAGGGCGACAAGCTGTACGTGCCGGTGTCGCAGCTGCAGCTGGTGAGCCGCTACTCGGGCGCCTCCCCGGAACATGCGCCGCTGCATTCGCTGGGCGGCGAGGCCTGGGAAAAAGCCAAGCGAAAGGCCGCCGAAAAGGTGCGCGACGTCGCCGCCGAGCTGCTCGAGATCCAGGCCCGCCGGCACGCCCGCAAGGGCCTGGCGCTGCCGCTGGACCGCGCCATGTACGAGCCGTTCGCGGCCACCTTCCCGTTCGAGGAAACACCGGATCAATTGGCGGCCATCGACGCCGTCATCGCCGACCTGGGCCAGACCCAGCCGATGGACCGCGTGGTCTGCGGCGACGTCGGCTTCGGCAAGACCGAAGTGGCCGTGCGCGCCGCCTTCGTCGCCGCCGTGGCCGGCAAGCAGGTGGCGGTGCTGGTGCCGACCACCCTGCTGGCCGAGCAGCACTACCGCAACTTCCGCGACCGCTACGCCGACTGGCCGATCCGGGTCGAGGTGCTGAGCCGCTTCAAGTCGGCCAAGGAAATCAAGGCCGCGCTGGCCCAGCTGGCCGAAGGCAAGATCGACGTCATCGTCGGCACCCACCGCCTGCTGCAGCCGGACGTGAAGTTCCATGACCTGGGCCTGGTGATCGTGGACGAGGAGCAGCGCTTCGGCGTGCGCCAGAAGGAAGCGCTTAAGGCGCTGCGCGCCGAAGTGCACCTGCTCACGCTCACCGCCACGCCCATCCCGCGCACCCTGAACATGGCCATGAGCGGCCTGCGCGAGCTGAGCATCATCGCCACCCCGCCGGCGCACCGCCTGGCGGTGCAGACGGTGGTGACGCCCTGGGACGGCAACCTGCTGCGCGAGGCCTTCCAGCGCGAACTGGCCCGCGGCGGCCAGGTGTATTTCCTGCACAACGAAGTCGACAGCATCGAGAAGATGGCGCGCGAGCTGGGCGAACTGGTGCCCGAGGCGCGCATCCGCATCGCCCACGGCCAGATGCCGGAGCGCGAGCTCGAGCAGGTGATGCTGGATTTCCACCGCCAGCGCTTCAACGTGCTGGTGTGCACCACCATCATCGAATCGGGCATCGACATCCCGAGCGCCAACACCATCGTCATCCACCGCGCCGACCGCTTCGGCCTGGCCCAGCTGCACCAGCTGCGCGGCCGCGTCGGCCGTTCGCACCACCGCGCCTACGCCTACCTGGTGGTGCCGAACAAGAAAACGCTCACGCCCGACGCCGAGAAGCGCCTCGAGGCGCTGGCCTCGCTGGAGGAACTGGGCGCGGGTTTCACCCTGGCCACGCACGACCTGGAAATCCGCGGTGCCGGCGAGCTGCTGGGCGAGGACCAGAGCGGCCAGATGGCCGAGATCGGCTTCAGCCTTTACACCGAGCTGCTCGAGCGCGCGGTGAAGTCGATCCGGTCCGGCAAGATCCCCGACTTCGACCCGGCCACCCGCCACGGCGCCGAAGTGGAGCTGCACATCCCGGCCCTGATCCCCGAGGACTACCTGCCCGACGTGCATGCGCGCCTGACGCTGTACAAGCGCGTCGCCTCGGCCCGCGACGAGGACGTCCTGAAGG
This sequence comes from Rhizobium sp., assembly GCA_019459185.1. GTDB lineage: Bacteria > Pseudomonadota > Gammaproteobacteria > Xanthomonadales > Xanthomonadaceae > Arenimonas. The sequence goes on along the minus strand of JAIBEO010000021.1, from coordinate 1,582 downwards.
AGCTGCAGGTGGAAATGGTGGACCGCTTCGGCGTGCTGCCCGAACCGGCGAAGCAGCTGTTCGCCGTGGCCGAACTCAAGCTCGCCGCCACGCCGCTGGGCATCCGCAAGCTGGAACTCGGCCCCACGGGCGGGCGCTGCACCTTCCTGCCGCAGCCCACCATCGACCCGATGTCGGTGATCCGCCTGATCCAGTCGCAGCCCAAGGTCTACGCCATGGACGGGCCGGACAAGCTGCGCCTGAAGATGGAGCTGCCCGACGCCGCCTCGCGCCTGCGCACGGCGCGCGGCCTGCTGGCGCTGCTCGCACGGGGCTGAACCACCGGCACGTGCGCTTCGCGCCGGGGCCGTTATGCTGGGCGGAATCCACGCGGAATCCGCCCATGCCCCGCCTGTTGCTCGCCGCCCTGCTCATGCTCACGCTCGCCGTCGCCCAACCCGCCCACGCCCATGACGGCACCGTGGTCGTGGTGGTGCGCCATGCCGAGAAGGCCAGCGACAACCCGCGCGACCCTTCGCTCACCGACGCCGGCCGCGCCCGCGCCGAAGCGCTGGCGGCGACGCTGTCCGGCGCCGGCCTCGACCTCGTGGTGAGCACGCAGTTCCGCCGCACCCGCGACACCGCGGCGCCGGCGGCGAAAGCCGCGGGGCTGGACGTGCAGGTCCGCCCCGTGGATGCGTCCAACGCCGCCACCTATGCCGCCGACCTCGCCCGCGACCTGCGCGCGCTGCCGGCCGGCAGCAGCGTGCTCGTGGTGGGCCACAGCAACACCGTGCCCGGCATCGTGACCGCGCTGTCGGGCCAGCTGGCCGCGGAGATGCCGGAAACCGAATACGACCGCTACACCGTGGTGCTGCTTGACGCCGACGGCGCCGCCCGCGTCGTCACCAGCCGCTACTGAGGACGCCCCGATGCCCCAGCTCCTTTCCCCGCGCAGCCACGACCTGGGTGGCGGCTTCACGGTGAGACGCCTGCTGCCGCAGGCCGGCCGCCGCAGCGTCGGCCCCTTCGTGTTCTTCGACCACATCGGCCCGGCCGAACTCGACCCCGCGCACCCGATGGCGGTGCGCCCGCACCCGCACATCGGCCTGGCCACGGTGACCTACCTGTGGGAGGGCGCGATCATGCACCGCGACAGCCTGGGCTACGCACAGGAAATCCTGCCCGGCGACGTGAACTGGATGACGGCCGGCCGTGGCATCGTGCACTCCGAGCGCACGCCGGAACGCCTGCTGGGCAAACCGCAGCGCATGCACGGCCTGCAGACCTGGGTGGCGCTGCCGAAGCAGCACGAAGAGACTGCGCCCGCCTTCGCCCATCACCCCGCCGCCACGCTGCCGGTGGTGGAACTGCCGGGCGTGCGCCTGCACGTGGTGGCCGGCGACGCCTTTGGCGAACGCTCGCCGGTGCAGGTGCTGGCGCGCACGCTGTACGTGTCGATCGAACTCACGGCCGGCGCGGCGCTGTCGATCCCGGCCGAGCACGCCGAGCGCGCGCTCTACGCCGTGGAAGGCGAACTCACGCTCGACGGCGAAACGCTGCCGCTCGAGCACCTGGTCGTGCTCGACGCCGGCAGCGAACC
>JAIBEO010000257.1 GCA_019459185.1 Rhizobium sp. | reverse complement strand
CCCCCCCCCCCATAAAATATTCGGGTTCACATAAAAAAACCCCGGCCGGGTTAATTTTAACTCCCACCCCTATTCTTTGGCGATTATGTAGATGACAAACCCATCGCCGGCTGAGGCGGTGGACACTTTCAACGGATGCGGTTGTAATCTTTTTCAGCGCGTGCATAATCACCCCATCGGCCACGCCGGCCGGGGGAGCTGAAAATGTCCAAGCCCGCTGAAAAAGGACTGACGCCCGCGTACGGGTCCTATAAGACCCTTATGTCGTTCGTCAACGAAACGAAGGAGCTCGGGCATATCCCGCTCCGAATCGATCGCACCTCTATGCCGAAGCTCTCGGGGGCGGCGGCAAAGGAAATGCTGGCGACTCTCCGATTCCTCGGGCTCATCACCGAGAAGTCGGAACCCACCGACGCCTTCGGGGAGTTCGTCAACGGCACAGACGACCAGCGGCGCGCCAGCCTGGAGAAGATGCTGCGCGCCTCCTACGCCTTCCTTTTCAGCACCCCAAATTTCCATATTGATCGGGCGACGGGCGGGCAAGTGGCCGAACTGTTCCGCGAGCACGGTAACGGTATCAGCGGGAGCACTCTCCAGCGCGCGGTGAGCTTTTTCCTAGCCGCTGCGAAGGAGGCCGGCATCAAGGTGTCTCCCAGCATCAAGCCCCCAAAGAGCGCGAATACGGGAACGCGCCCGAAGAGGGAAAAGAAGGTTGACCCTCTGGGCGCCACAGGCCAGGAGGGAGAGCCGCCAGCAAAACCGAAGCTGGCGCCGGGGACTCATTCCTTTGAGCTTCCCCTGCCCGGCAAGCACCCCGTGCAGGTGATCGTTCCTGACGACATGGATGGCGATGACTGGGAAATGCTAAGCAGCATGTTCGTCATCTACGTCAAACGCTGGAAGGGCTACACCCCGCCGGAAAAGGACCCGCAGACATGAGGAGATGACGAGCCTCCGCACATTGCCCACCGCGAGCGACCGGGCATCCCGTGTGCGTAGGCCAGAAACAAAGCACCCCCCGAACGGGCAAGGTCCGGAGGGTGCGTGGGAAGCAAGTCGCTCACCTTTAAAGCAATGCCCGCGTGGCGAAACTGGTAGACGCAGCGGCCTTTAAAGCCGACTCCCTGGCAGGAATTTGCGGGTTCGAGCCCCGCCGCGGGTACTACAACTAAAACGACACGGTGAAGGAGGGCACCCCTCTGTCACTGCATCAGGTCTGGCAGACTTGCCCGGAAAATAGCATTTCCGGTCGATGCAGGCAACCTATTGCCCTCAATTTCTCATGGAGAAATTGGGATGTTCAGCAAGCCCAAAACCGTCTTCGTGCGCGCGTACAACCGGTGGCGGTTCGGCCGAACCGAAAACGTACGGCAGCACTGGCGGTCTAACCCCGATCAGCTTTCGCTTTTCGCTTGATCGGCTTGACGGGGGGGGGGGTTTTGGGCCCCCCGGGTTTTTGGGGGTTTTTGGGGGGGGGGGGGGGG
>JAIBEO010000256.1 GCA_019459185.1 Rhizobium sp. | reverse complement strand
CCCCCCCCCCCCCCCCCCCCCCCCCCCCCCGCTCCTACAGGAAAGCCATCGTGGCGGAACCGTTCAAGAACCTGATCAACGCGTCACTGGTGCGCGCCTGCGGGCAGCACCTGCAGCGCGCCTGGCGCGGCTTCGACCGCGCCGGCTTCGAGGCGCGGGCGCTGACCGGGCTCGATGCGCTGGAGATGAAGGCGCGCGCCATGCACATCGCCGACGCGCTCGAGGCCACGCTGCCCGGCGACTTCGACCGCGCCGCCGGCATCATCGAAGCCGCGCTGGCGCCGCCCGCCGCGGACGACGGCCTGGCCTTCGGCATCACCAACGCCGGCCTGGCCGGCTGGATCGGCTGGCCGCTGGGCGAATTCATCGCCCGCCGCGGCCAGGCCGAACCGGAACGCGGGCTGCTGGCCCTGCGCGAACTCACCCAGCGCTTCACCAGCGAATTCGCCGTGCGGCCCTTCCTGCTGAACCACCTCGCGCTGACCATGGCCCAGCTCCAGCGCTGGAGCGGCGACCCCAGCCCGCACGTGCGCCGCTGGACCAGCGAAGGCAGCCGCCCGCGCCTGCCCTGGGGCCTGCAGGTGAAGGCGCTCATCGCCGACCCGTCGCCCACGCTGCCGCTGCTGCGCGCGTTGCAGGACGACCCCAGCGCCTACGTGCGCCGCAGCGTGGCCAACCACCTCAACGACATCGCCAAGGACCACCCGGGCCTGGTGGCCGGGTGGCTGGAGGAGCACCTGCCCGGCGCGCCCGCCGAACGTACGGCGCTGCTGCGCCACGCCAGCCGCACGCTGGTGAAGCGCGGCGACCCGCGCGTGCTCGGCGCCTGGGGCCTGGGCCAGCGCTTCCGCGGCGAGGCGGCGCTGCTTGTTTCGCCCAAACGGGCCGCGGTGGGCGGCAGCGTGAAACTGGTCGCCACGCTGGTGTCTTCGTCGCCGCGCGCGCAGTCGCTGGTGGTGGATTACGTGGTGCACCACGTGAAAGCCAACGGCAGCACCTCGCCGAAGGTGTTCAAGGGCTGGAAGCTGGAGCTGGGTGCACGCGAAACGCGGCGGCTGGAGAAGGCGCATTCGCTCAGGCCGATCACCACGCGGGTGTATTACCCCGGGGCGCATCGCGTGGAGCTGCAGGTGAACGGCAAGGTCGTGGCTGAAGCGGCGTTCACCCTGGCCGTGCCGCGCCAAAAGGCTATGTAGGAGCGGGGGGGGGGGGGGGGGGGGGGGCGGGGGGGGGGGGAGGGGGGGGGGGGGGGGGGGGGCCGGGGGGGGGGGGGGGGGGGGGGGGGGGGGGGGGGGGGGGGGGGGGGGGGGGGGGGGGGGGGGGGGGGGGGGGGGGGGGGGGGGGGGGGGGGG
>JAIBEO010000255.1 GCA_019459185.1 Rhizobium sp. | reverse complement strand
CCCCCCCCCCCCCCCCCCCCGCCCCCCCCCCCCCCCCCCCCCCCCCCTCCTACAGGGGAGCCGGCGCCGGCGGATGGCACGGGGTTGAGCCCGGCGGTGGTGGGGGAATTCACGCTGCCCGACGGGCGCGTGGCGGTGCCGGTGTTCCACCTGGTGGCCGAGCGTTACCTCGACCCGCAGTACGCACCCGAAGCCATGGCGGAGCGCTGCGGCGTGCCGGCGGCCACCATCCGCCGCATCGCCGCCGAAATTGCCGCGGCCGCCTTCGACGACCCCGTGGTCATCGAACAACCCTGGACCGACATGCACGGCCGCCGCCACGAGCGCATGGTCGGCCGTCCGGTGGCCTTCCACGCCATGCGCGGCATCAGCGCGCACAGCAACGGTTTCCACACCTGCCGCGCCCTGCACCTGCTGCAGCTGCTGCTGGGTGCGGTGGATACGCCGGGCAGCTTCCGCTACCAGCCGCCGTTCCCGCGCCCGATTCCGCCGGCGAACCGGCCCGGCAGCACGCGCCAGGCCAACGGCGCGCTCGACGCCGCGCCGCTGGGCTTCGTGCACGGCCCCGAAGACCTGCTGGTGGACGCGAACGGCCAGCCGCGCCGGCTCGACCATGCCTATTCCTGGCGCTACCCGCTGGCCGTGCACGGCATGCTGCACACGGTCATCCGCAACGCCTGGGCCGCCGACCCGAAGCCGGTGGACGTGCTGATGCTGTTCATGGCCAACATGAGCTGGAACTCGGCCATGAACACCACCGAGACCCTGCACTGGCTCACCGACAAGGGCAACGACGGCCAGTACCGCATCCCGCGCATCATCTATTCCGACGCCTACTCGAGCGAGATGGTGGCCTACGCCGATCTGGTCCTGCCCGACACCACCTACCTCGAGCGTTTCGACGCCATCTCGCTGCTCGACCGCCCCATTTCCGACGCCGAATGCGCCGCCGACGCCCTCCGCCACCCGGTGCTCAACCCGGCCACCCAGCGCGAAGGCCGAGACGTGCGCGGCTTCCAGAGCGTGCTGCTCGACCTGGGCGCGCGCATCGGCCTGCCCGCGCTGGTGAACGACGACAGCACGCCACGCTACCGCGACTACGCCGACTACATCGTCAACCACGAGCGCGCGCCCGGCGTGGGCCTGCTGGCCGGCTGGCGCGGCGATGGCAGCCAGCACGGCAAGGGCGCGCCCAACCCGGCGCAGCTGGAGCGCTACCGCGAGAACGGCGGCTTCTGGAGCGCCGAAGTCCCCGCCGCCGGCCACTACTTCAAGATGGCCAACCGCGATTACCTCGACTGGTCGCAGTCGATGGGCTTCATCGCCAAGGCCGAGCCGGTGGTGCTGCAGCTTTACTCGGAAACGCTGCAGAAATTCCGCCTGGCCGCCTTGGGCCACGGCCCGGTGCAGCCGCCGGAGGCCGAACGCGAACGCGTGGCCACGTATTTCGACCCGCTGCCGATGTGGTACGAGCCCTTCGAAGGCGCGCGGCTCGAGCCCGGCCGTTTCCCGCTCAGCGCCGTCACCCAGCGCCCGCCCTTCATGTACCACGCCTGGGGTTCGCAGAACGCCTGGCTGCGCCAGATTACCGCGCGCAACTACCTGTACCTGCACCCGGAAACCGCCGCGCGCCACGGGCTGGCCGACGACGACTGGGTGCACGTGGATTCGCACCACGGCCGCATCACCGTGCCCTGCCGCCTGGCCGGCAACGTGCAGCCCGACACGGTCTGGACCTGGAACGCCATCGGCAAGCGCCGCGGCGCCTGGAAACTGGCCGCCGACGCGCCCGAGGCCACGAAGGGCTTCCTGCTCAACCACCTGATTTCCGACCAGCTGCCCGGCGGCGACTACGCCAACGCCGACCCGGTGACCGGCCAGGCCGCGTGGTTCGACCTGCGCGTGTCGCTGCGCAAGGCCGGCGCCGGCGAAGAAAGCCACCCGCAGTTCGCGCCGCTGGGCGACAACCCCGACACCACGCCGCTGCGCTACGGCGCCGCCTTCCGGAGGGCTGAGCCATGACCATGGAAGCCCTGCTGACCCTGGCCGTACTGGTGGGCGCCGTGGCGCTGTTCGTCACCGAGAAGCTGCCGGTGGACGTGGTGGCCATGCTGGTGCTGGCCAGCCTGCTGGTGCTGGGCCTGGTGACGCCGGCCGAGGCGCTGTCGGGCTTTTCCAGCGAAGCCACCATCACGGTGGCGGCCATGTTCGTGCTCAGCGCCGGCCTGGCGCACACCGGCGCGCTGCTGTCGGTGGGGCGGCTGTTCGGGCGGGTGAGGCGGCCCTGGCTGTTCCTGCTGCTGGTCATGTTCGTGGTCGGCCCGATCTCGGCCTTCGTGAACAACACGGCGGCGGTGGCGGTGTTCCTGCCGCTGGTGCTGGCGGCCACCGCGGCGAACCGAAGTTCGCCTTCGCAGGTGCTGATCCCGCTCTCCTACGCGGCGCAGATGGGCGGCGTGTGCACGCTGATAGGCACCTCGACCAACCTGCTGGTGAACTCGCTGGCCAAGGACCTGGGCCACCCCGGCTTCGGCCTGTTCGACTTCGCGCCGGTGGGCCTGATCACCATGGGCGTCGGCTTCGTTTACCTGCTGCTGATGCGCCGCTGGCTGCTGCCGCACCACCCGCCGGCGCCGCTGACCGAGGCCTACGAGCTGGGCAAGTACATCACCGAGCTGCGCGTGATGCCGGGCTCGCCGCTGATCGGCAAGTCGGTGGCGCAGGCGCAGCTGGCCGAGAGACGTTCGGTCTACGTGCTCGAGTTGATGCGCGGGGAGCAGAAGCACTGGTCGCCGCGCGCCGAGGAACTGCGCGAGGGCGACGTGCTGCTGGTGCGCGGCAACTGGGAACAGCTCAAGGCGCTCAAGGACGAAGCCCGGCTCGAGCTCGAGCCCGAATTCAAGCTGCAGGACAGCCAGTTCACCGGCGAAGACAGCGAACAGGCGCAGGTGCTGGTGGAAGCCATGGTGGCGCCCGGCGCGCGCCTGGTGGGCCGCAGCCTGGCCGAGCTGGACTTCCAGTGGGCCTACAACGCCACCGTGCTGGCGCTGCACCGCCGCGGCGAAGTGCTGCGCGAGAAGATCAAGGACGTCAGCCTCAACGTCGGCGACGTGCTGCTGCTGATGTGCCCGCGCGCCGAGCTCGACGTGCTGCGCACCAACAACAACCTGGTCGTTCTCAACGAGCGCGGCGAGGCGGAAAAACCGCGCAGCAAGGCGCTGCTGGCGATCGCCATCATGGCCGCGGCGATCGCCGTGGCGGCGCTGGGCTGGCTGCCCATCGTGGCCTCGTCCATCCTCGGCGGCATCGCCCTGGTGGCCACGCGCTGCATCGGCAACGACCAGGCCTACCAAGCCGTGGACTGGCGCGTGATCGTGCTGCTGGCCGGTGTGCTGCCGCTGGGCATCGCCATGCAGAAGTCGGGCCTGGCGCAAGGCATCGCCGATTTTTCGGTGGGCGGGGTGGGCAGCTTCGGGCCGCTGGCGGTCCTGGCCGCGGTATACCTGGTGACCGCGCTGCTGACCGAGCTGATGAGCAACAACGCGGCCGCGGTGCTCATCACGCCCATCGCCTATTCCACCGCGGTGTCGCTGGGCGTCAGCCCCACGCCCTTCCTGGTGGCGGTGCTGTTCGCCGCCTCCACCAGCTTCGCCACGCCCGTGGGTTACCAGACCAACACCATGGTCTACAACGCCGGCAACTACCGGTTCACCGACTTCATGAAGATGGGCATCCCGCTCAACCTGCTGTTCTGGGGCCTGGCCGTTTGGCTGATCCCGAAGTTCTTCCCCTTCTGACATGACCGACCTTCCCAAGCCGACGGCCCGGAAACTGGGGCTGGTGATCGACCTCGACACCTGCGTGGGCTGCCATGCCTGCGCGGTGTCGTGCAAGGAATGGAACGCGGGCGGCATCGCCGGCCCGCTCACCGACGAGCGCCCTTACGCCAAGGACCCGAGCGGCGTGTGGTTCAACCGCGTGCATTCCTACGAAGTGGCGGCCACCGCCGAACAGCCGGCGAGCACCCTGCACTTCCCGCGCAGCTGCCTGCACTGCGAAACGCCGGCCTGCGTCACCGTCTGCCCCACCGGCGCCAGCTACAAGCGCGCCGAGGACGGCATCGTGCTGGTGGACGAGGACAAGTGCATCGGCTGCAAACTCTGCAGCTGGGCCTGCCCCTACGGCGCGCGCGAGTACAGCGCGGTCGAGGGCGTGATGAAAAAATGCACGCTCTGCGTGGACCGCATCTACAACGAAACCATTCCCGAAGCCTCGCGCCAGCCGGCCTGCGTGCAGGCCTGCCCGACCAGGGCGCGGCATTTCGGCGACCTGGGCGACCCGGATTCCGCCGTATCGCAGCTGGTGGCCGAACGTGGCGGCGTGCCGCTGATGCCCGAGCTCGGCTACGCGCCGGTGAACCGCTACCTGCCGCCGCGCCCGCGCCGCGCCGCGCCGGCCGACGAGGCCACGGCCACCGCGCCGGCGGAAACGCTGGACGCTTCGCAACTCAACCCGCTGCTGCGCTGGCTCGACCGCGCCCTGAGCCGCTGACATGCATCCGGCCTTTTCCGTCCTGTTCTTCACCACCCTGTCCGGCGCCGGTTACGGCCTGCTGGCCTGGACCATGCTGCTGCTGGGCTTCGACCGCGGCGGCGCGCTGCTGGGCGTGGCGCCGCTGCTGTTCCTGGGGCTCATCGGCACCGCCACGTCGCTGTTCACCGCGGGCCTGCTGAGTTCGCTCGGCCACCTCGGGCAGCCACGGCGGGCGTGGCGGGCACTGTCGCAGTGGCGCAGCTCCTGGTTGTCGCGCGAGGGCGTGCTGGCGGTGCTGGTGTACCTGCCGGTGGGGCTGCTGGCCTGGTGGCTGTCGGCGCCGCTGCGCGGTGAGAGCACCGGCGCGGGCCTGGGCGACGGCGCGCGCTGGGTGATCCTGGCGGCGGCCGTGCTGGCGCTGGCCACGGTGGCCTGCACGGCCATGATCTACGCCTCGCTCAAGCCGGTGCCCGCATGGCGGCATCCGCTGGTGCTGCCGGTGTACCTGGGGTTCGCGCTGCTCACCGGGCTGCTGCTGATGCTGCTGGGCCAGCGGCTGTCGGGCGGGCTGGCCATCACGCCGCTGCTGGTGGTCGCCGGCGCGCTGGCGCTGGGGCTGGCGGTGATGAAGCTCGAGTACTGGCGCGGCATCGACCGCGCGCCGTTGCCGGTGTCGCGCGCGTCGGCGCTGGGGCTGCCGGCCGGGCGCGTGGCCACTGTGTTCGAGCGCCCGCACACCGAAGCGAATTACCTCACCACCGAAATGGGCTTCGTGCTGGCGCGCAAGCATTCGCGCAAGCTGCGGACGATGGCGCTGGTGCTTTTCGCGCTGATGCCGGTGCTGGCCTGCCTGCTGGCCTGGGCCGCGCCGGCCGCCGCCACGCCCGCCTTGGTGCTGGCGGTGCTTTCCTCGCTGCTGGGCGCGCTGGTGGAGCGCTGGCTGTTCTTCGCCGAGGCGCAGCACCTGGTGATGCTGTACTACTGAGCCGCCCCGCAGCGCCCTTGTAGGAGCGGGGGGGGGGGGGGGGGGGGGGGGGGGGGGGGGGGGGGGGGGGGGGGGGGGGGGGGGGGGGGGGGGGGGGGGGGGGGGGGGGGGGGGGGGGGGGGGGGGGGGGGGGGGGGGGGGGGGGGGGGGGGGGGGG
>JAIBEO010000254.1 GCA_019459185.1 Rhizobium sp. | reverse complement strand
CCCCCCCCCCCCCCTCCGCCCCCCCCCCCCCCCCCCCCCCCCCCCCCCCCCCCTACAGTGGGCAGCCCCCGCTGTGACTTCAGGCCGAATGTCGATACCAGCCTGCGCGAGCCCCGCGCCACCGTGCTCATCCCCGGCGCGCGCACCCGCTACCTGGCCGAGATTGCCGAGCAGGGCCGCCAGGTCAACGCCTCCATCGAGCGCCAGGCCGAAGCCGCCGACCGCGCCCAGCACTACTGGGAATCGCTGCGCGAGCTGGGCTGCCCGAACCTGCCCAAGCAACTGGGCCTGTACGACCCGCACCACCTGATCGTGCCCACGCCCGCCGCGCCCCAGGCCGGCAAGGAAGGCACGCAGTGGCCCGAGTGCGGCGAACGCCGCCAGGGCCTACCCGACCGCCGCAAGGTGGTGTTCCAGTGGGAACGCCGCCAGGGCGCCAGCACCGGCGACAACCCCAATGCCCCGCACGTGGTGGTGGACCGCAGCCTGGTCACCCTGCGCCAGCGCTACAACGACGCCGTGAAGGCGCTCAGCGCCGAATCGGTGAACCTGCTGCTGGAATGGCCGCAGCGCCTGAAATCGATCACCGACGAGGTGGGCGAATACCAGGTGCGCGACAAGGTGATCCGCGTCGAGAACTACCGCGAATCGCTCAGCCACCAGAAAATTCCGAAGATCGCCGCGCCCGGCTACAAGAGCTGGGGCGAACTGCTCACCTTCCTGGGCAAGGAAAACCTGCCTGGCGCCTACCCCTACACCGGCGGCGTGTACCCCTACCGCCGCACCGGCGAAGACCCCATCCGCATGTTCGCGGGCGAGGGCACGCCCGAGCGCACCAACCGCCGTTTCCACTACCTGAGCGTGGGCCAGCCGGCGGCGCGCCTGTCCACCGCCTTCGACAGCGTGACGCTCTACGGCGAAGACCCGGCCGAGCGCCCCGACATCTACGGCAAGATCGGCAACAGCGGCGTTTCCATCGCCACGCTCGACGACATGAAGAAGCTGTACTCCGGCTTCGACCTGTGCGCGCCCACCACCAGCGTGAGCATGACCATCAACGGCCCGGCGCCGATGATCCTGGCCATGTTCATGAACACGGCGATTGACCAGCAGGTGGAGAAGTACCTGCGCGAGGACCAGGCCCGCTGGGACGCCGCGCACGCCAAGATCGAAGCCTTCTTCGAAGGCAAGAAGCGCCCCGAGTACCACGGCGAACTGCCGCCCACCAACGACGGCCTGGGCCTGGGCCTGCTGGGCATCACCGGCGACCAGCTGGTGGACGCCGAGACCTACGAGCAAATCAAGGCCCACACCCTGCGCACCGTGCGCGGCACCGTGCAGGCCGACATCCTGAAGGAAGACCAGGCGCAGAACACCTGCATCTTCAGCACCGAATTCGCCCTGCGCATGATGGGCGACATCCAGCAGTATTTCGTGGACCAGAAGGTCCGCAACTTCTACTCGGTGTCGATCAGCGGCTACCACATTGCCGAGGCGGGCGCGAACCCGATTTCGCAGCTGGCGTTCACGCTGAGCAACGGCTTCACCATCGTCGAGTACTACCTGGCGCGCGGCATGAAGGTGGACGACTTCGCGCCGAACCTGAGCTTCTTCTTCTCGAACGGCATGGACCCGGAGTACACGGTGATTGGCCGCGTGGCCCGCCGCATCTGGGCCCGCGCCATGCGCGAGCGCTACGGCGCGAACGAGCGCAGCCAGATGCTGAAGTACCACATCCAGACCAGCGGCCGTTCGCTGCACGCGCAGGAAATCCAGTTCAACGACATCCGCACCACGCTGCAGGCGCTGTACGCGCTGTTCGACAACTGCAACAGCCTGCACACCAACGCCTACGACGAGGCCATCACCACGCCCACCGAAGAGAGCGTGCGCCGCGCGGTGGCGATCCAGATGATCATCAACAAGGAGCTGGGGCTGAACTTCAACGAGAACCCCTGGCAGGGCAGCTTCATCGTCGACCAGCTCACCGACCTGGTGGAAGAGGCCGTGTACAAGGAATTCGAGGCCATCAGCGAGCGCGGCGGCGTGCTGGGCGCCATGGACACCATGTACCAGCGCGGCAAGATCCAGGAAGAAAGCCTGTACTACGAGCACAAGAAGCACGACGGCAGCCTGCCCCTGGTGGGCGTGAACACCTTCCTGCCCAAGGACCACGCGGGCGAGGTGGCCACCACCATCGAGCTGATCCGCAGCACCGAGCCGGAAAAGGCCCAGCAGATCAACAACGTAAAATCCTTCCAGGTCGCCCGCAATTCCCTGGCTGTTGTAGGAGGGCCTTCAGGCCCGACCAAGCCCCTCGGCTACCTCCAGAACACCGCCCGTGACCGCAAAAACATCTTCGCGGCGTTGATGCAAGCAGTGAAGACCCACAGCCTCGGGCAGATCAGCCATGCGCTGTATGAGGTGGGTGGGGAGTACCGCAGGAATATGTGAGTTTACTTGGGTGACTTCGAACTGGAATCGCACGCTATGATCAAGAAGATCACGATAGGATCATTCAAGTCACTTGAAGATGTTGAGCTTGATCTCGGTCGAGTTAATGTCTTCATCGGCGCAAATGGCAGCGGCAAAAGCAACTTGCTTGAAGCGCTCGGAGTTCTGGGCGCTGCTGCTAGTGGGCGTGTTGACGATGAATCGCTTCTTCGCAGGGGGGTTCGCCCTGGTGTGCCGGCGCTCTATAAGACGAGCTTTAGGGGTGGACGTCTTCCCAAAGATATTCGCTTTAGTGCGTCCTCTGAATGTGCGACGTATTCTGTCGGCCTATTTAATCCGCTTGAGCGCCCAAAGCCCGCATGGTCGTTTAATACGGAATTGCTCAAAGAGGGTGAGAAGAAGGTCTTCGGTCGATCAGCGCGGTCATTGGAGCGCCTAAACTCGATCTCAGGATACGCCGCGCTCAAAGTTGTCGATCTTCCTTCGGACAGCCCGGCAGTAGATCTAATCGAGTCACTTCGGGAATACGCGATCTTCAGTCCAGATACCGCAACTCTCAGAGGCTTAGATTCTGATCCTCAGAGTAGAGAGCCGGTCGGACTCAGTGGCGGAAGGCTTGCCGAAGCGGTGAATGAGATGTTTGGTCCCGGCAATCCTTCTGAGCGTGTTTCAGATGATGTCTACTTCAGCATTCTAAAGCTCATTGGCTGGGCTCGTGGCCTTGGGGCGTCTCCAGCAGGGACAGTTCCAATTTCCAAGAGTGTTCCTCAGCAGGCATTGATACTTCGATTTCGCGATAAGTATATGGCGGAAAGAAGGAATTATCTTTCGGCGTATGACGCGAGCGAGGGCGCGCTCTACGTTCTATTCATGGCGGTTCTTGCTCACCACAGAAGTGCGCCAAATTTGCTGGCGGTTGACAACTTTGATCACGCTTTGAATCCAAGGCTTGCAAGGTCGCTTACCAGGGAGCTTGTGGGCTGGGTTAAGGCGGATAGTGCCCGCCAGATACTTCTAACCTCACACAACCCCCTCGTCCTTGACGGATTGCCAATCGGTGATGACGAAGTCAGGCTCTTTGCTGTTGATAGAACGAGGTTGGGTCGGACGGTAGTCACCAGGATTGAGCTTGACGGAGAGATGGTTGCCCGGGCGAAGAAGGGAGTTTCTCTCTCGCAGCAGTGGGTGATGGGTGCTCTCGGTGGCGTTCCGACGGGTGTGTGATGAGACGAATTGCTTTCGTGACCGAAGGTGTTACCGACCAGATTGTTCTTGAGGAACTGGTTGGAGAATGGCTCGATGGTGAAGACTTTATTCCCTCGCAGATACAGCCCCCGGGCTCAGATGCTTTTGACGATCTAGGGTATTCGCTCTCTCAAGGTTGGAAGGGTGTGGTGGAGTGGTGCCGATCACGGCGCGCTGAGATATCAGAGTGCAGAAGGTCGGTTATAGCGAACGTGGATTTGCTGGTGATCCACTTGGATTCAGATGTTGCGGATGATCCAGAGTTTATTGATCTTGCGCTCTCAGGGCAGGGGCTTGTTGGCACGGGCGCCGAAATTGTACGAGCTGGGCTGTTGGGCCTGCTTCCCGAAGTGTCAGCTTCAAATGTGGTGCTCTGTACGCCCGCTCGCGACATCGAGTGTTGGGTTCTATGTGCACTATTTCCTGACCTGGCGGATCGTCATCTGCCTATCGAAGTGCACCATGAGCCTGGTGCGCTACTGGTGGGTAGGCCACATAAACTGGTTCGGCGTAAAGATGGTCGGCTTAGGAAGATTCCTGCTGCGTACGCTCAGCATGCTGGCAGAATTGTAGAGGGGTGGGGTAACTGTGTTGATGGTGAGCCTCCGAGGTGTCCCGAAGCATTGCGCTTCATGGACGAGGTAAAGGCTGCCCTGGCGTAGATTTCTTCGCGATTGCTCGTGTGAATCGGAATTTTGGCAGTGATTCTCGACTCCCAGTTGTTATTGGGCTTAATGTCGCGTCGTGAGAATCCGCGCCGCACCAGGCGTGTGCGCCGCATGGCGCTCGCCGGTACGGAATGCTGCAATCTCGACGGGAGGCAGTCCCATCTGGGTCGGCGCCTCTTGCCCGGCATAAGGCGCTCTCGACCTTGCTGGAGACGGTTTCAATATCGACCATATCGTTATCGGAAGGAGCGCCGTCTTCGCTGCTGAAACAACTTCCCGCAGGAATGCGGCATCGGCGGGCAAGGAGTTGGCACGGATCGATTGCGATTGGGTCAGGCTCTCCTTTCCGGACCGTTCCGAAACCAAACCTCTGGAGTAGGTGGCGAGGTAGGTGGAGTGGCTGGCGGGCTCCCTGACGCGGCGTGGGCGAGCTGGTTCGTGCGATCCCCTATCTAGTGCGCCCTGGGCGTTTCATCGAGAACAAGGTCCAGCGCCCCGCGGTTTTAGTGGGAAACCCCAAGAATCCCGTGGTCAGAGTGCGTGATGGTTCTGGTCTCGACCTTGGCGAGGCAGTTAAGTAGCGGATCGCCCGCGTGTTGTCCGAGCGCTGCCCGGCGAATAATTAGGCTTCGCCGAGTCAGCCCGACCCACGCACCCGCTTCACCCGATTCCGATACGCCTTCACGTTGTCCCCGGGAATACGGCTGTTCCGCACCCCCTCCACGTCGCCAATCTTCACGTCGCTGCCGGTCACCGGCTTCGCATCCACCTTCGTCTCGCGCTCGAAGGCGTGCGACTTGTCGGTGTTGCGGTAGTAGCGGTAGATCGCCCAGTACAACGCAGCCGCGCCGGCGGGGCCCAGGGCCAGCAGCCATACGCCATTGTCGTCGCTCATGCCTGCGCTCCGAGGATGGCGAGCACGATCGCCTCGATGAAGGTGCCCGCGGTGATGGCCGCCATCAGCAGCTTCCACTGCTGGATGGGAATGCTGCCCATGGTTTCGCCGGTGCGGCCGTTCACGGCAATGTAGTGCAGCATGCCGGTGCCGGGTTGCTGGTAGGAATACAGCCACACCGGTAGGTACATGGCCACCCAGCGGGTGCCGTGCACGTCCAGGCTTTCCTCTTCCCAGCGCACGCCGCGGTCGTAGCGCTGCGTGCTGGCTTCCACCTGGTGCCGGGCGATGGACAGCAGTTGGTCTTCCAGTCGCGGGCGCAGCTGCTCCACGTCGCTGTCGCGCTTTTCCGAGGTGAAGCCCGCCAGGTACGAGGCGTTCCACTTCACCGCGTTCTTGGTGTCGAAGGGCAGGATGGTGTTGATGATGTTGTTGGTGTTGACGCTGCTGTCGAGCTGGCCGCGCGCGCGGTTTGATTCCAGGTGCAGGTCGTCCACGGTGAAATCGACCTGGCGCCCCACCTGGTACACGTCGGCGTCGTAGTAGGTTTTCTTGTTGTTGCCGGTGCCGCGCGTGTATTCGCGGGTCTTGATTTCGCCTTCGCCGGCCACGCCGGCGCTGCAGCGGCCGTCGACAATCATGTAGGGCAGGTACACGCCCACCACGTTCTCGGGCGTGAACTGCGCCTTGAATTCCTTGAGCGCGAACAGGCGCCGCTTGTCCACGAACTGGCGGATGCGCTGCACCGCGTCGTCCTTCTTGATGCGGAAGGGCAGCACGGCGTCGGGCACGGCGCCGTTGGCCACCTGTTCGTTCACGCCGAACTGGTGCCGGCACCAGTGGCAGCGCGCCGTCATGGCGTTTTCCGTGTTCACGGTCACTTCGGCGCCGCAGCCGGTGCACTTGAAGGTCATCAGGTGCGAGGCGTCGTCGGCGATGGCCTGCGCGCCGGTGGCCACCACCGTGCCCTGCAGGTCGTCCAGGCCTTCGCCCAGGCCGAAGGCTTCCTCCACGCCCTGGCCGTGCCATTCGTGCCGGCAGTACAGGCACACCAGCTTGTCGGTGCCGGGGCGTTGGCGGATGTCGGTGGCGCCGCACTTCGGGCAGTGGTTCTGGCCGTCCTTGAGCTCTTCCGACGCCGTGTCGATGGCTTCCGGGTCGGGCGCCAGCACCTCGTCGCGGATGGGCTTGGGCAGGGTGGCCGGGTCCACCGGGAAGGTGCCCGGCAGCGGCGGCAATTCCTGCGGCGAACCCGGGCCGATGCCGGGCGGCAGCGGCGGCGGGGTGGGGCCCGTGGGCTTGGACATGGACGCGGGCCCGGATTACAGGCCCAGGGCCTTGGCCTTGAGCGCGTCGTAGTCGGCCTGTGTGATCAGGCCCAGGTCGAGCAGTTCCTTGGCCTTCTTGAGCTTGGCCACCGGGTCGTCGGCCGCCGGCGCCGCCGGGGTGGCCGGCAGCTGCAGGCTGCCGATGCCGCCCATCATGCCGCCCGCCATGCCCAGGCCCACCAGCCCGGCCGCGCCGCTGTTTTCGCCGGCGGCCTGCATGCCCGCCGCCACGCTGGCCTGCAGGTTGGAATTGCCGCGGTTGCCGGAAAGCGCGTCGGCGCGCTGCACGGTCTTGAGCAGTTCCTTGGTGTTGGCGTCGTACTCGATGGAAACGATGGCCGTCTTGACGATGGCCAGGCCGCGGTCGGTGGTCCACTGGTAGGCGTTTTCCACCGCGGCCGAGAGGCTCTTGGCGAAGCCGATGGAATCCTGCTGCAGCTTGGTGATGCGGTTGCCCTTGGCCGGGTCGTTCGAGTACAGGCTGAAGGCCGGCGCCAGCGAGCCCACCACCTCGTTGAAGAGCTGGCCGGCGGCGGCGTTGTCGAGGTCGGTGAAGTCGAACACCTGGCCCGGCTGCAGGTAGGTGGCCGGCACGAAGTTCTTCACGAACAGGATGGGGTCGAGGATGCGCAGCGTGTACGAGCCGCGCGTCACCGCGCCCACCTGGGTGTTGAGGAAGGCGTCGTCCCAGTAGATTTCCGACTGGGTGCCGAAGCGGTTGTCCGGCAGTTCCTTGAGCGAGACGAAGAAGGCCAGCTGCTGGCCGCCCGGCTGGCCGCCGAACTTGAAGCGTTCCCAGCTCTGCTTGATCAGCGGGCTGACGAGGTCGTCGCCGGTGAAGATGGACTGGGAGTTGATGTCGTCCGAGCGCCACTCGTAGCCGCCGGCCTCGGCGGCGAAGCCGGTGATCTTGCCGTCCTGCATCAGCAGCAGGCCGTAGCCTTCCGGCACGACGATCTTCGAGCCGTTGCTGATGATGTTGCTCGAGCCCTTGGTGTTGGCGCCGCGCCCGGCGTTGGTGCCCTGGGGTACCGCGGCGAACAGCGCCGCCGTGGCCGGCAGGCCGGCCGGCACCGTGTAGAAGTCCTTCCACTGGTCGGCCAGCATGCCGCCCACCGCGCCCTTCACCGCCTGCACAAGACCCATGGCCTTTCTCTCCGTTTCGCAGCCGGCAGGGCGCCGGCCAAGCCTGGGGAACTATAGCGCCCGGGCGGCGGATGGCGAGAGTGGCTGAAGTATGGCTCCGGTGCGCCGCCGCGGGCCCCGGCGGTGCGGGTCGCCGCTCAGGCGGAGTCGTGCCGTTCCACCACCAGGATCCGCGCCGCGCCGCGCGGGTGCGCCACGTGGCGGTCGCCCTCGCGGAACACCGCCACCTGACCGGGGCGCAGTTCCACCACGCGCGGCGTTTCGTGTTCTGCGCTGGCGTAGTGCATGTCCACGATGCCGTCCAGCACCACGAACAGCTCCTCGCCGTCGTTTTCGTGCCAGACGAACGGCTGGTCGGTCCAGTGCAGCTTCGCGCGAAACTCGCCCATGTCCATCAGCAGCTGGCTGCCCCAGGCGCGGTCGGCGGTGAAATGGGTGGCGTCGATGAGGTCCATGTGGGCTCTCTTGGGGTTCGGGTGGATCAGGTGGCTTGCGCCCGGAAGCGGGCGCGGTATTCGCTGGGGCTCACGCCCAGCCGCGCCTGGAAGCGGCGGATGAAGGACGAGGCGCTGAGGTAGCCGCAGCGGCGGGCAATCTCTGCCACGGTGGCGTCGCCGTCGCTGAGCAAACGCTGCGCGCGCTCGAGCACGGTGCCCTGGATGAACTCGCGCGGGCTCATGCCCAGTTCCTGCTTGAACAGGCGGCGCAGGTGGCGTTCCGAAACGAGGGCGCGTTCGGCCAGCTGCGCCACCGTCCAGGCCAGGTTGGGGCGGTCGAGGATGGCCTGGCTGGCGCGGTCCAGCGTGGCGTGTTCCGACGACTGCGCCTGCAGCGGCAGGCTGAACTGGCTCTGCCCGCCGGGGCGCTTGAGGTACACCACCAGGGCGCGCGCGGTGTCGAGCGCCAGGGCCTGGCCGTGGTCGGCTTCCACCAGCGCCAGCGCCAGGTCCATGCCGGCGCTCACGCCGGCCGAAGTCCAGACGTTTTCGTCCTGCAGGTAGATGGCGTCGGGCTCGACCTTCACCGTGGGGAAGCGCCGGGCCAGGTCGGCGGCATGGCGCCAGTGCGTGGTGGCACGGCGGCCGTCGAGCAGGCCGGCGGCCGCCAGCAGGAAGGCGCCGGTGCAGATCGACACCACGCGCTCCGAGCGCCGGGCCAGCCGGCGGATGGCGTCGAGCAGCGCTTCGTCGGCCATCGCGGCGGCCAGGTTGGTGCAGCCGGGCACCACCAGCGTGTGGATGCGCGCCGGGCCGGGCGTAAGGCCGCGCTCGGCCAGCAGCGCCAGGCCACTGCTGCTGCGCACCGGGCCCGGCTGCGCCGCGCACAGCGTGAGCCGGTAGTCGGCGCGCGGGTCGCGGTCGCGGGCGGCGTCGAACACGGCCGCAGGGCCGGTAGCGTCGAGCAGGTCGAAGCCGGGGTAGAGCAGGGTGACGATGTTTCGCGGCTGGCTCATGGGGGGCAATCATGCGCTGGGGACGGATGGCCGTTCGGACGCAGTATTGTCCGTTTCGGACATGTTGTCGCGGCCCGGGCCAGGAGCGCCGGCTGGCACATCGCCGGGGCGTCGGTGACAATCCCAGCCCATGCGAACCTTCGTCCTGCGCGCCCGCGCCGCCCCCACAGACAGCCAGCGGCTGCTGGCATCCATCGGCCAGGAAGCGCACCCGGAAATCCTGGCGCATACGCTGATGAACGCGCTGTTCGTGGCGCAGTCGCACCGGCCCGACGTGGTGGTGTACCTGGTGCTGGAAAGCACGCAGGACTATTCGCGCACCGTGCGCTTCGAGGTGAATGCCATGCATTCGCTCGGCGGCTTCGACGAGCGGGCGCTGCTGGGCAAGGTGGCCGCCGCGCTGGATGCCTCGCGCGGCCTGGGCAAGGAAGAAAGCCGGCCGGTGGAGTCGGGCGTCACGGTGCGCACCGTCAGCTTCGAGCGGCTGGTGCAGGAGCTGGCCGTGGACCACCAGCTTTTCATCATGGACCCCAAGGGCACGCCCATCCGCGAGCAGGTGTTCGAGGGCAAGCCCTGCTTCCTGCTCACCGACCACATTCCCATGCCGAAGAAAACCTTCGGCAGCCTCGAGCGCCTGGGCGCGAAGAAGCTCACGCTGGGCAAGAAGATGCTGTTTGCCTCGCAGTGCGTGGTGCTGATCCACCACGCACTCGACGAGCGCTGAGGCTCAGTCCAGCACGCCCTTGCGCCCCACCCACGCGATCACGAAATCCCGGAACACCTGCGAGCGGTGCGGCAGGTGTTCGCGGCTGGGGTAGACCAGCGACACCGGCGTGGCCGGCAATTGCCAGTCGGGCAGCAGTTCCACCAGGCCGCCGCGTTCGATGTCATCGCGCAGCAGGTAGCGGGGCAGGCGGGCCACGCCCTGGCCCAGCAGCGCCGCGCGGCGCAGGCCGATGAAGTGGTTGATGGCCAGGCTGCCCTGCACCGGCACCAGGACGGTTTCGTCGCCGCGCTGCAACAGCCAGCGGCCTTCGTCGCGGAAGTTGCGGTTGCGCAGGGCTTCCAGCGCGCCCAGCTGCATGGGCTCCTGCAGGCCGCCCGGCGCGTGCGCGGCCAGGAAGGCCGGGCTGGCCACGATGACCTCGCGCATCACGCCCAGCGGGCGCGCCACCAGGTTCGGGTCCAGCGTGCGGGCCATGCGGATGGCGAAGTCGAAGCCTTCGCCCACCAGGTCGCGGGTGCCGATGCTCAGGTCCACGTCGAAGCGTACGGCCGGGTAGAGCGCGCGGAAATCGGCCAGCAGGTCCACCAGGAAGCCGTCGCCCAGCGAGGTGGGCGCGGTGAGCCGGATCAGCCCGTCCACCTCGGTGCGCACCGCGGAAACGGCGCGTTCGCCGTCGCCCAGCGCCTGCCGGGCCTGGCGGGCGAAATCGAGGTACAGCCGGCCGGCGTCGGTGAGCGCCACCCGGCGGGTAGTGCGGTGCAGCAGCTTCACGCCCAGCGAGGTTTCCAGCGCGGTCACCAGCTTGCTCACCTGCGCCTTGGACATTCCCAGCCGCTCGGCGGCGCGGGTGAACCCGCCCGTTTCCGCCACCGTGAGCAGGGCCAGGGCTTCGTTGAATCGGCTGCCATTTGTTTCCATGGGGAAACAGAATAGGCGCTCCCCGCCCGATTAAGCCAGTAACGGAAGTAATTAGATTGCTCGCCAAGGCCAATCCGGCCGACAAGGAGCGAACGATGAAGATTCTTCTGGTGGGTGCCCTGGGCACCGTGGGCCGCGCCGCCGCGGCGGAACTGGGTGGCCGGCACGAGCTGGTGACCGCCGGGCGCAAGGGCGGCGACCTGCGCCTGGACCTGGCCGACCGCCACAGCATCGAAGCCGCGCTGGCGAAGCTGGGCACGGTGGACGCCATCGTTTCGGCGGCCGGGCAGGTGGGCTGGGCGCCGCTGCTGGACCTGACGCCCGAGCAGTGGGCCTTCAGCCTGTCCAACAAGCTGATGGGCCAGGTGAACCTGGCGCTCATCGGCCAGCGCCACCTGCGCGACGGCGGTTCGATCACGCTCACCAGCGGCGTGCTCAACCATGACCCGGTGGCCTACGGCGCCGCTGCCAGCCTGGCCAACGGCGGCATCGAAGGCTTCGTGCGCGCCGCCGCGGTGGAACTGCCGCGTGGCCTGCGCATCAATGCCGTGAGCCCGGGCGTGCTGGTGGAATCGATGGGCGACCTGGGCCCCTTCTTCCGCGGCTTCCAGCCGGTGCCGGGCGCCCGCGTGGCGCTGGGTTACGCGCGGTCGGTGGAAGGCGGGGAGACGGGCAAGGTGTATGGGGTGCACTGAGGCGAGGACGGGGTCAGGGCGATGCGACTAGCGATTCCTCCAGGACACTACGACCCAGGCTTCGGCGTCGGACGTCGCGTCGCCGAGGACTGCTGGCGTGATTACAGGCGGGTCGTCGTCCGTCAGGGTTGCCGTCCCGAATTGATATCCCAAGCTCTGGAAGATCCGGACCTTTCGCCCCCGATCAGAGTGTTGCCGCGCACGAGCAGCGGCCGCGTTTGCGCTGGTGCAGATCTCCGCGAAGATCTCCTTGCAGTAAGTAGTTTCGATCGACATTTCAGTTCCCCTTGGTGGCCTGCCCGCAGGCAGTATTCAGACCGGTGGCCAGATCCAGTAGGGAATCCCGTGCCAGCGCTTGCTGGAGCTTTTCCGGAGTGACCGCCGCGCGAATGGCGTCCTTGTCTCCCTTGCGGGTCGCCACGGTCGCCATGGCTTCCAGGCGGGCACTCCTGGACGCTGGGGTCGAGTCCGCGGAGAACACGCATTCGACGGCCCCCTTCCTGGCTCCGTCGTCACGCGCCTGGGAGGCAGCGACAATCTCGATGGTTTCAGGGCTTTGCAGCAATTCGGTCATGGCGTCCGCGCGTCCCTCCGCGCGGGCGCCGGCGACGCTGGCCTCCGTCGTTGAAACCAGCTGTGTTGCGCGGGGATTCTCGCCCAGTCGCTGCGCGGCTATTCCGGTAGCGAAGAACTGGGCGAGTTCCACCTTTGCGCCGTCGACGCCTCCAGACCCGGAGCCGCCGAAGCTGGCGAACACGGAGTAGGTGTCCGACTCCGTCCGGTCTCCGGACCTGCCCAGCCCGGGACCATTGGCGTAACCACGGTACTTGGGCGACCAGCCGGGCAGATCGATTCCATCGCAAAGCGAACCTTCGGCGCCGTCGCAGGTTGTCCTGGGTATTGCCTGCTTGCAGGCCCTTTCGACCTCGGACCACTGCGCGCAAACCAGGGGACTATCCAAGCCGTTGGCCAGGAGCGGCATCCAGACGGCTTCGCGCCGTCGATAGCCGATGGACACATTGCTGAGTTGGGCGGTAGCGGGGTCGGTGCCAACGGTGACCCCGAACGACGTGTCCGTCGCGAAGACCAGGACGTCCCGATGTGCCGTGGCGCACCCTGCAAGGATCAATACGAGAGCAAGTGAAGTGACGTGGCGCATACCGATACTCCGAGGGGGCCATCCTTGTTCATGAGCATGGCGAGGTGGGCCAACTGGCGGTTGTTGCGGACATGGACGACGACCTGGCAGTCGTTGGGGGGGTGGGTGAGTACGTACTGCCTCAGGCCGATGCCAACGCCGTCACCGGCCCACAGCCCGAGCGTCGTCGCTTGGGTGACACCGATGGTGCCGATATCGCCGGGACCATCCGAAGGGTGCGAGTCTCCAATTACCGTCCGCACGTAGCCGAACTGATGAATCACCGTGCGCCCCTGCCGGTCCGTGGTCACGCAGCCGCAGAGCAGGGCGATGAGGATCGCGGTGGCGACGCGCCGGAAGCCATTCATGAGCGGACCGGGCATGCCGGGGGGATTCCTTGGCCCAGGTCGCGCTCAAGGTCGGAGACGACCTGGAGGTGGTTGATCGCCAGGTCGGTTCGGTCGGAAGCCATCGCGCGCTCAAGCGCCGAACGTGCTTCGGCGAGCGAAACTGGGTGCGTTTCAGCGCGACTTGCCGCAACCGGGCACTTCGCCAGGGTGACCGCGCATGCGGCGATCTCGCTCGCAATGCGGGATTCGCCCAGTCCCGAGTTCTTCCTGATCTCGGCTGCACGCGCCCTGTCGAGGGCGCCCAGAAAGTGGTTGTAGAAATCCAGCAGCGCCCGGGAGTTCGCGCTGCAGTACTCCGGATTGGATAGTTGGGCCTGGGTTGGGGCAATCATCTTGTACATGCGCCCAAGCTGGTTCTCCCGCAGGTACGTTGTCTGGTCAACGAGTTGCTGAATTCCCTTGCAGGTCGGTGCCCCAAGCCAGCAAGTTCTTGCGCTGTCGGCCGTTCGAAGTAGCTGTAGCGCATAAGCCAGGCTCTTCGAATAGTCCTGGTGCACGACGAACCACGAATCCGCGGCCAGGTTGGTGATGACACGCACGAACAGGTAGGCGGCCCGTTGGCTCCTGGCCGACACCCTGGGCGTCATGTGGGGCGAGGGGTCGGTGCGGCGGATCTCGCGCATGATGTAGCCGAGGTCCTGCAGCGCCTGGAACTGGATCTCCTGGCCACTGGACTTGCGGATGATCGCCGGGTTCTGCCACAACTTCCGCACGGTGGATTCCGAGGCGTCGGAAACGCTCGGCGGCGCGAGGAACACTTCCTGGTTCAGCCGCTCGCTTCTGGGAACCACCAGTTGGATCGCCACGGCATCGGAGTGGTCATCGAGCATCGCGTTGTAGGTCGTCACGTAGGTGCCGCTTCCGGGGGGTCGCAGCGGGACCGTCCAGCGTTGCGATGACTGGTCGAAGGTCGGCGAACAGCACCCTGGGGGACTGGGTTCGACGGTGACGACCGGCTCGCTCTCGGCGCCTATTCGGAGCGCGGGCGCAGACATCGCCAGCGCGGAAGAGAGTAGTAGGGTGGTCAGGAACATGTTCAGTTCTCCCCTTTCTCTGGTCCTGGCTTGGTAAACAGCTTTGACAGGCCGAGGATGGATGCCACGTAAGTCATCGCGTAGGACGAAAGCCGAAGTGCCGACGTGTCCGCGAGCGGAGCCAGGTTGTGCCCTGGCGCATCAGGCCCGGGAACCAGCCAAACGTTGGCCGTCGTGGCGAACACGAAGGTGACTAGAAGGAGGGCCAAGGCCACCTTGCCCCACTTGGTGACTGCCCCGGTCGGAGTAGTTGCCATGGGCAGGAAGAGGCCTGGTATCGCCAGGACGAAGGCAGCAGCCAAGCCGGTCATATCCTCTTGGCGCTTGAGCAGGCCCTCCAGGAAGTCGGTTGCCCAGTTCCCGGGGCCTCCGCCCTGGGCGACATAGGTGTAATGGAACAGCAGGACGCTGATCCCGAGTAGGGCGGCGAATTCGACGAGAGTTATGACGGTGATTGCCTTCCGGGTGGTCGGGTTCATGAGGGGTCTCGCTGTTTCAGCTGTGGCTGCGCGGATCGCCGATCTTCATGAGATAGCGACGGAGGTTCTCGGGGCGGTAGGTCGGAACCTCATCCCATCGGCGAAGCACGGAGTCGTGGATGGATTGCGTCGGGTCAAGGCGAGGTTCGCCAGGGGGTTTGTCGCCGACGCTCGCCATGGTTCCGATATCCCGCAGGTACGGCGGCAGCATTCGGTAAATGCCCTTCCTGGCGTCATGCAGAGGGCCGAGGGGGTCCGGCTTCAGGATGCGCTGGAGCTCGATGGCTTCGTCGAAGCCAAGTCCTGAGCTGGCGGCCATGTCCTTCATCCACTGGAACGAGATGTCGGCAAGTCCCCATTCGTGCCGCGCGTAGCCACCGCCGACGTCGCTGTGGGCGCCGCAGAACCAGACCTGTTCCACGCGCTGCCCCAGCTTCGGTTTGTAAGCCCAGCGCGCATCCTGGAAGGGGCGCCGCTGTTCGTCGATGGCCAAGGCGTGGAAGGCATTCCGAACTGTTCCGCTCAGTTCGACATCGTGGAACTGGTACTTGCCGGCGGTGAGGGCCCGAAGGCCGGCCACAGGTATGCCCAAGGCGCCAACGGTGTCCCAGACCCCAATGAACTGGATTGGTATCGGCTGCCCTCCGCAGGTGCAGTAGCTCCTGCGGAACTCGCTTGGCTGGCTGTCATCCGGGTGTTGTCCGTTGCGATACAGGTCGAGTGCGCCTATGTAGCGCTCGGCCCACCTGAGGCTGAGGATTCCGCACTTGCGGATCATTCCCGCGAGGCTGCGCGCGGTATAGGCGCCGCGACTGAAGCCAAAGAGGAATATCTGGTCGCCCGGCTCGTAGTTGAGGATAAGAAAGCGGTAGGCGGCGAAGAGGTTGTCGTCGAGGCCCTTTCCGAAGGCGCCGCCGGTCAGCTTGTCGATCGATCCACCAGTCCCTACACCCTGGCCGTAATAGACCACCTGCGGTTCATCGCCGGACCGGCGGGAAACCCTGAGCGCAAGCCTTACGACGTTCGTCGGGCATGGCGAATCGCCCTGGGCCTGGTCAGCGCGGTTCCACGTGCCGTCGCAGAAGATCGCGATTCGCTTTCCCATAGGGGTGCGGTTCCCGATGCTGTTTGCATTCAAGCAACGTTGGGCTTTCTCCAGGCCGGTCAGTGGCGGACGCTCCTGTCGACGGAGTTGAAGCTGCTTAATGGATCGCTATTTCAGGCCTAAAAACAGCATGTTGGAGTCGGTTTCTTCAATTCACCTCAAGCTTTGATCGTGGAAGGCTGGCCAGGGTGTGCGAAAAATTCTCACTACACGTCATTGGTTAAGTCGGCGCCGGGACAACTGGCGTTGCAACCTGCACGATTTGTCGCTTATGGGGTTAGTGACTATGGCTAGGTTTGAGTGCACAGACCTGCACAACTCATGGGCGTATTCGCGAGTCTCGTAATGCAGGCCTGACGCCGCTCTGATTCACTCCCCGTCCCACCACTTGGTTTGGCGAAATGATTGTGTCCATGTTGCTGTGACGCGCCACGGGTTTGACTGGTCCAAGGTGGAGATTGGCTGGTTTGAGTTCGTTCTCCTGCTGTCGGTTGTCTGCGCGGACGTCAATTTTCTCCGAAAGTTTGTCAGGCATGCGCTGTCAGCTCGGAAATTCCGCCAGGGACCGGCGGCCGAACTGGCCACGGCCCAATGCCTTTCCCAGGTAATGATCGAAGGTGGTCTGGACTTTCATGACATCCCGGGCGAGGGATTCAATATCGACCATGTCGTCATCGGGAAGGGGGCGGTTCTTGCCGTGGAGACGAGGTCCAGAAAGAAGCCGGCTTCAGCAGGAAAATAGTCAGCACGGGTTGTCTATGGCGGTTTCCGTCTCCCGTTCCCGGAGCACGTCGAGACAAAACCGCTGGAGCAGCCAGCGAGACAAGCGGAGTGGTTGGCTGGCTTTCTGGCCCCAGGGGTGGGTGAGCCGGTTCGCGTGGTCCCTTACGTGGCGCTTCCAGGGTGGTTCGTCGAGAACAAGGTGCAGTGCCCCGCCGTGTTCGTTGGCAATCCCCGGAACCCCATGTTCACGGTGCGCACCGTCAACTTCGAGCGGCTGGTGCAGGAGCTGGCCGTGGACCACCGGCTTTTCATCATGGACCCCAAGGGCACGCCCATTCGCGAGCAGGTGTTCGAGGGCAAGCCCTGCTTCCTGCTCACCGACCACATCCCCATGCCGAAGAAAACCTTCGGCAGCCTCGAGCGCTTGGGCGCCAAGAAGCTCACGCTCGGCAAGAAGATGCTGTTCGCCTCGCAGTGCGTGGTGCTGATCCACCACGCGCTCGACGGGCGCGGAGGGCCTTGTCAGGCCCCCACGCGCTTCAGCTTGCCCTGCTGCTCCAGCACCGCCGGCGCCACACCCGCTTCGCCGGGGCCGCCTTCGCCGCCCACGAAGCCCGTCCACGCGTTGCGGCCGGCGTCCTTGCTGCAGTACACCGCGTAGTCGGCGATGCGCAGCGCGGCGTCCCAGTCGGTGGCCGCGCCGGGCCAGACGGGCAGGGGAACGAAGCCGAGCGAGGCGGTGACGGGCAGGGGCTTGCCGTCCACGTCCAGCGGGTGGTCGCGCAGCTGGCGCAGCAGGCGCTCGCACAGCTGCGGGCCCTTGGCGGCGTCGGTGTTGCGGCACAGCCACACGAATTCCTCGCCGCCCCAGCGCACCATCAGGTCGTCGCTGCGGGCCACGGCGCGCAGCGCGTCGGCGAACAGGCGCAGCGCGCGGTCGCCGGTGTCGTGGCCGTGCTGGTCGTTGATGGCCTTGAAGTGGTCCAGGTCGGCCATCACCAGCAGGGCGCCGGCGGTGGCGGGCTCGGCCATGGTTTCGAGCAGGCTGCGGCGGTTGCCCAGGCCCGTCAGCGCGTCCTCGCGGCTCTGTTTTTCGATGGTGCGGTGGGCGCGCGCGCGCAGCCGGAAGGTGCGCCAGAGCAGCGCCAGCAGCGCGGCCAGCGCCACCAGGCTGGCGGCCAGGGCCAGGTTGATGGCGCGGGCGCGGGCCTTTTCCGCCTGCAGCGCTTCGTTGGCGGCGCGCTGCAGTTCGTTCGCGGCCTCGGCCTCGGCAAGGGCCTTCTCCTTGCGCTCGAGGTCGATGGCGTTTTCGAGCTGGCCGATGCGCGTCTGCGATTCGGCGGTGATGGTTTCGTCGCTCAGCGCCTTGAACTCGCGCATGGCGGCCAAGGCCTCGGCGTGGCGGCCCAGGGCCTCGAGGTTGTCGATGAGCACCGGGTAGAGCTCGAGGCGCTTGGGACGCACGTCGGCGGTTTCGTAAAGCTCGCGGGCGGTCTGCAGGTGGCCGGCGGCTTCGGCGCGGCGGCCAAGCGCCACCAGCGTTTCGCCGATGTTTTTTTCCAGCACCCCGCGGATCTCGGGCGCGTCGGTGGGCGCCACCTGCGACGTGAGCTCCTGGTAGATCGCCAGCGCCTCGGCGTGGCGGCCGCTGTCGCGCAGCAGCGTGGCGTAGTTGTTGAGCTCGGCGGTCACCGGCAGGCCGTGCTCGCGGCCGTAGGCGATGGCGGTTTCCGACCAGCGCTGGCCCTGCTCGAAGTCCTTGGCGCTGATATAGGCCACCGCCAGCACCGAGAGCATGCCCTTGCGCACCTGCGGCGCGGGCGGCGGGTCCTGCGCGCGCTGCGCGGCCTCGCCACGCTTGGCGTAGTCGATGGCGCGCTCGAATTCGCCCAGGCCGATGAACAGGCCGGCCAGGTTGCGCATCAGGCTGGGGTCTTCGGGCAGGCCCAGGGCCCGGCCTACCTTTTCGGCGCGGTGCAGGGCCTCGATGGCCTCGGCGTTCTGGCCCTGCATGGCATGAACGGCGCCCTTGGCGCTGAGGGCGTCGAGCAGCGGCCGGCTCGGCGTGTCACCCAGCAGGCTTTCGATCTGGCCCAGCACGACCAGCGCGTCGGCGAAGCGCGGCACGCGCGTGTACAGCGACATCAGCTGGTGCAGCAGGCTGGCGCGGGCTTCCGCCGGCAGTTCGTCGCGGGCGGCCAGGGCCTGCACGCGGGCTTCAAGCTGCGGAATCTTCGACAGGTCGCCGGCGAGGTACAGGCCCTTCATCCAGACGGTGAGGATTTCGGTTTCGCTGGCCGGCGTCAGGCCGGGTTCGGCCAGCAGGGTGTCGGCCAGGGCGTTGGCTTCGTCGAAGCGGCGTTCGGCCAGCAGGGCGCGCAGCTGTTCCGCACCTGACGGGGCGAGGGCCTCGGGCGAAGGCGCGGGCGCCGCGGCAGGCGTGGCCAGGACGGCCGGCGGCAGGCACAGCGCGCCCAGCAGCGCACAGCAAAGAGCAGCACGCCGCCGTGTCGAAAGTTTCATTGCCCGGTCCCCTGGTTGAAGCGTGATTCCCCGGCGCCAGCATTGCCTACCGGGGGCAGGGACCGCAACCGGGACTCAGCGGAGGTCGAGCACCGGCTGGAAGCCGCCGAAGATCATGCGCTTGCCGTCGAAGGGCATGGGGTTGTCCTTGGGGTCCATGCGCGGGTCTTCCATCATCTTCTTCATGCCGGCGTCGCGGGTGGCCTTGTCGGGCCATTCGATCCAGGCGAAGCAGGTGACTTCGTTCTCCTTGGCGTCCACGGCGCGGTAGAAGTCGGTCTGCTTGCCGTGCGGCACGTCGTCGCCCCAGCACTCCACCACGCGGGTGGCGCCGAACTCGAGCATGATCGGGTCGAACTTGTGCACGAAATCGATGAATACCTGCTTGTCGGCGGCGGGCACCGAGTAGACGAAACCGTCGATGTAGGCCATGGCGTATTCTCCTGCCGGGGGAAGGCCAAGCCTACTCCCGGGCGGCCGGCGGTGCAGCATCGGGGGCGGGGGCCGGTGATAAAGTGGTCGCATCGAATTACCCGCACGGAAGCCGCGCATGAGTACGCCTTTCTATCCCATCGGCACCCCGGGCCAGCCCTGGGGCGCCGCCGAACGCGCCGCCTGGCGCGACCGCCAGGTGAAGCAGCGCAGCTACGCCGACGACGTGCTCACGGCCATCGACCGCCTGCGCGCGAACTTCGACGTGCAGCCGTACGGCGAACTCGATGCCGGCCCCGACGGCCGCTTCCCGGTGTTCGCCTTGCGCAGCAAGGACTGGCGCGACGGCCTGCCCTGTGCACTGGTCACCGGCGGCGTGCACGGTTACGAAACCAGCGGCGTGCACGGCGCGCTGCAGTTCGCCGAACAGCACGCGGGCGAATACGCGGGCCGGATGAACCTGCTCATCGTGCCCTGCGTCAGCCCCTGGGCCTACGAGCGCATCCAGCGCTGGAACGCCGGGGCCATCGACCCGAACCGCTCGTTCGGCGACGACGGCAAGGCCGCCGAATCTTCGATGCTGAAAGCGCTGGTGGCGCCCCTGAAGGGCGCCTTCCTGGTGCACATCGACCTGCACGAAACCACCGACAGCGACGAGGGCGAATTCCGCCCCGCCAAGGCCGCGCGCGACGGCCAGCCCTTCGAGCCGGGTGAAATCCCCGACGGTTTCTACACCGTGGGCGACAGCGAAGACCCGCAGCCGGACTTCCAGCAGGCCATCATCGCCGGCGTGGCGAAGGTGACCCACATCGCGCCGGCCGACGCCAAGGGCGAGATCATCGGCTCGCCGGTGGTGGCGCACGGTGTCATCAACTACCCCTGCCGCGAACTGGGCCTGTGCGCCAGCGTCACCCGCGCGCGCTTCCGCAGCACCACCGAGGTCTACCCCGACAGCCCGCGCGCTTCGCCCGAACAGTGCAACGCGGCGCAGGTGGCCGCGGTGCGCGCGGCGCTGGATTACGCGCTGGCGCACGCGGGCTGATGCCGGCCAGTCCCGGCCGCTACGCCGCGCTGCTGGCCCTGGTGGTCGGCGGCGCCATCGCGGGCGGGTTGCTGGGCGGGACGTGGCTCTGGCTGCACTACGTATGCAAGCCGCTGGCCACGCTGATGGTGCTGGCCTGGGTGCTGCGCGCGGCGCCGCCCGTGTCGGTGCGCTACCGGCGGGCGATCGCACTGGGCGTGGTGTTCTCGTTGGTGGGCGACGTGCTGCTGATGCTGCCGCAGGGCCTGTTCCTGGGTGGCTTGGTGGCCTTCCTGCTGGCGCACCTGTGTTTCATCGTGGCGCTGTGGCCGGGTGGCGTGCTGGGTGCGAATGCGCTCGCCGTTTCCGCGTATGCCGCGCTGGCCGCGGTGAACCTGGGCTTGCTGTGGCCGCACGTGCCCGGCGCGATGCGCGTGCCGGTGCTGGCCTACGTGGCGGTGCTGGTGCTGATGGCCGCGCTGGCGGCGGCGCGGGCGTGGGCACTGCGTGGAAATGCCGCGCTGTCCCGCCCGGCGCGCCTGGCCGCGGTGGGCGGCGCGCTGTTCGTGCTCAGCGATTCGCTGCTGGCCTGGAACCATTTCCGCGCTGGCCTGCCGCTGGCGCTGCTGTGGGTGCTGGCGAGTTATTACGCCTCGTTGTGGTGCATCGCGCGCTCGGTGGCGCGGCCAGCGGGACAACGCGCATGAGCCTTTCCCGGCGCCTTGCGGGTGCAGCCTCGCTGGCAGCGTTGCTGCTGGCCGGCTGCGGCGACGGCGTGCCGCGCGACTACCGGCCGGTCAGCCGCAGCTGCGATTCGCTCGTGGGGCAGTGGATGGTCACCCGCGACGACCTGCGCTGGATCGCGCCGGACCTGAGGCTGCCCGATGGCGTGGCCTATCCCTTCCTTGGCATCGAGCGCGACCGAAACGGGCTGGTGGAGTTGGTGCTGCGCCGCCGCAGCACCGACGTGCTGGCCGAAGCGGCGACGCTGCGCCTGGTCGACCCCGACGCCTATGCCGTGTGGCGCGCCCGCGCGCTGGGCCTGCCCTTGGATTCCGAACTGGCCAGCCTGGCGGCGTCCGTGGCCGGGCCGCCGCTCGACCGGCGCTGGCAACTCGGCCTGAACCGCTGCGACGGCGGCTGGCGCACGGGCTCGGCCGGCCACGTGGTGACGCCTCGCGCGGGCAGCGAAAACGTCGAGCACCTGGCCTTCGTCGGCCTGGCGCGCGGCGAGGGCGGGGTGCTGCTGGTGCAGCATGAGGTGCGCAGCGAGAATCCCACCGGCTTCATGTTCTTCGGCCATTCGCCGCGCTGGTACGGTTATGCCTATTCCGAATGGCACCGCATCGCGCCCGCGCCGGCCGGCGCCATGCCGCCGCCGCTGGCCGCCGCCGATTTGCCCGAAGTTCCCAGCCGCAGCCGGCGGATGGCGCTCGAATACCAGCGCGGCGCCGAGTGGGCGCGCTTCGAAGCCGGGCTGCGCCGGCAGCTGCCGCCCGACGTCACCGTCACGCTGCTGCGCCGGCGCCAGATGGACCCCGCCGCCATGGCACTGCCGCCCGACCAGCTGCGCGCCGAACTGGCCGGCCACTGGCCCGATGGCCAGCCCGATCCTTTCCTGCCGCTGCTCGAAAGCCAGCCGCAGGTGTCGGCGGTCGAAGTGAAACAGGCGCGCCTGGGGCCACGCAACCGGCCGTACCGCCTGGTGGAGTTCACGCTCACCGTAGGGGAGGCGCCGTGATTCGTCGCCTTCGGATCGTGGCGTGGCTGGTGCTGCTGTCGCTGCTCGGCGCCTGCGCCACCACGCCGCCGGGCCCCACGCCGGCACAGGTGCGCAAGGACATCGAGCGGCGCATTCCGGCGAACGTGGCCGACCGCGCCGGTTGGGCCGGTGACATCCAGGTGGCGTTCGAGGCGCAGGCGCTGCCGCCGAATCCCGAGAATATCTGCGCGGTGCTGGCCGTGCTCGAGCAGGAATCGGGCTACGTGGCCGACCCGGTGGTGCCCAACCTGGCGAAGGTTTCCCGCGCCGAGCTCGAGCGCCGTGCGAAGGCGAAGCACATCCCGGCCTTTGCGCTCAACGCCGCGCTGAAGTTGCCCAGCACCGACGGCCGCAGCTACGACGAGCGCTTGGCCGCGGTGCGCACCGAGCGCGAGCTCAGCGACATCTTCGAGGACCTGGTGGGCCGCGTGCCGCTGGGCAAGCGCCTGTTCGACGGCTGGAACCCGGTGCAGACCGGCGGGCCGATGCAGGTGTCGATCGCCTTCGCCGAGGCGCATGCGGAAGGCTACCCGTACGAGAGGGCGGGCAGCGTGCGCCGCGAGGTGTTCACCCGCCGCGGTGGAATGTATTTCGGCATCAAGCACCTGCTGGGTTACGACACGCCGTACACGCGCAAGGTGCACCGCTTCGCCGATTTCAACGCTGGCTGGTACGCCAGCCGCAACGCGGCCTTCCAGAACGCCGTGGCCACCGCCACGGGGCGGAAGCTTGCGCTCGACGGCGACCTGCTGGCGCCCGGCGCGCCGCTGTCGCGCCCCGGCGAAACCGAACGCGCGGTGCGGTCGCTGGCGCCGCAGCTGGGCATGGACGAACGCGAAATCCGCGAAGCGCTGTCCTTCGGCCGGCGGCTCGATTTCAACGACAGCGACCTGTTCCAACAGGTGTTCGCACTGGCCGAAGCCAAGGCCGGCAAATCGCTGCCCCGGGCCCTGATCCCCGGCATCCAGCTCGAGAGCCCCAAGATCACCCGCGAACTCAGCACCGCTTGGTTCGCCACCCGCGTGGACGAGCGCTACCGGCAGTGCCTGGCGCGCTGAGGTCCACCCCCGACTTTCGACAGGGGCATCCGCCCCCCGGGAATGCCAAGGTGCGCCTTCCAACCCCAGGGACCCAGCCATGACCACCCGTCGCGACCTGCTCAAGTTCGGCGCCCTCGCCACCGCCGCCGCCGCGCTGCCGGCCTTCGCCAGTTCGGCCAGCGTTGGCAACGCCATTCCGAAGGCGGCCAGGCCGCTGCGCATCCTCATTCTCGGCGGCACCGGTTTCACCGGCCCCTTCCAGGTGGAGTACGCGCTGGCGCGCGGCCACCAGGTCACCACCTTCAACCGCGGCCGCCGGCCGATCGCGGAGTGGGGCGACAAGGTCGAGCAGCTGATCGGCGACCGCACCACCGGCGACCTGAAATCCCTGGAGGGCCGCGAGTGGGACGTGTGCATCGACAACCCCACCAGCCTGCCGTACTGGGTGCGCGACGCCGGCAAGGTGCTGGCGGGCAAGGTGGGCCATTACCTCTTCATCTCCACGATCTCGGTGTATGCCGACGGCACGAAGCACGGCATGGACGAAGACGCGCCGCTGGCCCAGTACAAGGGCAAGGACGCGATGGCCGAGACGCGCGAGACGCTGGTGGCCGACATCGAGAACCTGTACGGCCCGCTGAAGGCGCTGAGCGAGGCCGAGGCGCACAAGCAGTTCGGCAAGAAGGTCACCATCGTGCGCCCGGGTTACATCGTCGGCCCGCGCGACGAGACCGACCGCTTCACCTACTGGCCCCAGCGCATCGCCCAGGGCGGCGAGGTGATGCTGCCGGGCGACGGCCTGGACCCGATCCAGGTGATCGATGGCCGCGACCTGGGCGAGTGGATGATCCGCCTGGCCGAAAACGGCACCACCGGCGTGTTCAATGCCTGCGGTCCGGATTACACGCTCACCACCGACGCCATGGCGCACGGCTGCCACGCCGTCACCGGCGGGCCGATCAAGTTCACCCACGTGCCGGCGGAATTCATCGCCAAACACGAGGCCGACATGACCGTGTGGCAGCCGCGCGAAGGCTCGCCGTACTCGGGCTATGGCGACGTGAGCAACGCCCGCGCCATCGCCGCCGGCCTCACGTTCCGGCCGCTGGCCACCACGGTGACCGACCTGCTGGGCTGGTACCGCAGCCTGCCGGCCGAGCGCCAGGCCGAAACCCGCGCCGGCATTACCCGCGAGAAGGAAGCGGAAGTGCTGAAGGCGTGGCACGCGCAGAAGGGCTGAGATTTCCTCTCGGGTTGGTGGCGTCACTGCGTTGATATCCTCCTGGGCAGCGGGAAGCTGCCGGGGGGGATGGCGTGGGCTGGGGAATGAAGCGAAACAGGGTGCAGTGGCGGGACGACCTTTCCCGGGCGTCCTGGCAGGACTTCGAGCGCTTGCTGGCGAGGCATTTCGAGAGCAGGGGTTTTGCGGTCGACCACTGCGGAACCGCAGGATCGGCCCAGCGCTTCGACGGTGGCGTGGACCTGGTGTTGCGCAAGGATGGCGAAGTGATCCTGGTCCAGTGCAAGCACTGGAACGTCGCGCAGGTCCCCCACAACGACGTGCATCAATTGATCGGGCTGGTGGAGACCCGCGGAGCCAGCCGCGGCATCCTGGCCAGCAGTGGTGAATTCACCCGTGCGGCAAGGGAGGCGGCATCCCGCACCTCCCGGGTCGAGTTGATGGACGGTGCCGCGCTCAGGGCAATCCTTGATGCCTCCCTGATACCTTCTGCCAAGCCTGGCGGGAGTGCCCCGTCCTTGGGTTCAGAGGCCTGGGCCCCTGTGGCAGGAAAAGGCGGCCGGCGAGGCCGCCGACGCATGTCGCCGGAAGATGCACTCAGGGAACTCGGCTTCAAGCTGGCGTTCGCGTTGGTGCTGGCACTTCTGATGTTCCTGTTCGTGCGACACCAGCTGGGGAAGTTGGAGGAATCGCTCACCCGGCCCGTTGTCCGTCCTGCAGCCGCCGCGGCTCCCGCGAAAGCCTCGACCGACATGGCTCCCGTGGTCCAGCAGCCCCGTGCGAACCCGTCGAATCCCATGGGCAAGGTTCCAACAAGCCCCGACGAGCTCAGGGAATGGGAGCGCAAGAACGCCGAGGCGATGGAAAT
The DNA here is from genome assembly GCA_019459185.1 of Rhizobium sp. Classification (GTDB taxonomy): domain Bacteria; phylum Pseudomonadota; class Gammaproteobacteria; order Xanthomonadales; family Xanthomonadaceae; genus Arenimonas. The sequence continues at coordinate 5,819 of JAIBEO010000254.1, read as the reverse complement.
CCTCGAGAAGACCACGCCGTCGGTGTACGACTGACCGGCCGGCGCCGTGCGCGCCGGCCGATGCGTGCGGGTGGCTACTTCGCCCGCCGCGTGTAGGTGATCTGCATCATCTTCATTTCCTTGCCGTCCGGTCCGGGGCCGAACATTTCGAAGATTTCGGTGTTGGCGTCGGTCCAGTGGCTGGTCATGCGGGCGGTGACCTTGCCTTTTGCGACGGGGTCGTTCCAGCTGCCGGTGAAGGTGCAGGCGCCCTGGTCGTCGCAGTCGCCTTCGGCCACCATCAGGCCGGTGCCGACGCTGTCGTTCCAGGTCGCCCACCAGCGGCCGCTGACGTTGTCGAAGCCGTGCAGGCCCAGGCCGTCGAAGGGCTGGCCCATCATGGTCGCCTTCGCTTCCTCCACCATCACGCGGCCGCCCAGCACCATGCGGCGGGTGGAGGTGCCGGTGTCGGTGGTGGGCGGCGCGTCGGGCGACTGCCAGCTCTTGACCACCATGTCGTAGGTGCCCACCGCTTCGGCCATTCGCGCGTGCTGCGGGCCGGGCGTGGCGGCCTTCTGGAAGGCTTCCATCATGGCCTGCTCCTCCGGCGAGGGCGCCGCGGGCGCGGCCTCCTGCGCGGCAGCGGGCAGGGCGAAGGCGAGGGCAAGGGGAATCAGGGAAAGACGGGACGTACGGCGCATGGCGACCTCCATCTGGGGTAGGTAGGCATTCCGGGGAACCGCCGGGCGAGTGTACTCCGGGGCTCGCGTGCTTCCAGTGCCTGCCGCCGGGCCCAAAAGCAGAAAGGCCAGCCCGGGGGCTGGCCTTTCCTTCGTACGGCGGCGCGGCTGACTCAGCGGATGCTGCGCAGGCGGGCGGCGCGGCGACGGGCGCGGGCTTTCTTCTTCATGGCTGGGGCCTGAGGGTGGGGAAATGGGCCGGCAGTGTCCCACATCCAGGCCCCGGCGTCCCGTTTCCATGACCATCCGCCCGTGGCAAGCGCCGCGCGGGGCAGGTAGCGTGTGGCCTGCGCCCGGCCGGGGCGCGTCGCCGGAACGGGTCGATGAGGCGCAAACGCAGCAGGGGCGGGTGGGTCTGGAAATCCATGGCCGTGGCGGCCGTGCTGCTGGCGGGCGCCCTGGGACTGAGCTGGGCGCCGGACGTGCCGGTGGCCGAACTGGAAGCCCGCTGGGCGCCGCCGCCCTCGCGCTTCATTGAAATCGACGGCCTGCGCGTGCACCTGCGCGACCAGGGCCCACGCGACGATCCCAGCCCCCTAATCCTGTTGCACGGCACCTCGGCCAGCCTGCATACCTGGGAAGGCTGGGTCTCGCATCTGCCGGGCGAGCGGGTGGTCAGCATGGACCTGCCGGGCTTCGGCCTGACCGGACCCGACCCGCAGGGCCAGCATGAGACGCTTCGCTACGTGCGTTTCGTCGAAGCGCTGATGGACAAGCTGGAGATCGAATCGGCGGTGCTCGCCGGCAATTCTTTCGGCGGCCAGGTGGCCATCGAGTTCGCGCTGGCGCACCCGGCGCGCGTACAGAAACTGGTGCTGGTGGACGCGCTGGCCTACCCGCGCAACGCCGAATCGGTGCCGCTCGGTTTCCGGCTGGCGGCGATGCCGGCGGTGAACGGCGTGATGCAGCATTTCCTGCCGCGCTTCGTGATCGCCAACAGCGTGCGCGACGTGTACGGCAACCCGGACCGGGTTTCGCCCGCGCTGGTGGACCGCTATTACGACCTGGCCGTGCGCGAGGGCAACCGCGCCGCGCTGGGCCAGCGCTTCCGGCACCTGCCCAGTGAAGGCGACGCGGCGCGCGTGGCCACCCTGAAGGTGCCGACGCTGGTGCTGTGGGGCGGCCGCGACCGCCTGATCCCGCCCGACAATGGTGAACGCCTGCGCCGCGACATCGCCGGCAGCCAGCTGGTAGTGTTCCCCACGCTCGGCCACGTGCCGCAGGAAGAAGACCCGGCCGCTTCGGTGCAGCCCCTCATCGCCTTCCTGCGCCAGCCGTAAACCAAGGGGAAGGACATGGTCTGGCTGCTCGCGGGTTTGCTGGTGTTCCTGGGCGTGCATTCGCTGCGCATCGTCGCGCCGGGCTGGCGCGAGGCGCGGGTGGCGGCGATGGGGCCGATGGCCCTCAAGGGCGTGTACAGCCTGGTGTCCATCGCCGGCTTCGTGTTGCTGCTGTGGGGCTACGGCCAGGCCCGGGCCGACGCGCCGGTGCTGCTGTGGGCGCCGCCCATCGGCCTGCGCCACCTCATCAGCCTGCTCACGCTGCCGGCCTTCATCCTGCTGGCCGCGGCCTACATCCCGCGAAACCACATCAAGGCGCGGCTGGGCCACCCGATGTTCCTGGCCGTGAAGCTGTGGGCGCTGGCGCACCTGCTGGTGAACGGCTGGCTGCACGGCGTGCTGCTGTTCGGCGGTTTCCTGCTCTGGGCGATCCTGGGCTTTCGTGCGGCGCGCCGCCGCGAACCGGCCCCGCGCAGCGGCGGCACCGTCGGCGGCACCGTGGCCACCGTGGTCGTTGGCGCGGTGGCCTGGGCTGTGTTCGCCTTCCACCTGCACCGCCTGCTGATTGGCGTCGGCCCCTTCGGCTGAAGCGCGCCCGCTTGACCCGGGTCAGGGCGCGGCGGACGGCCCGGCCCGACCCTGTGCGCCACAGGCGCCGCCCCGGCGCCCCGGAGCGAGGGTGCGAGCATGGAATACGAAGTCAACATCGCCGGCGTGGCCGCCGACCTGGGTGCCATCAACGAAGCGCTCTGCGCGGCCGATCCCGCGGCCGTGGCCGACCTCGACCCATTTTCGCCCGTGCTGCGCGTGTCGGCCGCGCTGACCACCGGCGAGCTGCTGGGACTGCTGCAAGAGACCGGCTGCGAAGTGGCCCCGCACGCGGTGCGGGCGCGTCCGTCGACCTGCTGCGGCGGCTGCGGCGGCTGAGCGCGCCGCGCCCGCCGCGCCCGTTCATGGCGTGACGCGCGCCAGTCGCCAGGTCACGGTGAGCAGGCCGGGAACGTCCTGGCCGTGGAAGCGCATCGTGGCCGGAAGCTCGACGTTGCCTTCGTAGCCGCGGCGATCCGCCGACCTCCCGGCGAAGTCCCGGGACACCGTTCCATCGCCGGACAAGGCCATGCCCACCGGCGTGTCGGGCACCAGCGACTCCTCGGCCAAGGCCTTGCCGTGCGGTTCGTCGTTGCAGGGCGCGAACCACTGCAAGCCTTCGCTAAGCAGGACGGGAGCCGGCACGTGGCTGAGCGTCGAACGCCCATCGGCGCCGAACTGCACGTTCACGGTCATCGGGGCGGCACGGTGCGCGTCCACGTCAAGCTTGGCCGTGCGCCGCGTCAGTTCCACGCCCAGGCAGGCGTCCACCCGGCGACGCTCGTACAGGTAGGTGGTGGTCGGCAGGCCGAGCGTGAGCACGGCGACGCCCTCGCCATCGTCGTCGACCGCGTCCATCATGGTGCCGCGGACGGCGTAACTGGCCGACAGGCTCACCCGGGTCACGTCCGAAACGCCCGGCTCATGCTCCGGCGCCAGCCAGAACATCACCTGGTCGAAGTGGGAGAACAGCGCCTGCTCGGGGGCGCGGTCGTCGAGCTGGCCGCTGAACTGGTAGGCGATGTTTCCCTTCCATTCGGCCGGGGCAAAGACCTCCACCTCCGAGACCAGTTGCAGTTGCTGTCCGCCCGGCGACGACATCACCGCGCTGATGCTGACCGGGTTCTCCGCTGGCACCTTGGCTGGTGCCGTATAGGTCGCCAAGGCGCCGCCGTGGATGGTGCCCAGGGTGGCCGAACCGCCGGCGACGCCGTTGACCCGCCATTCGATATCGGTGGCCGTGGACGGGCCGCGCGTGCAGATGTCGATCGGCCCCCCGTCGCCGGGGTCGATGCAGCGTGCCGCCGAGACATTCAACCGCACGCTGTCGCGCACGGCGACTTCGGCGCGCCGGGGCGTGAGGTAGCGGGTGTTGTCCTCGAACGACCTGATCTCCCCGGCGCCCGCACCACCCGCGGCCGCCAGGGCGAGGGCGAGGACGGCAAGGCGACTCACCTGGTCAGCGCGCATCGACGGCCTCGTCGGCGGGCGGACGCGTCCCATCGTCGAAAGCCTGGGTGGCGCCGAGCTCCGTGTACCAGGGGTGGCCGTAATTGGAAACCACCACGAGGCGAATGTAGCTGGTCTGCACCGGTTCGACGGCGAATCGCTGGCCGCGCTCGTTCTTGCGCAGTTCGAAGCTGGCGATCCGGCGCAGTGCGTCCGGTGCGTCACCGACCCACAGTTCGACCGCGCGTGCCGAGATTCCCGGATGGTCGGGCTCCTCGGCCAGGTAGTTGTCGAACACGAAATGCGTGAACCAGGTTGGCTTCTCGAAGCGGAAGAGCACCCAATGCGGGAACGGCGCCATGCTGGCCGAGCTCCAGACCAGGTCGCGAACGGGCTGGCCGGAGGCGTCGAAGTCGGTGCTGGCGGGCGTCAGGTTCGAGGCCTCCCAGCCGGAGCCGAACTCGGAGCTGAAGGCCTCGACCTGCGTGCCCTTCGAGCGCAGGAACAGGTTGTCGGCGGGACCCTCGGCGCTGGCGGGAAGGCTCGCCGCCATGGCGAGAAGCAGGGCAAGGGCATGCGCGGCATGGCGCAGTCGGAACCTGGTCATGGTGCGTCTTCCTGGAGCAGTGCGCGCAGGCGCGGGGTATCGAGGGACTCCAGCCAACCCTGCAGGGCCGCAGCGACCGGATCTTCCGGATCGGTGGCGGTGGAATAGCTGGCGACCACGAAGCGGGGCTTGCCGGGCCCAGGGGCGCCGGCGAGCAGGTCGGGGGCCACCTGGAACAAGGCGCTCGCGCCGTCCCCAGGCGCAGGCAAATAGCCCCACATGCGTTCGCCCACCACGGTGGGATTGATCCAGGCCGGCCGTGCCAGGGTGGCCGCATCCAGGCCGTCGCGGTGCGCGCGCAAGGCATTCAGTTCGTCGTCGGCGCCGAGCTCGGCAAGCAGGTGCGTCCAACGCGCCAGGTGCTCGCCCACCGTCAGCGGCACCAGCACGGGACGGCCGTCGGCACGCGCCGCGCGCACCGCCATCTGGCCGGCGTCGGCACCGGAGGCCAGCCAGCCGTGCTTGAGCAGTTGCGATGCCTGTTCGGGTGCGATCGCCGCCACCACCGGCTGGCCTTCCTCCTGGTTGGCGCCCAGGGCGGCGAGCAGTGGCGCCAGCGTGTTGAAGCCGATCTCCACGCTGAAGCGGTTGAAGTAGTCGGCCTTGCCCTGGTCGAGGCCGCATCCGGGTCCGTCCTTCCACACGTCGGGCAGGTGCAGGCGCAGGCGGGTGGTGGCCGTCAACCCGCCCCCTTCGTGGTCGGCAAGCGTGAGGCTCCGGTCCACCTGGTATCGCACGCCGGGAATGGCCGCCAGCGCCGCGTCGGCCCGCAGAAGGGCTTCGGCGCGTTCGCCGGCTCGCACGAGCTGCGCGAACTCGGGGCGATTGGCGGGCGCGTCGAAACCGGTCCTCAGTAGTGGTTTGGTTGTCGTCCAGCAGTCGCCTGCCACGGCCGGCGAAGTGGCGGCGAGCAGACCGGCGAGGACGAGGAACTGGTGCGGGCGGCGCTTCATGAGGTCGGCTTTCATGGCGTGACGAAGTTGAGCGCCGCCACGGCGGTGTCCCAGGCGCGCTGCACCAGCGCCGGGTCCACCGTGATGCGCAGCGACTCGCGGCGGGGGGGGGGGGGGGCGGGGGGGGGGGGGGGGGGGGGGGGGGGGGGGGGGGGGGTGGGGGGGGGGGGGGGCGCCGGGGGGGGGGCGGGCGGGGGGGGGGGGGGGGGGGGGGGGGGGGGGG